>CAZFQP010000007.1:0-47385 GCA_964520505.1 uncultured Candidatus Saccharibacteria bacterium | reverse complement strand
AGTTTTAATACTAACCTGGCCAACAAAGTTACCGAAACCGAAACTGCCGTAGAAAACGTTAAAGCTGAACTTTACGTGATGGGCAGAAAAATTAAAGAATTTGCTGTTAGATTCAATAAGAACTTAGCAGCAGATTTCCCCAAAAGCGATTCATTGGCGACTGTAGAAAGCGTTTACCCACTGGCCAAATTAGTGAGCGACTTATACAAAACAGGGGAATATAAATTCATTTCCATTGTTTATAACAAATTTATTTCTACCGTCACGCAAAAGCCAACCGCCAAACAGTTATTGCCTTTTGCTCAAAGTTATATAAAAGATTCTCACTTCGTTACTCCAAAAGACATCCACGGCGAATACTTATTTGAACCTGACCCACACTTGGTCTTAGATAATCTGCTTCCCAGAATTATTGAAAGCCAAATCTATCAAGCTATTTTGGAATCGGACGCTTCAGAACATTCCGCCCGCATGGTGAGCATGAAGAATGCCACTGAAGCCGCGGAAGATTTAATTAGCGATTACACCCTGACCTATAATCAATTAAGGCAGAACAAAATAACCACTGAGCTAGCGGAAATTACCGCGGGCAGAATAGCACTAGAATAATTATTCAGATATACAGATGAACAGATTTTGCAGATAACTACAGATATAAAAATTCAAACATATGCCAAATAATGAATTTTTATATAAAGACCAAACCTACGCGCTTAGAGGATTTTTATTTTCCGTCCACAATGAATTGGGAAGATTTGCCAAAGAAAAACAGTACGGCGATAAGTTAGAAGAAAAGTTAAAATTAAACGGAATACCTTATAAAAGAGAGTTAAAAATTAGCGACATTAAAGACACTCCGGATTTCATTTTATGGGACTTAATAATTTTAGAGCTCAAGGCAAAGCCATTTTCTCAGAAAGAAGACTTTGAACAAGTGCAAAGATATTTACATCAAACAAATTTAAAGTTAGCAATTTTAGTAAATTTTAGAGCGAAATATTTAAAACCTCAAAGGATTTTGAACATTAATCATCTGCAGGCATCTGTAAAATCAGAAAATCTGTAGATCGGAATATATTATGAACAAAGGAACAATATCACAAGTTATCGGGCCGGTGGTTGACGTCAAGTTTGAAAAGGACTTGCCGGCGATTTACAACGCTCTGGAAATCCAAATGGAAAAAAATAAGCTCACTTTGGAAGTCCAACAGCAGCTTCCGGGTGGCGTAGTGCGCACTGTGGCTATGTCTTCCACAGACGGCCTTAAGCGCGGTATGGAAGTTAAAGATACCGGTACCGGCATTTCAGTCCCGGTCGGCAAACAGACGTTAGGACGCATTTTTAACGTACTTGGAGAAGCGGTAGACGGCCAGGAAAACCCGAAAACAGATAAAAAATATACCATCCATCGCCCCAGCCCGAAATTTACCGACCAATCAACCAAAACCGAAATCCTAGAAACAGGAATTAAAGTTATAGATCTTATCTGTCCAATTCTCAAGGGTGGTAAAGTCGGTTTGTTCGGAGGTGCCGGTGTAGGAAAAACAGTTGTTATTCAGGAATTGATTAACAACATTGCCAAGGCGCATGGTGGTGTATCTGTATTCGCCGGGGTAGGAGAGAGAACCCGTGAAGGAAATGACCTTTACCATGAAATGAAAGATGCTAAAGTTATAGACAAGCTGGCAATGGTATTCGGGCAAATGAATGAACCACCCGGAGCCCGCGCTCGTGTGGCTTTGTCCGGCCTTTCTATGGCTGAATATTTCCGCGACGAAGAAAAACAAGACGTGCTTTTGTTCGTAGACAACATTTTCCGCTTTACCCAGGCCGGCAGTGAAGTGTCCGCGCTTTTGGGACGTATTCCTTCCGCGGTAGGTTACCAACCAACTTTGGCTTCTGAAATGGGTGAGTTGCAAGAAAGAATTACCTCTACCAACCAAGGTTCTATTACTTCCGTGCAAGCGGTTTACGTACCGGCCGACGACTTAACTGACCCGGCCCCGGCCACAACTTTTGCCCACTTAGATTCCACTGTGGTGCTTTCCCGCGCTTTAACTGAATTGGGTATTTATCCGGCGGTGGATCCTTTGGATTCCTCGTCTACAATTTTGGATCCGAACATTGTCGGGGTTGAACATTACGAAGTTGCCCGTGGCGTGCAAAAAACTTTGCAGCGCTACAAGGATTTGCAGGATATTATTGCCATTTTGGGTATGGAAGAATTGCCGGAAGAAGACAAAATAATTGTCGCCCGAGCCAGAAAAATCCAGCGCTTTTTGTCCCAGCCGTTCTCTGTGGCGGAAATTTTTACCGGCACCAAAGGCGAATACGTTCCGTTGAAAGAAACCGTAAAAAGCTTTAAAGACATTTTGGCCGGAAAATACGACGACAAGCCGGAAGCCTCATTCTATATGAAAGGAAGCATTGAGCAGGTTAAATAACAGGTCTACTAAATACGAAATAGTACTAAAATTACTAAAATAAAAACAATGCTCCGTGATGATTTAGTCTATAAAGACGAATGTTATAGGATTATTGGAATTATTTATAAAGTATTTAAAGAGTTGGGTGGCGATCTCCTGGAAAAACATTATCAGAAAGCCGTTTCTATTGCTCTTGCATCAGCGGGTATTAAATACACCCAACAATTTCCGGTCAAATTGTATTACGATAATAAATTTATTGGCGTATACTACCTAGATTTTCTAATTGAAATAGGTGAATCTAAAATTATCCTGGAGATAAAAAAACACGAAAATTATGGATTGAAAAACATTAAACAAGTCTCCGAATACCTTAAGGCATTAAATTTAAAATTAGGAATTTTAGCAAACTTTACAAAAACCGGAGTAAAATATAAAAGAATAGTTAATCTAGAAAAATAGATTTCGTACCTTTAGTACTTTTTAGTATTTAGTAGAGAGAGATATATGAACACTATCAATTTTAAACTCGTAACCCCTGAACGTATAGTTTTAGACCAGGAACTGGTTAGTTTGACTTGCCCGACAACTTTAGGACAAATTACCATTCTACCGGGTCATACCGCCATGGTGGCAACTTTAATACCGGGAGAACTTCACGCCAAAACTAATAAAGATGAATTTTTTATCTTCGTCTCAGGCGGCTTTGTGCAAGTAAATACCGGCAATCAGGTTACTGTTTTGGCCGATTCCGCCGAACACCAGCATGAAATTGACGAAAAACGCGCCGAAGAAGCCCGCGAAAGAGCTAAAAAAGCCTTGTCCGAACAAAAACTTTCAGATGAAGAGTACGCCAAAGTCGCCGCCGCACTGGAAAGAAGTTTGGGTAGAATTAACATTAAGCGCAAACATTCCCACCGTAAAAATCCTCTGGCAGGCGAAAGTGTGTTTAAAGATTAAGTATGCTAAAATAATATTGTTCTATTCAAGCGCCTTGCTGAGAACAATTGCAAAAGATACTTCTCGCGAGGAGCGGAAGTATCTTTTTTTATGAAAATTTTATTCCCCCAAAAAACTCCTTTGCAAAAATTTAGTACTAAAATCTGCAAACTGCTTGTGGAAAACTTTTCTCATGTTTACTACACCGGCGGCAGTGTGCGCGATTTATTACTGCATAAAAATGTTACTGATATCGACATTAGCACCAATGCCAGACCTGAACAAGTTGCCAATTGCTTAATAAAAAATAAAATTTCAACTGATTTAGCCTACAAAAAATTTGGCGTTGTCTTGGCCAAACAAGGGGACATGCAACTGGAAATTACCACTTTCCGCCAAGACCTCTCTTCTAAGACTCGGTATCCAAAAATTGTATATATTAATAGTCCTAAAAAAGACAGTGAAAGACGAGACTTCACAGTAAATGCCTTATATTTAAGCGTAAAAAATGGGGAAATTTTAGACTTTCAACAAGGACTAAAGGATATTGCTAAAAAACAACTAAGGTTTATTGGCGTGCCCGAAAAAAGGATTAAAGAAGATCCACTGAGAATAATAAGAGCATTACGATTAGCATTAGTTTTAAACTTTTCGATTGAAAAAAAATCGTTTGTCGCCATAAAAAAATATTTTTACTTGATCGATTCTTTAACAATCAATCGAATTAAAAAAGAATTAAATAAAGTTACTAATAAAAAAAATAATTTGTTATTGCAAAAACTTATTAAAGACAAAAATCTTCTTGACAATAAATTTAAATAGCGGTAAAATAAATTTAAGGTAAAAAATATTCATTACGGAAACGAAAATATTGGAGGCACTACTTTGCAAGCAAAAAATATTTGATTGCAAACACAAATTCAAACAGAAATAGAAATACAGACTGCCCATAAAGAGGGCTCACAGAAAATATATTGTCTTACTACTCACTCCCGATTTATCGGGATGGTAGAAAATTAAGAAGAGTTGACCAAAATTAGTCGCTCTTCAGGGAGACTAGCCCAAATGGCTGCAAAGAAAAAAGCAAAGAAGAAAGTCGCCAAAAAGAAGACTTCCAAAAAGTCCTCTAAGAAGCGCGCTTAATCTCGCTTTGCGTCGCGATTATATCGAGACACCAAAAACCATCCCAAAAATTTGGATGGTTTTTGTTTTGTTTTTACCAAAGTGGCCTTGCCAAACAAAGGATTATTAAGTATACTATATGAAGTTTAGTTATATCGCGGGATAGAGCAATTGGCAGCTCGCAAGGCTCAGATGGGCTGCGCCGAGAGAAATCTTGGCGTGATAACTTGTCAAATTCGGGGAAGCCTGTAAGATGGTAATCCCGAGCCAAGCCCCAAACGTGTGTAAAAACGCAGTGGGGAAGGTGTAGAGACTTAACGGCAAGCGCCTAAGGCGAAAGCTAGGGCGAAGAGAAAGTCCAGACCACAAATTCCTACAATTTAGGAAGCAATTAAAGTTGTAGTGGTATGCATAACCTTGAGGTTCCCGGTTCGAGTCCGGGTCCCGCAACCACGGACCAGTCAAAAAGTTGGTTAGTCCGTGGTTGCGAAAGCGATAAAATTTCACAACGTAAAAATCGTGACAGATTTTTCTCTCTGTCCGAGAGATTTTTTAAAATTCAGTACCCTTGGTAAACTTTGGCCGGAGTAGCTCAGTTAGTTAGAGCGTGGGACTCATAAGCCCAAGGTCAGAGGTGCAATTCCTCTCTCCGGCACCAGAAAAAGACATTAGTAATATGGGACCGTAGCTCAATTGGTTAGAGCACTCGCCTGTCACGCGAGAGGTTACGGGTTCGAGCCCCGCCGGTCCCGCCATCAAAAACCACCAATTAGAATTGGTGGTTTTTGATTATACCCAGGCGGGCTCGAACTATTTTACAGACAGATGTATAATTAGAATAAATTTATTATAACCATATCAACTATGAAAAAATTTACACTTAGTTTATTTGCGGTCGTATTGTTGGCTGCGGGATGCAGCTCCTCCAAGCAATCCTCCTATCAAGACCCCAGTGCTGCAAATATAAATATTGAATCGTCCTCAAGCCCGCCAACAGTCAGCGAGCAAAAATCCGATGTCCAGACTTACGAAAATAAAGAATGGGGGTTTAAATTTTCTTACGCAAGTAATTGGCAAATTGAACAGGGCGCGAAATCAAATTTTTCACCTAAGCCCCTGCTTTATTTAAAGCTCGTCAATACTAAAGATTTTCCTATCCGGGGACAACAATATATCGAAGTAATGTTAGTAAAGCAATCAGATTGGAAAATACCCGGGGGAGAAATACATCAGGAAACATTTAAACAAATACGGAACTCAAAAAAGAATCAAACTTTATACTTTAATCTTTACCAAAGCGGCTCCATTGCGGATTTTTATGATCACGACCAAAATGATAAACTTTTTTTTGACGCATTTTATCAAGAAGGAAAAACTGCTTCGGATCAACTAAAAAGCGTATCAGGCTCGCTACAGCCTTTCTAAATAAACCTTTTTAGCAAATTTAGGCACCTCAAACCACTCAGAATGATTGTGGTGCATATCTCTAAGTTTTTAAGTAAATCAGTCGACAGCCCTAGCTGCTCCCTCCTTCGCCAAGGCTTTGGAGGGCAAGTTGGTTCTAGCAAGCAGAAGTCACCACATAAATTAAAAACCACTAATTATATAATTAGTGGTTTTTAATTAGCTTTTATATTCACCAGATTATTGAGAATAGGTGGTTTGTTTGTCGGCTGGTGTTTCTTCAGCTGGCTTGGTTTCTACAGCTTCAGGAGCTGCAACCGGTTCGGTTGGAGCCACAACTGGTGTAGGTGTTGGTTCGTCTGACATATCAAGTCCCTTTCACTGCAATACCTATATCCTCGGCAGCAGCATTAAGTGGTCAATGACTTCTGTGGATACAAGCCAATACAGCAAGTATATGTTACAAAGATGCTTTGGTCAACAACGAATGAGGCCGGGCAACGTTAGTTGCCCGGCCCAAATAGCGCCTAACCAGAATGCTTGGATGGCTTTAACTTTAGCGGGATGACCGCTTTCAAACAGGATTGTCCTGATTTGACGCTAAAGCACGCGTCTCGGCCATGTCTTTTTAGAGCCTCGAATATATTTTTCAGCAAGATATTTAACATATCCTGCATTGAATAGGGGATCCCTGTTGGCCCAACCCGCTTGCGAGGTATGCTAAAGGCCTTCTTGCCCAAAACGCTTCTTACGGTTTCCGGCCTGGTTTTGATTCTTACTTTTAGATGCGCGGGGGGTTTTTTTATAGTTATCTCAATCCGTCTCGTAAACTCAACCCTGTCTGCCGGCGCAATTTTCTGCTTCATTTTGCCTCCATTCGCAATCAGGGCTTGAGTATATCAAAAATTTTCACAAAACAAAAGACCTTCAAAATTTGAAGGTCTTTTGGAAATTACTCTTTTTTCACTGCTATTTTCTTTGGCTGAACTTCAGCCTGTTTGGCAAACGTCACTTTCATTACGCCGTTTTTGCAAACTGCTTCCGGTTCTTTGGTGGCATCTACTGTTTCCGGTACGTGGACATGATAGGAAAAAGAGTTTGCTGCTTTGCGGTAGTATTTCTTGTTGCTTTCTTCCTGCTCCTGCTGTCCCTTGATCCACAACATGCCTTTGTCGAAAGTTACTTCGACCTTGTCCGGATCTACTCCAGGAATTTGGGCTTCTATGTATACATTATTTTGATCTTCGGAAACCGCTAAGCCGGAATTTTGGTTTGCCAGGCTCCAAAAATCACTTTCATCTTCCCAGATGCCTGGGAAGCGGGGAGTTTCAAAAAAACTCCTGGGTATTAAATTGACCATAAGTTTTCTCCTTTTGGGTCAACCTGGCAGAGGAAGGCTAGGGGAGGATTAAAACATTAAGCTCGGCTTAAATATAAGTAATCCCCCTCCTAACCTCCGCCTGCCACAGTTGAACCATTACTTATCTATTATCACTCTACACCCAAGAGTGATAATTTGTCAAGTCCGGAGAAATAATAAATTTTTCAATTCACCTTACTGACACGATTTTAACGGCCGTTAAAATCGTGTCATTTTAAATTATAGGCAATCAAGCTGCTCGAGCCGCTACTTTAAATTGCCAATGTAAAATCCTGCTAGTTCGCTGGCCGGCCTGGCCTGGCCACCGTGTTGGCCGGTAAAAGCAGCGGTACCGTCTTTACCACACAGACCTAAAATGGCCGATGAACCGCCGGGATGCTGGCTAATCCACGAAGTTAGATTATATACTTTTCCGGAAATCACACTCCAACATTTGGAAGCTGTATTGGCTGCCTGAACCTGAACCATAGTATAAGTGGCTACTGTTGGGGCTTGGGATGAAGTTGATGGTGAAGAAGTTGGGGTAATAACAACGGGAGGAATACCATTGCCAGAACGGTCGTCGTCATTAGCATCGTCCTCAAAATCTTCTCTACCCTTTTGTTTATTTTCGTCTTTAAAATCAGACTCTGACCTTTTGGAACGTCTATTTTCCCTTTCTGCTCTGGGTGGGCTAGTAGTGGCAGGAGTGGACGAGCCGGAACCGACTGTACTGCCCCGACTTTCGCGGTCTTCGTCTTCTGCACCGTCTCCTGATTTACCGACTTCAATTTTTATATTATGATCCTTTGCCCTAGATTGCAGACGGGAAATATTTTTAGCCACAGCCTTGGCTCCCTCTGTGTTGCCTTTATTTTCCAAATCTATTTTCAACTTTTGCAAAACGCTAACAGCATTTTGCACCTCAACCTTAGCCTCGGCTTTAAATTCTTTTTCTTTTCCCTCGTCATTGTTTATTCGGGAATTCGAGACTCGGGTTGATGTTGAGTTAGTATGCAAGGATTTATTTTTTGCCTCTAATTTTTCTAGCTCGCTTAATCGCTCCTGGGCAAAAGAAGCTTGTAAGTTTGCTTTTGATTCTGAAGAGGCCGCGACAGTCAACTGAACTTTCTCTTTCGCTCTTTTTATCGGGTAAAGTAAATCGCCGGGCTTTGAACCACTTGAAGCAAAAGCGGTTCCGCCAACCAAAGAAAGCCCCACCAAAATACTAATTATATATTTCATAATCTTTTCTTTCCTTTCTGCCCAAGTTAATCGCGCCGGGGAAGATTTTGTTTCAACGGTAAAGGACAAAAAGATTTTTTGCTTGATGGCAGACAATTCGGACTCACTTAAAACATCTCCGCTATTTCGCAAAGACCGAAGTGCTAAAATCAGTTTATTAAATTTATTAGTATTCCAGATCATAAAATTCTTTTAAAACTTCTTTCAACTTTTTAATTCCTCGATGTTGGGAAAGCCTGACAGCTAAATTGCTCTTGTTTAATATTTGTGCGGTTTCCGCCAGGGTAAAATCTTCCACAAATCGCAATTGCAACACCGACCGATAATTTTCCGGGAGTTTCAAGAGAGCTTTTCTTAAAGTTTCTTTTTCTCCGGTAAGCATATATTCCTTTTCTATGGAGATGGAGGAGGGCAAATCGGGATGATCTTCTATAGGAACCAAATTTGGACTGCGGTAATTTTTGCGGAAATAATCATTAATGGTATTGCTGGCAATTTTGTATATCCAGGCGGAAAAATTTAAATCTTCAATCCGCAAAGTTTTTAAACCGCTATGAACCTTCACAAAAACTTCCTGCAGTAGATCTTCAGCTTGCTGCTTATTTTGCACCTTTAGTCGGACGTAACGAAAAATCCGTTGGGCAAACTCGTCATATAACCACCCAAAAGCTTCTACATCACCCTGTTGCGCCTTTTTTACCGCGTCAATGAGGTTCATAGTTTCTTAATTTCTATATCGTTAAAATCCTTATTTTGTTTCTAAGCTATAAATACCATAATAACCCAGAATATTTTTAATTTTAGCTGAATTTTGGTATAATTACCAATAAGAATAGCTTTGAAATTTATATAGAAAACTTAATGCAAACAATAATATTATACATATTTATCGGACTTTTAACCTTGGGTATGGCTGTGGCTATATTTTTAATCCTTAAAATGCAGAAGAGCTCGGAAAAACCTGCGGACGACCAATCCCTAAAAATAATGATGGAGTGGATGAAGGAAATAAAACAGGGGACTGATTCCACCCGCGAAGGGGTACAAAAAAGCATTAATGAGACAAATAAAGCCATAAACGAAAGGTTGGACAACGCCGGACGCGTAATTTCCCAGTTAACCAAAGAACTTGGTGGCATTTCCCAAGTCGGTCCGGATATCCGACGTTTAACAGAAACTCTAGCTAGCCCAAAACTGCGTGGCAATTTTGGCGAAGAGATGCTGGAAAATATGCTCTCACAAGCCCTGCCTAAGAGCGGTTTTGAAATTCAACATAAATTTAAAAATGGCGAGGTGGTAGACGCTATAATTTTTGTGGGAGAAAAAATTCTGCCCATAGATAGCAAGTTTAGTATGGAAAATTTTCGGCTGTATAAAGAAGCTACCACGGAAGAAGCCACTGAGGCTCTAAAAAAGACTTTTTTGAAAGATGTAAAAAAACGCATTGACGAAATCCATAAAAAATATATTTTACCCCAGGAAAACACTTTTGACTTCGCTCTTATGTATATTCCTTCGGAAGGAGTGTTCAGTGAAGTTTTGGACGACAGCAATACCTTAACTTATGGCCGCGATAAAAAAGTTTACTTTGTCAGCCCTAACACTTTGTACCATCATTTGCAAATAATTTTGCTTTCTTTGCGGGGACAAAAAGTCAACCAGGCCGCTCAACAAATACTCGCTATGATCGCCGGAATAAAACAAGAAAGCGATAAATTTGGACGCAACTTAGACGTGCTAGGCAACCACATAAAAAATGCCGGCAACACTATGGGTACGGTGGTAAATGATTTCGCCAAGCTCAAAACCAGCATAACCAATGCGTCATCTTTAAAATTGGAAGAAGCCAAAGAGCCACAAGTAGAAAAATTGTTGGACTAAATCTACAAAACTTCAAAAAATACGAATCTACAAATGACTACTAATTCCGTACCATCAAACATAATTCAAAAAGATAAAGTTCTATATAAGGACTTGAGTTATAAAATCGGTGGCATACTTTTTGAAGTTCATAAGGAATTAGGTTCATTTGCGCGGGAAAAACAATACTGTGATTTATTTGAACAAAAATTAAAAGAGCGCGCTGTTCAATACAAACGTGAATTAAGAATTGGGGATTCCGGGAATATTGTTGATTTTGGAATTGACGATAAAATAATTATTGAATTTAAAGCAGTCCCATTTTTAACGTCAGAACATTATAATCAAATTAAAAGATACCTTTACCAAACCGGTTTTTCACTTGGTCTATTGGTGAATTTTAGAGATAAACGTATTAGCCCTAAACGAGTTTTAAATATTAATAATTTACATAATTCTGCGGAGCATTTGTAGTCATTTGTAGGATTAGTAAAATTAGAAGGTATGTAGTTTTATGTCTATCCGAAATGCAGACCAGAGAGTTGGAGTGTTTGTAGACGTGCAAAATTTGTATTATTCCGCGCGGAATATTTATCAGGCGCGGGTAAAGTTTAACGAGGTGTTAAACGCGGCCGTGGCTGACAGAAAATTAATCCGCGCCATTGCTTACGTGGTAGAGGCTAATATGCCGGAAGAAGAAAGTTTTTTTGAAGCTTTGGAAAAAGCCGGTTTTGAAGTTAAGCGCAAAGAGTTGCAAACCTTTGCCGGCGGGCATCAAAAAGGGGATTGGGACGTAGGCATTGCCATGGATATTGTTAAGCTAATGAACAAACTGGACGTAGTGGTTTTATGCAGCGGCGACGGCGACTACGCCCCGTTGCTGGAATATTTGCAGATGTCAGGCCAATTTACCGAAACCGTGGCTTTTGGTAAGAGCTGTAGCGGCAAAATAAAAGAGCTCACCGACTATTTTATAGACTTAGACGAGAATCCGAGAAAATATTTAATGCCGATAAAAGGCGGGCGAGGTTAAAGATGGATAATTTTTCTGAAAGCCGAAGACATGAGGCTGAAATAATTTACGCCGAACACCAGTCTAAAATTTTTGAAATGATTTTAAATTTACTTGGCGATGGTATGGTTCACAATAAAGGGGAAATTTTAGGATTAAACTCCAACAGTATTAGCCAAGACCTGCAACCTAATTTAATTTTAAGAGCTTTGGAAGATTTACTTAGGACAAAACAAATAAACCAAAAAAATAATTGGTATAAAATTACTCCAAAAAAATAATTAATTTAAACCGATATGGACTCTCCTTTTAAAACACCGAAAGATTCGGGAGAATTTTTTAAACAAGCGGACGATATAGCCAAAAAGGACTTACGCATTAAAGACAATCAATATGGCAAACACGAGGCGGTTCGTCTTAAAGTACCTGCCGGCTTAACCGAAAGAACAACAAAGGAAAATTTTGTATGCCGACAGAGAAGGGGAAATTAAATTTAATTTAAGAGAACCGCAGGACTTGGGAGCCTTGGCAAAAAAACAATATGAATACCTACTCAAAAAAGTTAATCCTGACGAAACAGGCAAAAAGAGATTTAGCAGCTTAGAAATGAAAGTAGGTCCATTGAGGAAGGATGTAATAATTGCCGAGATGCTAAAACTTAATTTAATTAAAAAAACGGGTGTTGAAGTTCAATCTAAAGCTACCGGCCCGCGAGAAGTTTACGAAATTATCGAAAACCCGGAAGAAGAAATTAAAGGATAACTAATGAAAATAGTTCTTGATACCAATGTGTTAATAAACGGCTTTAAGGACGAATATTCTTTTGAGAAAAGAATTATTAACGCCGTAATTGCCGGGGAAATAGAAGCTTTCGCCAACCGGCAAACATTACGGGAAAACAAGCTGATTTCTTCGCAACTGATTGATAACGATACTTATCAAAAAGAGCTACAAAACTTGTTTAACAAAATTAACTGGGTGGTAAACCGCCGGGAGATTCATATTGTCCGCGACCCGGAAGACAATAAAATTTTAGAAAGCGCGGTCGAAGCGGAAGCGGAATATTTAATTACCAGCGACAATGATTTGCTTACTTTAGGCGAATATAAAAAAATCCAAATTATTAACCCATCTCAATTTTGGGCCAAATACAAAGATGAGGGGATCGATTTATGGAAGCAGTGGACTAAATTTATTTTGAATAAATAAAAATCACATGATTTTTGAAGGAAAAACAAACTACGAAGTAGGAGTTAATCCGGAACTTTCGACAAAAGAATTTAAAATCGTATTAGACAAAATTCTACTTAACCCCTTAAAGCCTGCTTACACTATTCCAGAATTGGAATATGAATTTGATTTAAAATGGGAAAACCTGAAGCCTTTATTGGATGAGTCTACTAACTACAAATTAGAGGGAGACACTATTGTTATTGAAGGGTTGAGGTCAAAAAAACTCGACCCCAGCGAAGAAAGTCCAGAACAAAAAGAGCATTTAGCCGAACTTGAAAATTTTTTTTATAAACAATATAAATACTGGGGGCCGGTTTACGGTCGGGTAAATTTAAAGAAAGGGCAGATGGATACTTTAAATCCCAAATTAAAGAAAGCCTTATTATTTGCTGAAAAAGCGGGTTTGGTCATTGTTACAGAAAATCATACCGATAACTCAATTACCTTCAGATTACACGACTATTACAGGCCAAAATATCACGGACCCAAATCTCGTAGAAAACGCTAACTAGAGTTTTATCAGAAGCCACAATCACAACAGTAATTCTAAAATGACATGGGAAATCTTCTAGAAAATTTAAACAAACAACAACTGGAAGCCGTTACTCATACAAGCGGACCGCTTTTAATTGTGGCCGGCGCGGGCACGGGAAAAACTACTGTTATTACCAGAAGGATTGCATATTTAATTGAACAAAAACTTTGCCGGCCGGAAGAAATTTTGGCTTTAACTTTCACGGAAAAAGCCGCCGGTGAAATGCAGGAGCGGGCGGATTTACTATTGCCCTTAGGCTACCATGATATGTGGATTTCCACTTTTCACAGTTTTTGCGAACGAATTTTGCAGCAGCACGGGCTGGATATCGGCCTGCCGGGAGACTTTAAGTTATTAGACGAAACTAAAGCCTGGGTTTTAGTCCACAACAATCTGGAAAAGTTTGACTTGGATTATTATAAGCCCTTAGGCAA
This sequence comes from uncultured Candidatus Saccharibacteria bacterium, assembly GCA_964520505.1. GTDB lineage: Bacteria > Patescibacteriota > Doudnabacteria > UBA920 > UBA920 > PALSA-1336. The sequence continues at coordinate 33,815 of CAZFQP010000007.1, read as the reverse complement.
TCCTAAAAAATTCATTTCCTCACTGCTAAAACATTTTTCGCGCTGCAAGGATGAGCTTATAACTCCGCAGGCTTATTTGGAATATGCCGAGGGTATAAAATTATCGCTTGATGCAGCTGAAGGTGTAGGGACCGCGCTTGCGTGCCCGAAATCAAATAGCGGGCGGCTAAAGCCAGCCCCTACGACAGAATCCGACCCCTCCGAAATCCTGCGGATCCAGGAAATTGCCAACGCCTACCACGTTTACCAAAAATTATTACCCGAGCATAATTACCTGGATTTTGGCGATTTAATCAACTACACTTTAGAACTCTTTAACAAACGGCCAAAAATTTTGGAGCGCTATCGCCGCCAGTTTAAATTTATTTTGGTAGATGAATTTCAAGACACCAATTTTGCCCAATACCAATTAATTAAGCTTCTTGCCGGCGGCCACAACAACCTTACTGTGGTTGGTGACGACGACCAATCAATTTATAAATTCCGCGGTGCCTCTGTTTCCAACATCTTAAAATTTCAGGAAGATTTTGCCCAAGCCAAACAAATCACCTTGGTAGACAACTACCGCAGCGGGCAAAAAATTTTAGACCTGGCCTATAACTTCATTCAAGCTAACAATCCCGACCGGCTGGAAGTCAAGTTAAAAATAAATAAACAGCTGCGGGGACAAAAAGACAAAAATGCCGTAATAGAAATTTTAGAGGGCAAGGACTTAAGCGAAGAACTAAACTTGGTTGCAAAAACAATTTTGGAACTAAAACAAAAACATCCGGAAAGCACCTGGAATGATTTTGCAATTTTACTTAGAAGCAACGGTTCCGCCGACGACCTGCTGCCAATATTGTCGCAATACAGTATTCCACATACTTTTGTTGCCAATACCGGCTTATATAAAAAACCTCTCATTGCCGACTTAATCGCTTATTTTTCCTGTTTAAATAATTTTCACGACTCTTTCGCTCTTTACCGCGTGTTAAATTTCAGCAACTTTCAGCTTCCATCGCGCGATTTAGCTCAACTGCTGGCCGAGTCTGCCAAAAAAACCTTGTCGCTTTATGAAATGCTCGTTAATGCTAAAGCCTCAGCGGGCATTGGCCAAGTAAGCCAAAAAATAATTAGTAATGTCTTAGATGCCCTGCATCGTCATGCTAAACTGGCTCAAGAAAAATCAGCCAATGAAGTATTTGTGGAAATTATCCGTGATTTAAATATCCAGCAGCAACTTGAGCAGGATACAGCCGAAAATGTCGAAAACAGGGAGCTGTTGGAACAATTTTATAAAAAAACTGAAATTTTTGTTCAGGAAAATAACGACAAAAGTCTCCACTTTTTTCTGCATTTATTAAATATGGAAATGGAAGCAGGGGACGAAGGCCAGATTAAGTTCGACCCGAACCTTGGTCCGGAAAGTTTAAAAATTTCCACCATTCACTCGGCTAAGGGTTTGGAGTTTGAATACGTCTTCATTCCAAATATGGTGGACCAACGCTTTCCGACTCGGGCTCGCGGTGACCAAATTGAAATACCGGAAGCCTTAGTTAAGGACATTTTGCCGGAAGGGGACTTCCATTTGCAGGAAGAACGTCGCTTATTCTATGTCGCCTTAACCCGAGCCAAAACAAGGTTATATCTTTCTTGGGCCAAAGATTATGGCGGGGCCAAAACCAAAAAACCTTCGGTATTTTTGCAGGAAACAGGTCTTGTCCCGGGAGGGATTATTAGCCAAGCTACAGGCAAAGTAGTTTTTTCCGGGCCGCAAAAAAAAGACGCGGTATTTAAAATTTTGCCGGACAAATTTTCTTTTTCCGCAATTAAAGCTTTTGAAAATTGCCCGTTACAATATAAATATCAATATTACCTAAAACTCCCTTCTCCCGGGAGCGCGTATTTTAGCTTTGGCCAAACCATTCACAAAGCATTTGAACTTTATTTAAAAGAATATCGCGCCAGAAAAAACCAAAGCCAACAGGATTTGTTTTCCAAAAAAACCGGAGTTGTTTTGCCCGGTGACTTTAAATTACTGGAAGACTTATATGAACAGAACTGGGTAGATGAATGGTACCGGGACAAGAAACAAAAAGAAGAATACCGCAAAAAAGGCAAGCAGCTGCTAAAATACTTTTACGGCCATTGTCAAAATCACCCGCCGGATCCAAAATATTTAGAACAATCTTTTTATTTACCGCTGGGTGACTATAAATTTACCGGGAAAATTGACCGCGCCGACGCTATGCCGGGAGGAGGGATAGAAATATTAGATTATAAAACCAGCGAAAAAATCCCTGGTAAAAATTCCAAAGGCGACCTAGACCAGCTATATATATACCAATGGGCGGCAGAAGAATACCTGGGGGAGAAAGTCAATAAAATGGCTTACTGGTACTTGCAGGAAGATAAATTTATGGAAGAAAGCGTGGCTGACAAAGACGACATTATTAAACTTAAAGCCAGACTATTGGAAGTGATGGAAAAAATTGTACATACGGTCAAGTATGACCTATTTTTGGAAGAACATAAGAATGCTCCACGGCATAATTGCGAATATGAAAAACTGGAATTACATAAAAAGTAAATTTATGGTATAATTTTATGGTCAGCGAACCAAGACAACATTTAACTTTAATAATTTTTAGCACTATCCTAGCCGGGTTTTCTTTGGCCAGCATTATAAATTTTACAGACCCGCAAAGCGCCTCATGGCTAACCTTATCTTTTTTTTATTTTAGTTTGTTTTTAGTTTCTTTAGGAATTTTTACCCTAATTGGCCTTGGACTTAGAAAAAAATTCTGGCCTGGGCATTATGTAGCTAACCTAAGCAATAGTTTTCGCCAAGCTCTACTTTTAGCCTTGTTAATTACCGCATCTTTTTTCCTGCTTTCCAAAGGCTTGTTATTCTGGTGGCTGGAAGCAACTTTAATTTTATTTTTAGTTTTTGTGGAAGCGTTTTTAAATTTAAAAATTTAGTAAAAACAAAATGGAACCCAATTTAACACAAAAAAATCCTCAGCAGCCGATAACCGGCGAAGAGGGCCTGCCTTCGCCTGAAAATGAATCGGTTTTTTTTAATGTTATGCCAAAAAGTAAAAATTCAGAAAATTTAGTCGAACCCAGTGTCAAGATTTCCCAAAGCCAGCTAAAACCAGAGGAAGCTGACACAAACTTTTTTAAACGCTACAAAAAAATATTAATTATTTGTTCAATTTTGTTAATTGTAGGCGTCGGAGTTTATTTTGTTGTGATTTACTTTGGCGGCAATTCCTACAAATCCGAAAATATTATTGTAAATAACCAAGACCGAGCCAAAAAACCAAACGGAGAATCTACCGACGCCCAACCCCAGGAGGGTTTTACCACTTCGTCTGAATGGCGCACTCGCTACTTTCCTAATTGCCAGGAGTCTACTATATGCGGGGACTCTGCCGATCCCGATCGTGACGGATTAATAAATACCGAAGAATTTCAACAAAATACTGACCCAAACAATGCCGATTCCGACCAGGACGGACTGGCCGACGGTGACGAAGTAAAAGTTTTTTCCTCAAACCCCTTAGACAACCATACGGCCAAGGATCCAAAATATAACGACGCTGATTTTCTCAACGGTGGCTATAGTATTGTAAGCGGCAAACAAATGAGTAAAGAAGAACTTATCGCGCTGGGTTTAAAAATGAAATCTACCGGACTTCACCAGCCGACAATCACTACTTTGCAAAATGTTTTACTGCCAATGTATAACTTTACCGATCTGCCGGCAAATAATTCATCTTCTACAACCCCAACCGGAGCATCAAGTTCCCCTTTGTCGGGAATTGACACTTCTATTGAGGCTAAACAAGATCGCGATGCACAAAGGTCCAGCACCATTAAAAATATTGAGTTGGCATTGGTAAAATACTATACCGACAACAAAGCTTACCCGGCAACTTCGGATTTTATGACTATGTATGACAAAATCCGTCCGTATTTAAAAATCGCCACCAACCCGGCCGACCCGATAAACAAAGATCCTTATCTCTACGCCTATACCGCGGATGCAGCCGGCAAAGATTTTACCTTGGCGTTTTTTATTGAAGTTGGCAATCAACCAATAAAAAAACACGCGGCTGACGCGCAAAAAGATTCTCAAAATGAACAAGCTGCCATTTATGACGACCAAAGAAAAAATGATTTAGAAAGTCTGCGCTCCGCCCTGCTACTTTACTCAAACAAAAATGTGGCAGGAAACCAGGAATATGTTTTTCCTTCTATGGATAAATACAAAACCTCTCTCGTCCCGGAATATGTTTCCGTTTTGCCAAAAGACCCAAAAACCGGACAAGACTATCTATATCAGGTAGCCGATACCTTTAATACTTTTACTTTAAAATCGATTTTAGACAACCCTCCGGTTGGCACCAGCGGCTACTTATGCAACCAAGAAGATTGCCACACATACTAATTCTAAATTACAAATTACAAATTTCAAATGAGCCCTGATATCAAAATTTCTTTTTAAATTTCCTGAATGAATATTTTAGATACGATTAAAAACTGGTTTTCAACTAAATCAAATAATACTTTTACTCCTCAGTCGTTGATTATCGCGGCAAGGGTTTTGGCCGTGGAAAAACATCCCAATGCCGACCGTCTAAGAGTTATTAAACTAGACGGCGGGGGCAAGGAAATTTACCCGGTGGTCTGCGGAGCATTTAACTTTGAAGCCGGAGCAGTGGTGGCCTTGGCGCTGCCGGGCGCAAAAATTCCGCAAAATATTCATTCGGACACTCACGAACCGTTCACCTTGGAGAAAGCGAAAATTCGCGGTATAGAAAGCCAGGGAATGATCTGCGCGGCTTTTGAACTCGGCCTTTCTAAGGAACCTGGGAAGGGGATTATGCTATTAAAAGATGACATTAAAGCAGGTAGCCAATTTACACCGGAAATGATAGAATTAGTCTAAATACTTAGGCGTCATCCTGAGACCCGACTGCATCGGAGTGGCGAAGGATCTCATTGGCACAAATGGGATTCTTCAGCCTTCGGCCGTCATAAAGATCTTTAGACACTCAGGCTTCAGAATGACGCCAAATTTTATAAATATGCAACAAAACATTCTTATTTCAACCAACGAAGAAAAACGTTTAAGAATAGAATTAGAAAAACGAACCGACTTTGAAGCGCAGAGAATCCGCCGCTATTTAAGTATGCCGGATCTTTCCCGCACGCCGGGCAGCCCAATTGCGGAAATCGTCCAAAGAATTTTAGCCTGCGATTATTTTAAAAACCTGGATACCATTCAAACTCCGGAAATAGTTCCGGCCAGCATCAGCTTTGACTTATTTGATTTTCCGGACAATCACCCGGCCAGAAGTAAATCTGATACTTACTACGTTGACGATAAAAATATTTTACGGACTCATACCACGGTAATGTGGTACTACTACTTAAACGACCCTGGAGTTAAGCAAAGGATTGCAGACAATCAGCCTGTCGGATGTTTTAGCTTTGGCAAAGTTTATCGCAAAGACGAAATTGACCGCAAGCATATGAACGTCTTCCACCAAATTGACGGCTGGTATCTAACTCCCAAATCTGTAAAAACAATTACGCAAACCGACTTGGAAGAAGCTTTGGGCAACATTGCCAAGGCGGTGTTTGGCGACAAAGTTAAATATCGCCTTAACAAAGATACCTTCCCGTATACGGACCCGTCTTTGGAAATGGAAATTGATATTAACGGCGCTTGGGTGGAGGTTGTAGGCTGCGGCGTGGTAAAAGGCAGTGTCTTGGATAAATTGGGCGTAGATTCCAAAAATTACACCGGCTGGGCTTTTGGTTTTGGCCTTGAAAGATTAGCCATTACCAGTATGGAATTACCGGACATCCGGCTGCTTTGGTCAGATGACGCTCGGGTAAAAAAACAATTAAAGCTCGGCCATAAATTTGTGGAAGTAAGTAAATTCCCACCGGCACCCAGAGATATATCTTTTATTGTCAATAAAAGTTTTGTGCCAAATGACTATTTCGATCTGATTCGCGAGCTCGGTGGTGATTTGGTGGAAGAAGTTGAGTTAATGGATAAATACGAGAACGACGCCAAGTTCGGTCCGGATCGCGTAAGCTATACCTACCATATTGTTTACCGCAGCGCCGAACGAACCCTAAAAAGTGAAGAGGTAGATGCCATCCACAACAAACTCTACGAACAAACCAAAGCCATTTATAACGCCGAGCTAAGGTAAGCTAAAAATGGCGTCATTCTGAGAACGAGGTGCGAAGAATCTCAAAAATTGACATTACTTGTCGCATAAAATTGTTGATAACTTTTTCTTTAAAATCCCCCTTATATAAGGGGGATTTTAGTTAATCAAGCCATGGATTTATTTGCTAAAATGTGCTAAAATTTAAGTATTATTAAGTTTAAATTTATGGACTTAACTAAAGAGGTATTAGAACAAACAATTAAAGCCAGCGAAAAACGGATTATTAGTCGCATCGACGAGGCACAAGAAGAACTTGCCCGAATGACCAAAACTGGTTTTGATGACGTTCTTGATCGTTTGGATGTTAAAGAAAGAGTTCAAAAATTAGAAAAACAACTTGCCGAATTAAGAACCGCTTTGCATTTAAGTTAATTTTGTAGTCAATATATCTATGCCAGCTGAAGCCGAACCAGTTTATCCAATCATAATTGAAAATAGTTACAAAAGCTTAGATGACATCTTGTCAAAGTCATCTGTTTTGCCGCAAGAATTTTCCCAAGGTAGAACCGAGTTGAGTGAATATGATAAAAATGAACTAACATACGAAGGTTCCGAAGCAATCTGGTTACAAATAAAATTTTTGATTGATGAGTTAAAAAATAAAGACCCAGACAACTTTAAAAGGCGGGTTTTAAATTTAATTGATAAAAATGATGCTTTTATTTTTGCTGCGTTAAAAGAAGATATTTTAAATTATATTAAGCTGATATAAATGTCATGTCTGAAAAGCAACCAATTTCCGAAGGTTATTTAGAAGCATCCGAACCTAAATTTAGACAATTACATGATGCGATCGGACGCTATTTTTATACCTTTCACGACTCGATGGATAATAAAGCAATTTCCGACATGGGCTCAGAGTGGATAGAACAACAGTTAGAAAAACACAAGGACGAAATAAAAAATTGCGTGGAAGATTTATCTCAAATAATGGGCAAGGAAACGGCTTTATCTGAAGCCAAAAATATATGGGACTCATTAATGAGGACTTATGAAGATGATTTTATAAACAGAGGCAAAACTTTTTCATTAATTAATACCGATTTTGAACAAAGAATAGGTAAAATATTTTAACATCTATGCCTAAAAAAGAAGAGAAGATTAAAAAATCCAATGGTTATACAGCAGAAAATATTACTGTATTAGAGGGTTTAGAACCGGTGCGAAAGCGCCCCGGTATGTATATTGGTTCAACTTCCGTAACCGGACTGCATCACTTAGTCTGGGAAATTGTCGACAACTCGGTAGACGAAGCTATGGCCGGCCATGCCGACAAGGTTTGGGTGCTTATGCAAAAAGACGGCGGAATTAGCGTGCTGGACAACGGGCGCGGCATTCCGGTTGACGTCCACAAAACCACAAAAAAATCCGGTTTGGAAACCGTATTAACAGTTCTGCACGCCGGGGGAAAATTCGGCGGCGAAGCATCCGGCTATAAAGTGTCCGGTGGTCTTCATGGTGTGGGTGCCAGCGTCGTAAATGCGCTTTCCACAAAATTAGTAGCCCAAGTTTACAAGGACGGAAAAATTTACGAACAAAGCTACAAAATCGGCAAACCTCAAGGACAAATAAAAGTAATTGGCAAGCTCGACAAAGACGAACCGATCCAGCACGGCACCAGGATTACTTTTTATCCGGACGAATCAATTTTTGAAACTGTTAAATTCAATTTTAAAACTATTCTGGAACATTTGCGCAGCCAGGCTTATTTAACCAAGGGCTTGCATTTTGTAATTACCGACGAAGCGGAAGGTTTAACTTATCAATATTTCTTTGAAGGCGGAATTTTAAGCTACCTTAAGCAGTTTAACCGCAACAAAAAAATCAAATCTCAGGCGGTCTACATCGCTAAGCAAGTTGGTGATGTTGCCTTGGAAGTGGCAATTCAGTACACGGACGATTTTGAAGAACGCATTTTATCTTATGCTAACAACGTTTACACTCCCGAAGGCGGTATGCACGTGACCGGTTTTAGAACCGCGCTCACACGCTGTATTAACAACTATGCAACAAAAAACAATTACGTTAAGGAAAGCGAAAAACTTACCGGCGAAGATATGCGCGAGGGGCTTTCGGCTATTATTTCCGTTAAACTTCCTAACCCGCAATTTGAAGGCCAGACCAAAGCCAAGCTGGGAAACCCGGAAGTAAGAACCGCGGCTGAGGCAGTGGTCGGTGAGGCATTGGAAATTTATTTGGAAGAACACCCGGCCGAAGCAGGAAAAATTATTGAAAAAGTTATTTTGGCCGCCAAAGCCAGGCTTGCCGCCCGCGCCGCGCGCGACAGCGTAATTCGCAAAGGCGTACTTGACGGCTTGGCACTACCGGGAAAACTGGCCGACTGCTCCGAGTCCGACCCATCCAAATGCGAACTCTATATTGTAGAGGGAGACTCTGCCGGCGGCTCCGCCAAACAAGGACGCGACCGTCGCTTCCAAGCAATTTTGCCTTTGCGCGGTAAAATTTTAAACGTAGAACGCGCGCGCTTGGACAAAATGCTCGGTAACCAGGAAATTAAAAACTTAGTTATTGCTTTTGGCGCCGGGGTGGGGGATTTGTTTGATATTTCTAAACTGCGATATCATCGAGTTATAATTATGACCGATGCCGACGTAGACGGCGCGCACATTCGCACGCTTCTACTCACACTGTTTTATCGCTACTTCCCGGATATGATCCGCAATGGGCATTTGTATATTGCCCAGCCGCCGCTGTTCCAGGTTAAGGTTGGCAAACAAGCCGAATACGCGTTTAGCGACGAAGAGCGAGATAAAGTTTTAAAAGGATTAGTCGGCCAAGTTAAAGCCAACAAATCCGCCAAGGCCGCCAAAGGGAAAGCTAAAGGTGATGAAGAACCGGAACAAGCAGAAGAAGTTTCCACCGTGGAAGAAACTACCGGCGGCAGTTTAGACGGAGTTAAATATTCCATTCAGCGCTACAAAGGTTTGGGAGAAATGAACCCGGGTCAACTGTGGGAAACCACAATGGATCCGATGCGCCGCGTAATGCTGCAAGTAAACATAAAAGACGCGGAAAAAGTTTCGGAAATTTTCGAGGTGTTAATGGGCGACGAAGTTGCCCCGCGCAAACGCTTTATTACCACCCACGCCAAAGCAGTTAAAAACTTAGACATCTAAGGCATATGCATATCGGCGTCATCCTGAGGGAGTGCCGCCGACCGAAGGATCACGCGCAAGCCAAAAAATTCTGATATTTTAAATAAAAATGAAAAAAATCAATTTCAACACAATTGCCCAGGTGTCTCTTACTCTTTTTACAGTGTTAGGTTTTGCCCTGACCGCTTTCAAACTTCCGCAATATGGATTAATAGCAGCATTAATTTCTCAATTCTTCTGGGTGTATAGTTCCTACAAAGCTTGGCGCAATGCAAACCAGATTGGAATTTTTATAACTACTATTTTTATCATCGTCACCATTCTTTGGGGGTTGATTAACTATTGGGTATTGTAAAAATGGTTTTTAGCCATTCTTAAATCTTACATCTTATATCCTAAATCCAACTAAGATTGACACAAACCCAATTTTCCATTACCATATACGCAGTCTAATAAATTTTACGAAGTACTAATAGATACGAACGTACGAAGCGTTGTTCTATTTAATTTCGTAAGTTCGTAATAATTCGTACTTCGTAAATAAACTTATGTCCAAAAAATATTTGCTCACAGCCGAGGGTTTGCAAAAACTCCAGGAAGAACTGAAAGTTTTAATTAACGACAAACGCAAGGAAGTAATAGAACGCATTCGTGAAGCTGCCGCTCACGGGGATTTAAGCGAAAACGCGGACTACGCCCAGGCTAGGGAAGAACAAAGCTTTATTGAAGGACGCATTGCGGAAATCGAAGAAATCATCAAGAACGCGGAAATAATTACCACCAACGGTCACGGCAGCACGGTAACCATCGGCTCCACCGTCACTGTCAAAGCTTCCGGTCAGGAAAGAAAGTATGCCATTGTCGGCAGTAATGAAGCGAACCCCAAAGAAGGCAAAATTTCCAACGAGTCCCTGGTAGGCAAAGCTCTGTTAGGACGCAAAACCCATGAAAAATTTAAAGTTACTACTCCGGCAGGCGAAATAGACTACGAAATAGTAAACATAGAATAACCATACTCAACTAACCGCCAAATTAGCAAAAATGGCGGTTTTTTGTTATAATACGACTACATAAAAAGTCAAAAAATACTACAGATGCCTACAGAAAAAAGAATCTGTAGGGATCTGTGGACCTGCCTGCCGGCAGGCAGGTTAGTATTAATTAGTAATTCTGTAGTTCTATGAGCGAACGTTTAGAAGACATCATCGAAGGGCGAAAAAATAAACTTGTGCAAATTAAACAGGCCGGCATAGACCCTTATCCGTCTGTTTCTGCGCGTACTCACACCAACCGAGAGGCTTTAGAAGGTTTTGACTCAATTGGAGAAAAAACTATTACCCTAGTCGGGCGCATCCGTTCATTTCGTGATATGGGCAAGTTGATTTTTTGCCACGTGGAAGACGGCACTGCCCGCATTCAGGTTTTGTTTAAAGCCGATAATGTTGGCGCCGACGAATTTAAATTTCTTTTGAAAAATTTTGACAGCGGCGACTTTATTGAAGCCACCGGCACATTATTTAAAACCAAAACCGAAGAAAAAACTCTACAAGCTACAAGCTACAAGCTACTAGCTAAAAGTCTGCGCCCGCTTCCTTCCGAGCATTACGGTTTGGAAGACGAGGAAATAAAACTGCGCAAAAGATATTTGGATATTTTAATGAACCCGGCGGTTAAAGACATTTTCATTAAAAAGAATAAATTTTGGTCGGCGATGCGTTCGTTTCTGGTGCACAAAGGCTTCCTTGAGCTGGAAATGCCTGTTTTAGAGGCGGTTCCTGGCGGAGCCGAGGCCGAACCCTTTATTACCCACCACAACGCGCTAGACAGAGATTTTTATCTTAGAATAAGCCTGGAACTCCCTTTGAAAAAAATGCTGGTGGCGGGTTACGAAAAAGTTTTTGAAATCGGCCGCATTTTCCGCAACGAGGGAATTTCACCGGAGCATTTGCAAGACTACACGCAAATGGAATTTTATTGGGCTTACGGTGATTTTGAAAAATTAATGGATTTCGTCCAAGAGATGTATCAATATGTGATACAAGAAACTTTTGGTACCCTGGAAATCCCATACCAAGGAACAACCATAAACTGGGGCGGATCCTGGCCTCGCCAGGACTACTTTCAAATTTTTAAAAAATATACGGGTTTAGATTTAAATTCAGCGACCGAAGAAGAATTAAAAGCTTACGCGGACAGCAAGCACATTAAATACGAAGATTTTGCCGGCCGAGGCAGATTAATAGATTTAATTTTTAAGAAAACTATCCGCATATTACCCGAAGTGGCAACCCAGCCGAGCTTTTTAATTAACCAGCCGATTGAATTAGAACCCTTGGCTAAGCGCGACCCAAAAAACCCCAAAATGGTTCAGCGAATGCAAATTTTAGCCTGCGGGTCTGAACTGGGTAAAGGCTTTGGCGAACTTAACGATCCAATGGACCAACGAGAACGATTTGATGCCCAAATGAAATTGCGCGAAGCCGGAGACGCGGAAGCTCAAATGCTCGACGAAGACTATGTGGAGGCGATGGAATACGGTATGCCACCGGCAGCGGGCTTTGGCATTAGCGAAAGACTGTTTGCTGTTCTTATGGACAAGTCTGTGCGAGAGACGGTAGTTTTCCCGCCAATGAAATCAGAGAAATAATTAAGCACCAACGCACAAAAAACACGAAAACCACAAAATCTAAATTTCGAGAGTTTCGTGCCATTAGTGAGTTCGTGATATAAACAAATTATGGAACCCAAGCAACACACAGTTGTAGTCGCGTTAATACGAAACGAGGAAGGGAAAATTTTGCTTGCCCGCCGAAACGAGCCAGCACTAAAACACGCGCACAACAAATGGGAGTTTATTGGCGGCGGCATAAATTTTGGAGAAAATCCCGAAACCGCAATCAAACGCGAAGTTAAAGAAGAAGCCGGGGTGGATGTGGAAGTGGTCAGACTCCTGCCAAAAGTTTTGTCCCACATTTGGGAACTTCAGGAAGGCCGGCAGCAAGTTTTACTTCTTCACTATGAATGTAAAATTATCGGCGGCACATTAACTCCCGGACTGGAGGAAGAAATAAGCGAACTGAAATATTTTTCTATGGAAGAAATAAAAACCCTAGACACTCTGCCGTTAATTTACGAGGGCTGCCAACTCCTTACTTTACCCTAAATATATCATTCGTCATTGCGAGTGCATCCGAAGCAATCTCTATTAATATGTACTACGTATATATTCTTACGAATAAAATTAACACCGTCTTGTATACTGGCGTTACTAATAATCTAATTCGCAGAGTTTACGAACACTCAAATCATCTTGTAAAAGGTTTTAGTGATAGATATAATGTTACTAAATTGGTATATTTTGAGGCAACCGAAAGCATAGAAAGTGCAATTTTTAGAGAAAAACAACTCAAAGCCGGCTCAAGACAAAAGAAAATTGATTTAATTAACTCCTTTAATCCAAACTGGGAAGATTTATATTATAAAATAATTTAACCGATTTGCGAGATTGCCGCGTCGCCAAGCTAAAGCCCTTGGCTCCTCGCAATGACGAAATAATTCTAATTTATATGCTCGACATAAAATTCATTCGTGACAACCAAGAAATAGTAAAAAAAGCCATTGCCGACAAGCGGGTAGATTTAGACCTGGATGAATTGTTGGATTTGGATGCAAAAAGGCGTGATTTACTAACTGAATTGGAAACCCTGCAAGCCACCAAAAACCAAGTATCCAAAACTATCCCAACCCTGTCTGATGAAGAAAAGAAGGTTAAGTTTCTGGAGATGAAAGAGGTGGACGAAAAAACCAAGGCATTAAAAGAACAGTTAAAGCCTGTTTTGGAAAGCTACGACAGACTAATCGCTTTAACCCCAAATATTCCTAGCCCCGAAACCCCGATTGGCAAAGACTCTTCCGGCAATGTGCCATGGCGCTATTGGAACCCTAATCTTGGCGTGGTTGATCCAACCAAAGATCCGGAAAAAGTTAAAGATATACCAACAAAGTTCGACTTTGAAATTCAAGATCACATGACTTTGGGGAAAAACTTGGATTTGGTGGATACTGAAACCGGAGTAAAAACTTCCGGCTTCCGTGGGTACTATTTGAGAAATGAAGCGGTATTGCTGCAATACGGCTTGATTTGGCTTGCTTTGAAAAAAATGCAAGAAAAAGGTTTTACTTTAATGATTCCTCCGGTGCTGGTTCGCGAATTTGCCCTATTTGGCAGCGGGCATTTTCCTGCCGGCAGGGATGAAATTTATAAAATTGCCAACGCCGACGAATCGGATCCGATATATTTAGCAGGAACTTCGGAACCGTCCTTATTGGCATATTACGAGGGCAAAACTTTAAACGAAAAAGATTTACCCATAAAAGCCTGTGGCGTTTCTTCCTGCTACCGTAGCGAAGTTGGATCTTACGGTAAAGATACCCGGGGAATTTATCGCATTCACGAATTTATGAAAGTTGAGCAAGTTGTATTGTGCAAAGCCGACACCGTGGAAGGGGATCAATGGTTGGAAAATATGAGAGAAATTGCGGAGAGTATGCTGCAAGACTTAAAACTTCCTTACCGCGTGCTAAACATTTGCACCGGAGATATGGGCGCCGGTAAATACAAAATGTATGACATTGAAACCTGGATGCCCAGCCGCAAAGATTTTGGGGAAACCCATTCGGATTCCAACCTTACCGACTGGCAGGCCAGAAGATTGAATATTAAATACAAAGACAAGGACGGAAAAAGCAAATTTGTTTATACCCTAAACAACACGGTAATTGCCAGTCCCAGAATTTTAATTGCTATTTTGGAAAACTACCAGCAAAAAGACGGATCAATTATTGTTCCGGAAATCCTTCGCCCATACGTCGGCAAAGAAGTCATAAAAAAATAAGATACGACATGCCGATGCAGGCGGGGATGCTTGCTGAATCGGATCTGTAGGCATCTGTAGATTCGTACTTATCTGTAGATCTGAATAGTTATGTTTAACAAAAACAAACTGGATAAGCGCGTGCGGTTTCAAAGCCAAAGTTTTCGCCAGCAGCTTGACCGCCAGCGTAATTATAAACGCGACAAAAAAACTGTCCCTCAAACCGATTGGGGAGTTTTTTTGTCTAAAATCGGTTTAGGCTCAACTCTGTCAAAAATCCTAAGCCTGTTGGCTTTGTGCGCAATAATATATTTGGTTTACATTCCAAACTTTTTGTTTGTAAAAAACATTCAGTTTATGGGATTGAATGAAAGCCAGTCAGGCAGTGTTAAAGCCACGACCGAAGAATTTTTAAACAAACACTTGCCTTGGCCACAAAAAAATCTGCTACTGCTGTCCAAAAATAAGCTAAACGCTTTTCTTGTAAAAAATAACCAAAATGTTCTGAAGGTGGAAAAAATTGAAAAAGATTTTCCAAACGGTTTAAAAATCTCCATTACGCCGAGAACCGAAAAATTTTTGGTAGATACGCCAAATGGAATTTTTACCGTGGCTAACGATGGACTAATTAAAAACCAGCTTGCGGAAAACCTTAACGCCAGCACCAGCTTGCCAAGCGGACTTATTTTCATTAAGCTAAAAACTAAAGAGACTATCTTTGCGGGTAAAAATGCCTTCCCCTCGGCCACCGCAGATTTTTTACTGCAAGCTTATGGACAGTTGCCAAAAATAATCAAGAACCAAGTGGAAAAATTTGAGATCTCCGAGCCGCCAGATTATGATATAACCGCTTTAACAAACTCCGGTTTTAAAATTTACTTGGACTTAAAGTCAGATTTGCCAAAAATTTTACAAAGGCTGGACTTGGTGTTTAGTCAAATTAGCGAGGCGGAAAAAAATAATTTAAGCTACATCGACATGCGCTTTACTGAAAAAAGCTTTGTTTGTCAGAAAAACCAGCCGTGCGCGAAAATTTTTATTCCAACTGTCACCCCGCCCACATCAACTCCGGAAAGCCTTAATCCTTAAACATCTTTTATGAAAAAAACACTCTCGGTCATTTCGGTAGGAGGCTCGCTCATAAACCCGGGCGAAGTGGACACTAGTTTTTTGAGCAACTTTAAAAAACTAATAGCCGAAAGAATTTCAAAAGGGGATAGGTTTATTTTAATAACAGGCGGCGGCAAGTTAGCCAGAAAATACAATGAGGCTTTAATCCAAATTACCGCCGCGTCACCAAAAGATTTAGACTGGCTGGGCATACAAGCGACTTGGCTCAACGCCAAACTTGTTCAGTTGATGTTCGGCAAACTCGCTCACCCGAATATTATTTCCGATCCGAATAAAAAAGTTGGGTTTAAAGAAAAAATTCTTGTGGCCGGCGGCTGGATGCCGGGCCGAAGCACCGACGATGACGCTGTGCGCCTAGCCAAAGTTTACGGCGCCAATACAGTTATAAATTTAAGCAATATAGATTTCGTTTATACAAAGGATCCGAACAAATTTGCAGACGCGAAAAAAATTACTCAAATCGCTTGGCCCGATTTTAGAAAAATTGTCGGCCATAAATGGGACCCGGGCAAAAACGCGCCGTTTGACCCAACAGCCGCCGGCTTGGCCGCAAAGCTAAAATTAAAAGTCATAATCGCCAACGGTAAAAACCTGCCTAACTTAAAAAACATTCTGGAAAACAAACCATTCATCGGCACGACAATAAAATAGGCAATTGACCAAAATTTATATTGCCTACGCTAAAACAAAAAAACTCCGGCAATTCGGAGTTTTTTGTTGCAATGATTGATATTGTATTATCCGTATTCTGTGATCTAATTGACCTTATACTCTGTCACGTAAATACTTGCGCCGGCATAGGGGCGGACATCCGGGTATTCTTTTTCGTCAATCTTCACCCAATTAGCCGGGGTTTCCGGCTTGCTGGAACCAAAAGCATAAGTCCAAATAAGCCAAACGGTGTCTTCCCGGTTCGTGGCGGTTTTAAAATCCGGCACCAAATCTTCGTCTGTCAGTAAAGCCACACCTTCAACGTGAGACATCTGCCCGGCTTTGGTACGACCGCCGGTATAAAGCAGGGGCCGAGTGGCAATGGGGTTGATTACTGTACCGTAATATTTGTAATTAAAAAATTCAAATGAGGTGCCAACAAACACGTGGTGCTTTGGTTCAACATTGGCCTGCAAAAATTTTGCCGCTGCGCTCATTCCGGGCTTGGCTTTAACATTTAGCTGGGTCCAATAATGGTTAAAGGCAGCTAGATTTAAAGCGACATAAATGAGAAACAAACTCACCGACAACCACTTAATTTTTATTTCTTTTAACCACACGGCCAAAGCCACGGAATAAAACAAACTGCCAAATAAGAAGTATCTATCCAAATAAACAGAGGAGTTGCTACCTTTTAGCTTGGCCAACACTGCAAATAAAATTGCGCCGCCAAAAGGCGCCGCGATGGCCAACACAGCCAGCCACTTGGAGAAACTTTCCGTTTTACGTAAAAATCTATAAATCATCCAGAAACTAAACAATGTGACCAAAACTAACAATACTCTGGTAGTACTTTTAGTAACATCCCGCTCAAAGCCCAACAGCATATCCCAAAAAGTGGAGGGGATACTCCAAGCGTTCATTTTTGAAATCCAATAACCGTCCTGCACTTGTTTGTATTGGAACAAAAAAGTCTTCAGCCAAGGAAGGAAGGATATAAGAATTAAGATATAAGATGTAAGAATTGGGGCAAACTTCTTCCAACCGCCCTGATGGTGGAAATACAGATATAATAAACCATAGAAACCTAAAGCGGCGGCGGTAAAAAATAAGTAGTAATGTGTGTAAATAATAATTATCATGGAAACAGTAAAACCAACATAACTCCAAAGCATTTTTCTCTTAGTGCTAATGTTTTCCGGCAAGTTCGGCATATTTTGACCGCTCGCTTCAAACAAAGCTTTTTGTAATGTTAACGCCTTAACTAAGAAATAAGCGGCTAAAAGTGCAAAAAACGCGCCAAAGGTGTACATTCTGGCTTCGGTAACGTATTGCAACTGAAAAGGATTAATAGCAATAAACACAGCTGCCCACAAAGCCGCTTTTTCGTTTTTAAACGCCTCTTTGGTAAATAACCACCCGGCCCAAATGGCCGCGGTACCAAAAAATATAGAAAAACCCCGCAAGGCAAGCATGGAGCCGCCAAACAAATAGCTCCACAAGCGCAAGGCCGTGTAATACATCGGCGGGTGAACATCTAACCCTAACCGATAAAACATTTCGCCCCAAGGATAGCGAATCATAAGCGCACTAAAAGCTTCATCGTGCCACAGGGAAATATCTAAATTATGATAAAACCGCAAAGCTGCTCCGAAAACTAAAATCAAAATGAGTGGAATGTATTTCTTCATAAATTTTGCTTCCCCAACTTAGTATAAGGGGGGTTTTAGGGCGTTATTGTTAATTATTGACGTTAAAAATTTATTTAATTTTATAAACTGCCATTATGCTTTGGTTAAATTTATTACGAAATTCCAAGGATAAGTGGAAATTTTTGTGATACTCAACAAACTTTCTTGCATCAAACACACTGCTTTGAGCGAATACGACTTCGTCTCCGGGTTTAAGATTTTTAAGTTCCCAGGAATTTTCCGGATCAACCTGGAAGTAGGGGACATTGCAGGGGCTGTTAAAATTTCCGTGCCGGTCTGAGGTTAAATAGTCTGTTGTTTGCACGGAAAATTTATCTAAAACCAGATAAGTTGAGTTTTTACTAGACTGGCCGGTAGACGATAATACTTCACTGCAGCGATCAACTAAATATTTGCTCACCGGGGTAAGATCGGAACGGAAATAATAAAAATTTTCCGGGCTGTTGTTGGCGTAAACAAAATATAAAAAGTAGCTTTGTCCAACTAAGCCGACAATAAACGCAGCCACCAGCAATTTAAACGCGCCGTTGACCAAACGCATCTGCGGGGACATAAAAGTATTGTCTGCTGCCCACTGCGGATTTTTATAATGAGTCAGGACATGCGCCCACAATTTTTTGTGTGCCTTGGCCAAAAGCATGACAAATTCATACAATGCCCAGGCAGAAATAATAAAGACAGCCGGAATAGTGCCAATGCTTCTTAGGCCGTGAGGAATTCCCTCGGCCGTACTAACAACCGGTAGCAGCATTCCCCAAAACCACACACACAAAAAGAAATATGGCCAAAAATTTTTCCGCTTGTTGGGCGCAAAAAAATACCAAGTTCCTAAAAAAGTAATAATAACAAGCCCGACTGCAAAAAATGGGCTGTACAGCGCCGACAAAAATGGTTGGCCGGAAATGTTATGCCGCCAATTTAAATCTCCCTGGGTAATATAACCAAGCAAGGAAGCTTTGGTGACTTCCGCCGCCGCAGCCAGCACCACACCCAAAGGTGGTTTGCCGTGCAGTTGGATGCCGTCCACCAAATAAAGTTCCGGGTTAAAAATACTCACTTGACCGCTGCGGCCAATAAATGAGCCTGGATGCTCGTAAAAATATTTAGCTAATGGGAAAATAAAAATCAAACCGGCCAGCAGCATAAAAACCGCCGGTAAAAAATATTCTTTAACTTTCATCCATAATTGCTTTTGCCGAAAAGCTGACAATGCGGGCCATAAAACAATTACAAAGACCGCGGGTACCATAATTCGAAACGCAATGTAAGTATAAAAACCCAAGGCAAAACTCGCGCCGGTCAAAAAGGCGAACAGCCACTTTTTTCTAGCCTCAGAGGCCTGATAAGTCAATAGCAAAAAATAAAAAGTTAAAGTGGCAAACAAGGGAATTAGGTTGGCGCGAAAAGCTGTGCGTGAAAGCACGGTATGCCAAGTAGACACGGACATTAAAAAAGTGGCCAGTAGCGCAATGTAAGTTGCGCGGGTCTGTCCACCTTCGTCTTCACGATTCAAATTAAAAGAAAATAATTTTCTGGTAACCAGAAAGCACATTAAAACTGAAACCACACCGACTAAAGCCGAAACTAGGTGATGCGCCCAAGGAATTTTGCCAAAAAGAGCAACGCTTCCCCAAATCATATAGAAAAATAAGGCTTCTCTGCCATTACCTCGCTCATAGAAAGGCTGCAGGTGACCGGACTGCATTAAATTAATATCTAAACCATTAGCGGCTTCGTCGGGGAACAAACCGCCCGGCATTTGTGTAATTTGATAAAACCTGAAAAATAGAGCCAAGCAAATAATTGCGCCCAGGAGAAACTTTTGTTTTAATGTCATTTTGTTTTATTAATTGGCCAAAAGTTAATTTTTTTGTTATAATATATAGACTAAGCTCTTATTTAAGCCAAATTTTATATTTAAAGAATCGGGGCGTTATATATGCTCACTAATGAATTAAAAAAATATTTTTCCAATGTTTGGTTTCTTTGGGGCGTCTGTCTGATTTTCAATATTATAACATTTTTATTCATTTATTTCAAAATTCATCCCGGGGGGCAAACGCTGGCACTCAGATATAATATTCTGGTTGGGGTGGAATGGTACGGTAGAGGATCAAACTTATATTTAATTCCCGGGGTAGGCTTAATAATTTCGGGAGTAAACTTTATTTTATTTAAAGCCTTAAAAAATAATGAGGATTTTTATTCCGCTTTAACCGTTTTTGCCAGCCTCAGCGTGCAATTGGTTTTATTTATTGCCGCTGTCTTCTTGGCAAAAGTTAACTAACCAATCCGAATATAACGAATTAAATCCGAATGCCCCGAAAGGGCCCGTTCGGAGAATTCGGATGTATTCGGAGATTAGGATTGCTTACTGTGTTTAGAAAACGCACAAATAAAGAAAGACTTTGGGAAATCCTGCCGGGATTACAATTCTGGACGGTTTTTTTTGGCGCAATTTTATTATCTTATTACAAACCTATTTGGGCCGCTCTTTTTATAATCTGTTTTGATTTATATTGGGTGCTAAAAGCCGTTAATGTGGCAACGCATTTAATAGCAGCTTACAAGAAATTCAGACTCTGCGTGACTATAGACTGGTTGGACTTTGCTTACCGCTTGGAAGATTACAAAAAATATTCCGATTATCTATCTTCGACTTTAAAAAATATTAACGGTCTAGTGGCCAGGAAG
Source organism: uncultured Candidatus Saccharibacteria bacterium (assembly GCA_964520505.1). Classification (GTDB taxonomy): domain Bacteria; phylum Patescibacteriota; class Doudnabacteria; order UBA920; family UBA920; genus PALSA-1336. The sequence goes on along the minus strand of CAZFQP010000007.1, from coordinate 13,395 downwards.
TTTTATGCCGGAGAAATCAAGCGTGTAAACAAACTAGTTGACCTCGGCAGGACCGGAGGCAGCCTTAGAAATTATTTTCATCTGGTCTTGATTCCTTTTACAGACGAAAGCTTTGAAATTCTAGATTCCACCTTTGCCGCCCTAGCTGCCTGTAATTACCCCAAAGAGCAGATGCTGATAGTTATGGCCAGCGAGGCTCGAATAGGGGAGCCGGCTCAGCAAGTTGCGGCGCAAATTAAGGCCAAGTACCAAAAAACCTTCCAGAGATTTTTTATTACTTCCCATCCCGACGGCTTGGAAGGGGAGATAAAAGGCAAGAGTGCCAATGCAAGTTTTGCCGTACAAAGCATGTTGCCTGAGTTGGAAAAATTAAACCTTAAGCCGGAACAAATTTTGGTTTCCAATTTTGACTCGGACACAATAATCCACCCGCAGTATTTTGCAAAAGTCATTTACGAATTTTTAACAGCCGAAAAACCTTACCAGTCCAGTTACCAACCTATTGCCATTTATAACAATAATATTTGGGACAGCCCGGCCATTATCCGCGTAGTCTCAGTTTCAAACTCTTTCTGGCAATTTACTGAAAGCAGCCGCCCCGATCGACTGCGTACTTTTTCTTCCCATACCATGACTTTAAAAGCTCTAATAGATATTGGTTTTTGGAAAAAAGACATTGTCAACGAAGACGGCTATGTTTATTGGCAATGTTATTTGCGCTACAAAGGCGACTACCAGGTAGTCCCGCTATTTATTCCAATTTCCCTGGACACCTGTTTGGCGGACACAACCTGGCAAACATTAATAAACCAGTACAAACAAAAACGACGCTGGGCTTACAACGTGGAATATTATCCGCATCTTATTCCGCAACTTATAAAAAGCGCGGCGCCATTTTGGGACAGGATGTATAAGCTCTACCAATACGTAGAAGGAAATTTTAACTGGGCCACGGCCAGCATTTTAATCTCTTCGCTCGGTTGGCTGCCGTTATTTTTAGGCGGGGACGCTTTCCGCGAAAGTGTCATTGGCCACAACTTGCCAGCGGTCACCAAAACTTTAATGACCATTGCGACTTTATTTTTAATATTCAGTGTCTATATTAATTTAATCCTTCTTCCGCCCCGCCCAAAAAAATACAGCGCTTGGCGCAGCGTGATGATGTATTTACAATGGTTTTTAGTACCTCTATCTTCAGTGGTCTTCGGCAGCCTACCAGCCGTAGAAGCGCAAACCAGATTAATGTTGGGATTGTATTTAGAATTCTGGGTTACTCCCAAAGCGCGCAAAGGCGAAAATACCGGACTAACCATGAAAGAAATGCACTCCGTTAAAGCCACAGCGGAATAGGTTAAAACCACTTTAATGTTGAATCGAATAAAAAACCGTTTTGCTGAAATAATACTTCTGGCCATACTCGGCCTGAGCGGATTTTTATATTTGCATAATCTCGGGCATAGCTACCTAACGCTTTGGGACGAAGCTGTTCACGTTAATGTCATAAAAAATTTAGCCACAGATTTTTCCGTACCGACTCTCCTGCCGGAAAAATTGGATACAGATTTTAGAAATTGGACCGACAACTATGTCTGGCTGCATAAGCCGCTTTTACCGTTTTATTTTAGCGCGATAATTTATAAATTTGGCGGACAGAATCTTTTTGCGGTCAGACTGGCTGCGGTGCTGGCTGCTGAGTTGCTAATTTTAGCCACCTATTGGTTTGGCAAAAAATTTTTTGGCAAAGCTGCCGGCCTAGCAGCGGCAACTTTAATGGCATTTAACCCCTACACCTTTGAGCTGGTACAAGGGCGGCAATTTAGCGGGGCAGGGGATATTTTATTTGCCCTTTTTGGAATTTTAGCTTTAGGCTTAATTTTTCAAATTATCCGTGAACCGGAAAAAAAATATTTTATCTACTTTGGCTTACTGGCCGCTTTGGCATATTTTTGCAAAGGCGGGCTGGTGGCCATATTTTTTTTAATGCTCTTTTTTGTTTGTATTTTTTATCAGCGTTCAAAAAAAACCGGACTATATTTTTTATTTGCCGGGGCAACTTTTTTAGCCATTATTGCGCCGGAAATTATTTATTTAGCTTCCCACTACCCAAAAGAATTTGCCTACGAGCAAGAAGTGCAAATTAACCATTTATTCGAAAGCGTGGAATATTGGGGTCGACCTTGGGACTACTACCTTTCAACTTATTTTAAAGATATTTTCGGCGTCTATTTAATTTGGCCAATTTTCGTGGCCTTAGGATACGGTTTTTCTCGCCTCAAAAAGAACCCTTACCTGTTTATTCCCGCCTTGTGGATTTCCGTTTTCCTGATTATACTGAGCTTTGGAGCCAGTAAAATTTCCAATTTTATATATTTGACGCTTCCTGTGGGAACCGTTTTAATAGCCGCTAGCGTCAAAGAATTTTGCCAAAAAAATTACGGCGGATGGGTTGCCTCGGTTTCGCTCAGTGCTATTTTTTGGTACATAATACTGCGGTTTGATTTGTGGTCAATAAAAACTAATCTGGTTTTATTTGATCTTACCTCGCAGCGATTTTTGGCTTTAAAGTTGAGTCTGCTTGTCGGGCTATTATGCTATGTTTTTTTCTCTGTCATAGCGTCCAAAAAACTTCTTACCACTCTAATAATTTCCGCACTGATAATTGTTTCCGCAACCAATATAATGACAAATTGGAAATCGAGTAATGCGCTACCACCGGACGCCAAACTCCAAAACCAGATTAAAGATACAGCACAAGAGCTTAAACTCACTCTGCCAAAAAATTCTTTAGTTTATGTCAACATTCCTGAATTAGAACATAGCAACTTATTTTACCTCTACTGGTCCAACCTTCCGGCTTTGGAGATTTATCAGTTTCGTCCGCTTCACTTCGTACTAACACACACCCCGAAAGACAGACCAACTTATATTGTTAGCAATCGCGTCTTAAATACTTTAAAACCGGAACAAAAAATTCCTTTGGGTTACTTATATAAAATTCGCTAATTTTTTTTCGATGATCTACTTTTTTTATTTTTTACTTGCATGTCTTCTTGCCCTGGTATTTACGCCTTGGGTTAAGACTTTGGCGGGCAAACTAAAAATTTTGGACGTGCCGCAAGCACCGCGCAAAACCCACCAGCGGGTCACGCCTTTACTCGGCGGCTTGGCCGTGTATTTAAGTTTCTTAGCCGGCTTAGGGGTGTACCTATTTTTTGGCGAAGCGGATTTTCGCGTTGTCCCCATAAAATTTTTCTTAGGGATTATTTTTGGCGGATTGGTTTTAGTTTTGGGCGGGGCTATAGATGACAAATATAACCTGCCGCCAAAAATTTTATGGTTGTTTCCGGCTTTGGCATCGCTGATTGTAATTTGGTCCGGTATTGGCGTAGGCATAAAATTCATTTCCAATCCGTTTGGCCCGGCTATAAGCTTAGATTATATTCTTCTCGGCCTGCCTCTGTCTGCAATTTTTGTCTGGGTCTGGATGATGGGAATGATTTTTACCACCAAGCTGCTCGATGGCCTGGACGGGCTGGCCGCCGGCATCGCGCTAATTGGCGGACTAACTATGTTTGCTTTGTCCCTTGGTCCTAAAATAAACCAGCCGATTACCGCGTCTTTGGCCATAATTTTTAGCGGCGCGCTTTTAGGTTATTTATTTTTTGCTTTTAATCCGGCCTCCATATTTTTGGGCGAAGGGGGGAGCACCTTTTTAGGATTTATTTTAGGCGTACTGGCCATAATTTCCGGCGCCAAAATTGCCACCGCTCTGCTGGTTATGGGCATTCCGATTCTGGACGTGGCCTGGGTAATTGTAAAAAGGCTATGGTATCACAAGAGCCCATTCTCCGGTGACCGCCAGCACTTACACTTTAAACTGCTTGATATTGGCTTAACCCAACGGCAGGCCGTACTGGTTTTGTACGCGATTTCTGCGGTTTTTGGCGGCACCGCGGTCTTTTTACAAAGTATGGGAAAACTCATTGCCTTGGGGCTATTATTGTGTGTAATGATAGTTATAGCCCTAATTACAGTGGTTCTCTATAAACGCCAACACCCTCACATCCCTGACCTTTTTGATGCTGCGGCCGGAAGAATTGACGAAATTGAGCAAAAGTGATAGAATATTTGGGTATCTTTTCTAATAACTATTTACTAGTCACTAATCACTATACTTATGTTAGCAATCTTCGAAACCGGCGGAAAACAGTATTTAGTTTCCAAAGGCGATAAAATCCAGGTAGAAAAACTTGAAGCCGAGGCCGGCAAAACTATAAAGTTTGACAAGGTCTTGTTTACTTCCACCGGCAGCGATGCCGTTTTAGGCAAACCGTATATTACCGGCGCAGTTGTGGAAGGCAAGGTTTTAAAACAAGCCCGCGGCAAAAAAATTCACGTTTTAAAATATCGCGCCAAAAGCAAATACCGCCGCAAAATCGGCGCCCGCCAGGCTTACACTGAAATTGAAATAATCAAAGCCTAGAAACGCAGATCTGTCACTGATAATAACGCAGATATAACGCTGAAATTAAAACCACCCCGCCCTTTATAATAAAAGGCGGGGTGGTTTTTAATCTGCGTAATCTGATCTTAATCCGCGTATCTGCGGTCTAGTACTCTCTTCTTCCTTCCATCGCTCTCATCAAGGTTATATCGTCGGCGTATTCCAGGTCGCCGCCCATGGGGAGGCCCCGGGCAATGCGGGTAATTTTAACTTCGGGGTTAGCCGCCTTAATAACTTTGGAAAGATGCATTGCCGTAGTCTCGCCTTCTAAACTTGGATTCGTTGCGATTATCACTTCCTTAATGATTTCTGATTGTAGGGGCTGGCCTTGGCCGCCCGCCTCCAATACCGGGCGGCTAAAGCTCGCCCCTACACCACGAATACGACTCAACAAACTTTCAATCTCCAAACTTTCCGGACCCGCGCCTTCCAATGGATTCAACACCCCGCCGAGGATGTGAAAAACGCCGCTAAACTGTCCGCCTTTGTCTATGGCCTGGGCATCAAGTGGCTCTTCCACCACGCAAATTAAAGAATGGTCTCGCTTGGGGTCAGCGCAGGTAGAGCACGGGTCGCTCTCGCCCATATTGTGGCAAACCGAGCAAAAAATTATGCCATTTTTTATATTGGCAATACTTTGCGACAAATTAGTTATGTCGATGTTATCTTTCTTGAGCAAATAAAAAGCCAACCGCTGAGCAGTTTTAGGACCCACGCCGGGCAGTTTACTTAATTCATTTATAAGTTTTTGTAAGCTAGTTGGTAGCTTAGTCATTTTCTTTTAAATTTAATTTGGTTTAGTCAATGTCAAATTCCAAATTACAAATGTCAAATAAAATCCTAATGTCAAAATCCAAACTGGGCCAGTCATTTGAAATTTGAAATTTTTATTTTGAAATTTTATACGGGTTCTTCTGCCCCGGCCATACTTTGCATAACCGTTTGCGGGCTAACGTCAAAAGTCTTGTCCAAGTTTCTAAAAGAAGTTTTTTCCGAATCAAAATACAAATCTATTTGTCCGACAGGGCCGTTTCTGTGTTTTTTAATGTGGATTTCCGCCACGTTCGGGCGGCGGGAATCTTTGCCTTTATACATATCTTCACGATAAATAAACATCACCACGTCGGCATCTTGCTCAATGGAACCGGATTCGCGCAAGTCGGACAGTTGCGGCACTTTGTCGGGGCGATTTTCCACGCCGCGGGACAGCTGGGACAGCGCCAGCACAGGCACGTTAATTTCGCGCGCCAACAGTTTTAAGGCGCGGGAAATTTCGGAAACTTCCTGCACGCGATTTTCCGTGCTCCGGCCTTCCATTAACTGCAAATAGTCTACAACGATTAATCCAACATTGTGTTCGGATTTCAAACGTCGCGCTTTGGTGCGCACTTCCATAATGTTGCTGCCGGCCGCGTCGTCTATAAAAATAGGGGATTCTGACAGCTCACCCATGGCCTGACCGATTTTTTCAAAGTCGTCGTCATTTAAATGTCCGGTGCGGATTTTAGACAAGTTAACCTCGCTCTGGGAGGAAAGCAACCTGTCCACCAGTTGGTCTTTGCTCATTTCCAAAGAAAAAATTCCCACCGGGGTCTTGGTGTTCACGGCCACGTGGCGCATTATGTCCAAAGCCAAAGACGTTTTACCCATTGAGGGACGGGCGGCCAAAACCACAAGGTCAGATTTTTGCAAGCCACCCAGCAAACGGTCTAAATCCACATAGCCCGTGGGCAAGCCGCGCAATTTACCTTTTTCGCGGTGCAGTTCGTCAATCCTGTCAAAAGTCGCGTGTAAAATATTACCAATGGAAATAAAATTCTGTTTTAAATGCTTTTGGGAAATGTTAAACAGTTTTTGTTCGGCGGAATCCAAAATATCTTCCATCTCACCTTCTTCGTTAAACGCCAAATTGGTCATTTCCCCGGCCGCGTTAATTAGCTTTCTTAGCGCGCCTTTTTTCCGCACAATAAAAGCGTAATGGGTAATGTGCGCGGAGGAGGGAACCGCGTTAACCAACTGAGTCAAATAGCTGCTGCCGCCAACTCGTTCCAACAATTTTCTTTCTTCCAGCAGGTTGGTAATAGTCAGAATATCTATTGAAACATTTTTTTCAGATAGTGTAATGGCCGCTTCAAAAATAATTTTATGGCGGTCGTCGTAAAAATCGTCGGCCGAAACTACGTCTCCAATTTTAATCAGCGCGTCTTTGTCCAACATTAAACAGCCCAAAACCGACATTTCGGCTTCCATATTTTGCGGCGGCATTCGTTGGATATTTGAATTGTCCATAAGCACATCGTTACTTTATCTGTTAATCATTATAGCGGTTTTTAAGCCTGCTTAAAAGAGCAAAAAAGCCCGTATTCCGGGCTTTTTGTGCGCATCAGGTGTAAATTATGGGGAAATGAAGGGGATTAAGAAAATGGGTTGACAAAAATTAAAAATTATGATAAAGTGTGATAAATTTGTTCTAGGAGGATTTCGATGTCCAAACACTGGCTGTTTCGAACTCGAAGCAACTTTCGTTAGTAAAACGAACAGGATTTTCACTCACTTTTTTTCTTTTCCTTCCAACACTGCCGCCTCCCCTCAGGGATGGCGGCAAAATCGAACTCGCAGGAAACAATTGCTGAAAGGTTAAAAACAAAGAAAGGAGCAAGTCCGTGAGCTACCAAAAAAAATTCAACTCGCGCATGGCTTACAATATCTCGCGCGACATTGAAATCAACGGCGCCGGCGCCAACTAAGACGCCCCCAACGCCGTAAACGAAAGACTTCAGCCCTTTTCTGACCGCCGGCCGGTCGGATCAAATTACAACCAGACCCCGTCAAAGAGCCAACGATGTGGCGACGACTTGACGGGCTGACACATCGACGCGCGTTGTCCCAAGCGGGCGGCGCCAATTATGAGGCATATATAGGCGCTAATGAGTACCTACTCGTGCGCTAGCAGATGTTGACCTCATCGACGAGAGACTCCTTTTTGGGGGTCTCTCGTTTCATTTTAAATAGCAATTTTTTTGCGAACTTTCTGCCCTTCGGCAGTATCTTTAACTTCAAACCCTTGGTCTTCAATTTGTTTTCTTAGCTCGTCAGATTTTATAAAGTCTTTTACCTCGCGTGCCGCTTGCCGCTGGCTGGCTAAATCTAAAATATTTTTTGGCAATTCTATATTTTCTAAAATGCTCGGCGGATTCATTAACCCAAAACCCAACACCTCTTCAATCTTTTCCGCAATCTGATCTTGCGCTCGCAAATTTGCGGCCACGTGGGAAAACGATTCCCAAAGTGTTGCAACAAGTCCCGGAATGTTTAAATCCGCGTCCAAAGCTTTTTTCCCCAAGGACAAATACTCCTTAACTATTTCTGGCTGCTCTGGCTGGTTCTGTCCGATTATTTTATGGGAAGAAATGGTATTAAATAATTTTTCCAAAGCCTTATAAGCGCCAAGCAAACTGTCCCAGGTAAAGTTTTGCCTCATTCTGTAGCTGCTCTGGGTAAATAAATAGCGCAATGCCAAACCGGGCAAGGGAATTTTGTCGTGCAAATCTTGCAGAACTAAAAACTTACCGTCGCGCTTGGCCATTTTTTTGTCATCTACCAGCAAGTGCTCGCTATGGAACCAAGAGTGAACAAAATTATTTTTTCCCAGCAGAGCCTGGCTCTGAGCTATTTCGTTGGTATGGTGGGGAAATATTAAATCCACGCCGCCGGTATGAATGTCTGTCGGCTCGCCGGCAAAAGCAATTTTGTTTATAACAGAACACTCAATATGCCAACCCGGCCGCCCTTTGTCCAAAAGAGGGTGATCCCAAAAAATTTGGGCATCGCTTACCGGATCGTGCGCTTTCCATAAAGCAAAATCTGAAAGATTATCTTTTTCATATTCATCCACTGCTACGCGCGCGCCAACTTTTTTACCTTCCAAAAATTTTTCTCCCACCAATTCGCCGTAATCATTAAAATCTTTTTGATATTTTTCAATGCTAAAATAAGTGCTGCCGTCTTCCGCTTTATAGGCATAACCTTTGTCCAATAGTCCGGCAATAAATTCCTGAATTTGGGGAATAACATCGGTAACGCGAATAAAAGTAATCTCCCCGGTCAAAATATTTACCTGATTCAAATCTTTGTAAAATTCGTCAATATAAAATTTGGTAAATTCGCGCAAGTTTTCCACTGTTGCACCCGACCCGTATTTTTCCACCGCGCCTTTAATGGTTTTATCATCAATATCAGTCAAATTCATTACCCACTTCGGGTTATAACCCTCGTGTTTTAAACCGCGATACAAAAAATCCGCCACTATATATGAGCGCAGGTTGCCAATGTGAGCGTAATTATAAACGGTCGGCCCGCAAGTATATAGGTTTAAATGGTCCTTTTGAGGAACTTCTTCTTGCTGTTTTGAAAGGGTATTGTATAATTTCATATAACTAATTTTAGCATAAAAACCAACGCGTAGTCGAACAAAAACCATCACTCACTTAATTCACGGCCGTGAATTAAGTGAGTGATGCAAACCGAACATTTTTCTTAAATCTTCGTCATTATCCATTTCCTCAACCTTCATTATTCGGATAAAATTAATCAAGTTTGTTTCTTTTAAATACTCAACCGCTTCCCGATTCAACATATAGGGGCTGACAAAAACACTTGCTTGGAGTTTTCTAAAATTATGGTGTTTCAACAACCGGCGAAAATGGTCGCGCAAGTGATGAAAGTCTTCCGGGATATCAAAAATTAAAATTCTCCATTTACCATCCCATTTCTTCTGTTTTATAACTCCGGCCTTTTGCAACAATTTTTCTAACTGCCCTTTATTGGTAAGCTTTAAAAATTTTTGACTGTTTTTTTCAACAACTTTTAAATAACCGGAACGGCGCATCTTCCAAAGCGCGTTGGAATACTCACCACGTGAGTAGCTTCTTAAATTTTTTCTTTTTGCGAACTCATAAACTGATTCCAAAGGTAAAAGGGGAACATCTAAATCCAGACATTCCAATATAATTGATACAAATGGTCCAAAACGATTCCCCATAAACTATCATCAATCATCAATAATGTTTATTGCACCCTTCTCACTTAATTCACGGCCGTGAATTAAGTGAGAAGACATTTCTGCCGATTTTAGCCATTCAAAATTCCAAGATGGTGCTCACGAAGTTTTTTTAAACCGGAAGAAAGCTCGCGGCTTTCCAAAATTTTTGCCAAGTGAAGGCCGCCCATAAAATGCGGGGAAATAACATAGTCAAGATTCTTTTCATAAAGCACTTTGGTTTCCGCATCGTCCTGGGCGGAAAAAATTAATTTAGGTTTAACGCGGCGGTGTGCCGTTGCCGTGTGTATAGCATGAACCAATGCCAGGTTGTCATTAAAATCCGGTACTGTGGAAATAATCAGTTTAGCATTAGATAAATTTATTTGTTCCTGCACGAACTCGTCGGTAATATCACCGCAAACAGCTAAAAGCCCGGCCTCGGCATAGCGTTCCACAATTTCCGGATCGAAGTCCACAATCACAAACGGGGTTTTTTGTTTTTTTAGTGCGTCAATTAAGTGGTGTCCCAAGCGGTGCGCGCCCACTAAAATAATATGATTTTTTAAAACTACTGTTGCGGAATGTTTTTCCGCCACGCCTTTGCGAAAATCAAAAAACTTAAAAATAAATTTAAATTTTTCGTAAATCTGCGCGGCATACATAATCATATAAGAAGACAGGGCGATGGTTATTATCCCAACCATGGTAATTAGCGCGACGTCTTGTTTGCCCAAATGTCCCAGCTGAAAGCCGGAAGTCACAAGAATCAAACTGAATTCGGAAATTTGAGCCACGGTCACACCGGCCAAAAAACCGGTACGCGGCTTATAACCAAACAAACCTAAAAGCACCATTACGATTAACGGATTGCCTATTAAAACAAACAAGGAAAGCAATAAAGCCGGCTTGGTTAAAGCGGCCAGATTGTCTAGCATTAAACCGGAACCTAAAACAATAAAAAAGAGAATAATAAAAAAGTCGCGAATAGGTTTTATTTTGCCGCTTATTTCATAATGTACGCCGCTTCGCGCCAGTGACAACCCCGCTAAAAATCCGCCAATCTCCAAACTAAAACCCATAATCGGCAAGGACACAAAACTGGCTAACCCCAAAGCCCAAGCCAAAGAAAAAACCAGCATTAGCTCGTCGTTATTGCCAATGTGCTGTAAAATTTTTGGGAAAATTTTGGCCGACAGCCACCAGACAGACAGAACCAATATTAACCCCCTTACTAAGGCCATAATAATACTCTGCCATAAGGGGAGATTGGCATAAAAACCACTATCGGCCGAACCCATACTGGACAAGGCGATTAAAATTAAAATCGCCACAAAATCCTGAGTTAAAAAAATCCCCACTACCAACTTGCCATACAAACTTTGCATGTCCTTTTTCTCACCTAAAAGCTTAACCACAATAATAGTGGAAGAAAAAGTTAAAGCCGAAGCCAGATACAAAGAGGGGACTAAAGCAAAACCCAAAAATTGTAAAATTACAAATCCCAGGCCGGTGGTAAAAATTATTTGCCCCAAGCCGACTAGCAGGGCAGTCTTACCCAAACGCTTCAGTTGGCCAATATCCAGTTGCATCCCAACCATAAATAGCAGCAAAGTAATCCCAATTTCCGCGAGCGCACTAAATACATCGCCCTGCTGGAGGCGATAGTAACCTAAAGGCCCAATAATAACTCCGGTCAAAATATAGGCAATAATACTTGGCTGCTTGAGCAAACTAACCAAAAATGAAACCAAGCCGGCCAGAATTAAAACTGTTGTGAGTTCAAAAAATAAATTATTCAAGAAAGATTGATTTTAAATTTTTGATTTCTGATAGCTTATACTTTTCTTTATTATACCATAAATTTTTCTCTCGGGTTGATAAATTCCGGCAATTCAGTTAAAATAAAAGTGAAATTACATTTTTATGAACCTAAATACCATATTTTTTATTGGCCCTCAAGGCAGCGGCAAAGGCACACAAGCCAGAAAACTGGCGCAGCGTTTGGGGTTTTTTTATTGGGAAATGGGGGGGATTTTGCGCGAAGTAGCGGCAGGCGACACGGAAGTTGGAAAAAAAGTTAAAAGCTTAATCGACTCTGGCACCCTACTGCAAGACAGTGATCTTTACGAAGTAGTTAAAATGCGGTTAATCAGCCTGCCTAAAAGCCAAGGGGTAATTTTTGACGGAATCCCCAGGCGTTTAGGCCAAGCGGAATTTTTATTTAATTACCTTTTGGGACAAGGCAGGAAAGATTTTGCCACTCTTTACGTGAGTCTTCCTCGGGAAGAATCTATTAAACGTCTCCTTCTGCGGGCGGAAAAAGAAAAACGCGCGGACGATACAATGGAAAAAATTGAATTCCGACTTCAGCAATACAACAACGACACGGTTCCGGTTTTGGAATACTTAAAAGGCAAGACAGAATTTTTTGAAATCGACGGAACGCCCGACATAGAAACCGTTAGCCAAAACATTAACCAAGCTTTGGGACTGTAGCGAACAATTCAGAATACCATTATTGTATGATCAAAAAAAACTTACCCTTAAACATAATACTGCTAGGGGATCCTGCCTCCGGGAAAGCTACGCACGGGGCTTTTGTTGCGGAAAAATTTAAAATGTATGACCTGGATATGGGGCGCGAATTGCGCTCCATTTCTAAAAATCCGGTTTTGCGGAAAAAATACCGTCTAGACGAAACTTTAGAAAAAGGTAAACTCACGCCTACTAAAATTGTTAGGCAAATTCTTCGCGACAGCATTCACCGCGTGCCAAAAAACCAAGGTCTACTGCTTAACGGCACACCAAAAATGATAGGGGAAGCCAAGCTGGTAGCTAAATGGCTGAAAGCGGAAAAACGCACCAAGGTTTTATTTATATATTTATCCATACCTCTGGCGGAAACAATTCACCGCATGACCGGCCGCAAAGAATACTTTAAAGGAAAATTCTCCAAACGCCCCGACGACAACAGCAAAGCCCTGCAGAACCGCATTTCTTATTACAAAAAAAATATTTCCGAAGTTGTTAAGTATTTTCAAACCCAGTATCCTTATAAAAAAATTTCAAGCCTTGGTACAATTTCTGCGGCCAGAAAGAAACTATTAACTTATTTGCAAACAAAGATTTAATTACGAATCCAATCGATATTTTTTTCCATGAAGCAAGGACTAATTAAAACTCAAGAAGAAATTGAAATTATTGCGGAAGGCGGCAAAATCCTCCACGATATTTTGGCGCAAACTGCGGCATTGGTTAAACCCGGCGTTTCCACCGGGGAGTTGAATGAGTTTGCCGAAAAGCTCATTTACCAAGCTGGCGGACGGCCAAGCTTTAAAGATTACGGCCCAAAGAAGAATCCATTTCCTGCGGGCTTATGCACATCGGTTAACGACGTGGTGGTCCACGGCATCCCATCTAAAAATGTAATTTTAAAAGTTGGCGACATTGTCGGCCTGGACATTGGTATGGAATACAAAGAGCTCTACACTGACCATGCGGTCACGGTTGCGGTTGGGGAAATAACAGACAAGGCCAAAAAACTTGTTGAAACTACAAAAAAATGTTTGAACTTAGCCATTAAAGAAGCAGCGCCGGGAAAGAAGACAGGGGACATTGGTTATATAATTCAAAAAACCGCCGAAGACAATGGCTTTAGCGCGATTCGCGACTTGGTTGGACACGGAGTGGGTTATGATGTTCACGAAGAACCGGCCGTTCCATGTTTTGGCAAAAAAAATACCGGCGATGTCTTAAAACCTGGAATGGTTATAGCCATTGAACCAATGCTCGCAACCGGTGAATATTTTTTAAGCGTTGATCCTGACGGCTGGACAATTCGCACAGCAGA
>CAZFQP010000006.1:0-54572 GCA_964520505.1 uncultured Candidatus Saccharibacteria bacterium | reverse complement strand
GTAAGCACAGTAATGTGTTCAGCCGAGCAGTACTAATCAACCGAAAATTTTAATTCCTTTTTGACTAGCAATTTGTGGCAAAATTATCCACTAATTCACGAAGCATACTAATTTTACTAATATAAATTTGTGTTATTCGTGTTATTAGTGCATTAGTGGAGAACAATGTTCAAACACAACTTAAGATTATTTGGAGCGATAATAGTAATTTTAGTAGTGTTAATCGGTTTTTTTATTCTTTCCCAAGGAACAGTTGTGGCCTTAAAACCATAAATTTATCTTTAATCTTTTATCTTTCATCCTTTATTCAGGGTCAAGGGTAATGGATAAAAGATAAATTCATCCTTAATTGTTTTTAAACGGTTAAAAATAATTAAGGGTGGCATTTCCAGCGTGGTTCTACCTGATCCCATCCCGAACTCAGAAGTCAAACACGCACGGGCCAATGATAGTCCTACGCATGTAGGTGCAAAAGTAGGTGGCTGCCCGCTTATAAAAGACCTTTCCTTAAAAGAAAGGTCTTTTTTGTTTGGGATAAAGTAATGGCAAATTTCTGTTATACTGTAAGGGTGGTAAATATTGATTAATTAATTTTTTTATATAGACATGATTAATATTAAAAAAACTTTGAGTTTTGTGGCAGTTTTGCTGTTGCTGGGAACAATAATGGTTATTGCTTCCCAGACGAGGGCTTTGACTTATCAAGAGTTAACCCGTAGCGGACAGGTAATGGGAGAAACTAATTATCGTCCTGTTAAGCTCACTTCCTCTAGCAACCAGTCTTTGACCGTAACCGCTACTCCGCAGTCTTTTGAAAATGGTAAGTGGACTTATAAATTTGATTGGGTTAGGACTAGAAATGTTAAGGGGTCAATTTATATTACCTTAAAGTCAAATAAATCCGTAAAAATTTTAAAGCTAGATACGGCTGCTAAAAGCGGTTCACAAACAGCCCAGTTAGACCCTCTTACCGCTTACCGTTTTGAATTTTATTCCCAAGTCAGTGGCAAAGGCACTGTGCTTTTGCGTAAATTTTTTACGACTATGGAAATGCCGGTAATTGATGCTTTTGATCCGCTTCCCCCGGATCCGGTTGACCTGCCTGCTCCCGCCAACGCCAGCAATACAGTAACAATTACCGACAAGAGCGGACAAGCGCAAACAAATTATCCGGTTCAGATTGGCCGGCCATTTAAACAGGGAGAGATAAAAGATTATCCCGGCGTGTCGGTAGATGGTAAGGGAGTTTTAACCCAAGCGGATGTAAAAAATCGCTGGTCGGACGGCAGTGTCAAATTTGCTATCCTGTCATTTATTTTGCCGAGTTTACCGGCGAACGGCTCGGTGACTTTAACTTTTTCCAATCAAACTACAGGCAATAACACCCCGCTTAGCAAAGAAGCAATGCTCGGTGCAAATTTTAATTTTGATGCGCAAATTAAATTAGCCAGCAACGGCAGCACAAAAACAGTTTCCGCACGGGAGATGCTTAACGCGGGAGATTATACAGTCTGGACCAGTGGTCCAGTGGCCACGACAATTATTTTGGCTGATCATTCCACTGAAAGAAAATATGATATGGGGTTTGATTCATATAAATCTTTCCGTCCCGTCTTTGAGGCTGTCTTTTGGCCAGCAACAAAGCAGGTACGGGTAAGATATATTGGCGAAAACAGCAACACTAAAACCTTGCAGGATATTAAGTACGACTTATCGCTCACTCTTGGGCAATCGTCCCCCCAGACGGTTTATAGTCGGACAAATTTAGTTCATTTAATGATGACTCGTTGGACTAAGACTTTTTGGCTTAACCAAACTCCCGAACAAAAAATAAATATAGACAATAATTTAGCTTACCTAGAACAGACTAATTTTTTCCCTGCCTATGACACATCTGTAAAAGTTCCGGAAACGGCAATTGCCGATTCGTATAGTCGCTGGTTAAAGACCCCCCGAGACTTATATGAATCCGGAGGTTGGACAAAATATATGCCGACCACAGGCGGCAGGGCAGACATTGGACCTTTTACCACCTGGACTGCCCGCTGGCTTTATACGGGCGACTGGCGGGACAGGGAAGTTGCGTTAGGGATGGCTGACTTGGCCGGTTCATGGCGGCTAAATGTTAGAGAAGGAAACGCCGATAAAAAAATAGATAAAAGCCAAACTGTTTCCGGACTGGGCTTACCAATATCAATTTACGCTTACCCAAATTTATGGCTGCCTGACAATAATGGTTCTTATAAGCAGTTAGCTTTGTCTGATCCAACTATTGTAACTAATGCTTCGGAGTACCCGACTCATAGTTACGGCTGGGTTTCCGACAGCGCGCACCAGCCCGATCCTTTTTTTGCCCAGTATGTGTTAACCGGAGACCACTGGTACTTGGAAGAAATTCAAATGTGGGCTAGCGCCAGTGCTGTAACTATATGTTCCGGCAGCGCGACCTGGTGCCGAGGTCCGAATATGGCGGCAATTTATGAACAAGTTAGGGGAGAGGCCTGGATGCTCCGTGGTCGTGTCTACGCCGCTTACCTTACCCCGGACAGTTCCCCCGTACTCAAAGGTTTTTATACACAATTAGTGAATGACGCAATTGCATTTTGGGAAGGCAAGTATGGAATTACCGGCACGCCGTTTCAGAATACAGCAGAATGGAAATGGGCAAATGCCAATGTCTTGGTTAATCCTAACCCGTTGCATTTTTGGGCACTTGGCTCCACCCCACCCTGGGCACATTATTTTTTATTAATCATGCTGGGAATGGCTAAAGAAAAGGGTTTTGCTGTCGGTCCGGTTTTAAATTTTGCAAGTTCTGTTTTGACAAAACAGGTTACAGCCGCTAATTATAACCCATATAATATCGCCTCTTATGCAATTATTGTGCAAGACGAGTCAGGAGTTCCTTATAGCTCTTGGGAACAAGTACAAACTGCCAATGTGGCTTTAGGAAATATGAAGTCCAGTGGAAATTTTGCCGTTACCGGGTCGGGAGCTTATTATTCAATTGTGGCAACCGCCGCCTCGTCTTATTTAACCGGCTTGCCTGATGGTTTAACCACTTGGAATTTTTTGCGGAAGAATGTAAAAGAGGCTGCATTAAAGAATGATCCTTCAGTCCCAAACTGGTATAAAGCTTTTTTTGACGGCAGCGGAGAAATTGACTGGAATATTATTCCAAGACAATAGTAGATACTATTTGTAAAAAATGAAAACATCAACGCACACCATAAGGTAGGTGCGCGTTGATGTTAACATCCCCAGTTCGTCCCTTGATTTTTCCTTCATTTTCTGCTATACTATATATACATTAAGTCAAACTTAAGAAATAAAAAACATTAATTAATCCTATGCCTATGTCCTCCCCCTTATTAGGGCAAACAAGAGGAGCTCATAAACGAGCTTCTGCTTTTGTTATTGTCCTGGCTTTAGCCTTGGCTTTAAGTCAAACCCTTAGTGCCTCTTTAGTTCAAGCTTTAACCGTAGACGAACTCTCTCAGGGTTCGGTTTTGGGTGATACCACCTATCCTTCGGTTAGGCTCACCTCCACCACTAATCAGTCGTTAACAGTAATGGCTACTCCGGTTTCTTATGCTTCCGGGCAGTGGACCTACAAGTTTGACTGGACCAGGGTGAGGAATGCTCAAGGGTCTTTGTACATTACCTTAAAATCCAACAAAAGCACTTCCATCTTAAAGATAGACACCGCAGCTAAGACCGGTTCCGAAACCGCCCAGCTGGAACCTTTAACTTCTTACAGGTTTGAATTCTTTTCCCAGACAAATGGTAATGGCTCTGTTCTGCTTCGTAAGTTTTTTACGACGATGGGAGAACCTGATGGTTCAACTTCAGATACAAATAACAGCGGGACAAGCGGCGCCGGAAGCATGACCGGAAGTTATAACCCCAGCGTAGATACGGAACTTTCTAACAGGTTCTATATTGCTCCAGCAACGCAGAATAAAGCCAAATATCCGGCGTATACTTATCGTCCGGCTGTATTTACAGTTCGCGTTGGGGCTTCAAATAATGTTGAAGGTTTGCCACCGTTGGGTACAAATATCGGTTACGAAAACCCATCTGTATATACTGACGGTTATTATTTTCACATAGAAGGAATGCCGGAAGGAATGGAGGCCTGGTATTATGGTTCTCCAAACGGCGCCCCAATGAATGCCACACAGTCTTATGCGCTTCCGAATTTTGTTCCGCACGGGAGCAATAATTATCCTTCATATATAGATTGGATTCGGCCAATTATTAAACAGTTTGGCGGAACTACACCTCCGTACTTTGCGACCAATCGGGTAGTGCCGGCTTCAGTTGCTTCTCAGGTTGGCGCCAAGCCTTTGTCTGGAACAGGTTTTCCAGGCAATACAAGTTTTTGGAAAGGATATCCGGCAAATTTTGTGCCTGTGCCGGTTGTGCCCGGAGCGAAATTTGAAATTGGCATACAAAATACCCCAAGTTTTCACGGTAGCGGCGTATATACTTTAACCGGGGTTTTAACTAAGAGAAAAGGTGGGACTGGTACTGCGGAAAAAGATCCGGAAGTCATAAAAAAAGTGACTTTTAGTGTGGACATGGGAGATCCTACGGCTCAATGTAAAACTGATGTAACAAAAATTGATCCATTGGCTGCGGATTACACAAAGCCAATTGTCAAAGAATCACAGCTTTACAGCCCGCGGTTTAATATAGATAATATCCGCGAGCAATTGCGTTCATCTACAAGTTATTGCGATCCTTCTATTTCTACTTACGATGTCGGAGAAATTACCGCTAAACAAATTAATTCCCTGGATCCAAATTACACTGCTTTACGAGCAAAAATGGAAACTTGCGCGCAAAAAGCGCAATCCCAGGCAACGGCCTTGGGCATTCCGATGAAGTGCTCTGTAAAGAGTTTTAGCGGGTACGATGCCCCTGTCTGTAATACTGTCGGACACGGCATGCCGTACGCGGATTGGTTTGCGGTGAATTTAATTGGCACGGGACAGACCAATATCCATATTCGCAGCATGAAAGGTTTTTCTGGTGTGGTAGCGACATCTCTTTTTGTGGATATGGAGAGCAAGTGGGGCCGAAACAACGGAGGTTATTGGGACATTGACGCGGGAGCGTACCGAAAAGCCAGCTCAAAAATATCTTACACAGCGCCATATTCCTGCGATAGGGTTATGAAAGTTGAGGGTTATCTTCCTGTGGGGTCTTCCGAATTTTCTTCCCAATCTGGTTCTATGCGCTTAGGGCAATATAACGGCGGTTTTTATTTTGGCACATATACCGGTGATAAAATTAAAATTGTGGCGCAAGCTCCGCTTGGCGTGAAGTCCGCCAGTTTGTATCTCTTAAAAAATTACGAAGTGAAAGCGACGCCTCAGGACCAAATGAGAGGGGACATTGCTTTAAGTAACAGTGCTTTTGAGCCAAGCAGTGTTTACCGTCGTTTTGAACTTGATTACGGCGCCGAGGCAAATGTGCTGGCGCAGGCGTATTCCTGGCAAAACCCGCAAGTTGCCCAAAAAATTGGCACAGTATATTTTGACGCAAGCGGCATCGGTACCATAGATTGGACTGTTCCTGATTTAGGACCGGAGTATAAATTTAACAAAGGCGCGGCGACATCAGCCGACCTTACTTCATTTATGGAACAGATCCGTATGGTCGCGGATAACGGAATGTGGACAGATAGCATGCATTTTAAAATCAATAAATATAAGACCACCGAAACCTGCGCTGATCCCCAGCCGGATGGCAGTTGTGGTACAGTAAACTCCAGGCCGGATGACTTGTATGATGGTATGAGCATTATCAACGCTAATGGTGATGCGATCTCCCGTACCTTTAAGGCGCCTTTTGCGGCTGTGGTTGATCCTAAAACTTTTAATGTCGCGGACGATTTTATCTCTATCCGGGATTCCTGGACCTGGGCTAAGTTGAATCCGGAATATACAAAAACATTCAAGCCCGGCGACACTGTAAAGCTCTACGCTTGGACAGAAAATCTTTATACGACTAAAGTTGATTTGTCCATCGTGGGCAGCAATCAAACAGGTTCTGTTTTAACGCTAGCCGACGGCGTTTCCACGGTAAAAACGTATAATGGCGCAGCCTGGATACTTACTTATACTTTTACCATTCCAAAAGATTTATCTGATGGCACTTACAGAGTCAGGATGATAGACCCTGACTATATGTATGGGTTTCTGGGCCAGACAAGGGGTACGATTTATCCAAGCGGCAACGGAGTGGCTTATTCTTCAGAGTTTACGGTTAAAAAATAAATACTACTCGGATTATTGTTCCAAACTTAATGGGCGGCATTCGCGCCGCCCATTAGGCTAAAAAATCTCTCCATACAGGAGAGGTTTTTTGTTTTTTATGGTATAATTTAGGAAAAGATTGTTCTTAAAAATATAAAAGTTTATGTTTAAAATTTCCATAAGCGGTAAAGCCGGGTTTTTAAAGTTATTTTTTATCTGGGCTGCGGCCATGGGCACAGCGGCGCTAATTGGCGCGGAAACCTTTAAAACCAACGCCTACATAGATAATTTGTCATATGAACCCCCCCATGCTAAGGTTTTGGGCGCGAACACATTTTCGGTCGGCGGGCCGGGCAAAAATCCGCCTGCTCCGGCAAGCGGCAGCAGTGCTGCCTGTAGCGTGCTTTCTGGCGCCAGTAATTTGCGATATTTTGGTTTTTATGGCAGTTCTTTGGAAGGCTTGGAGCCTTCTAGTTCCTTTGAAGAAATAAAAGATTTTACCAATCTATCTTGGGTTGGTTCATGGAGTAGGGAATTTATTTCCTCGGAAATTGAAAAAGCCCACAGCGTAGGGCAAAAGGTGATAATAGATGCGACCAAAATCCCAATGGTAAATACTTATATTTGGGATCAGCCTCATTGGGACGATTACGCGGCGTTTTTAAAACCGTATTATGACCGCGGGGATATTTTAGGTTTTTATATGGCGGATGACGGCTGGTCGGCAACGGAACCTGAAATGGATAGCAGGATAGCAATGATAAAAACTTCTTTCCCGGAAGCGATTACTATGGGTTTTTTTATGAATCCATACATGGTACTTTTTGTGCCGAAAAATTTTGACTGGATTGGACTGGAAATGTACGGTTCCCGCTGGGGAGGTTGGTCGGCAGACTGGCTGACTACCGTGGCGCAAAAAATGTCACCTGAGCAAAAATTTGTTTTGGTTCCGGGGGCATTTACTTGGAGTGGTTGTTATGGCGGTTCCTGGGCTTTGCTTGGAACCCAGTGTAAATTTGAAGACAAAAATACTTATTTAGAAAGTATTTTTAAATACGCGACAAACAATCCCCGAGTGGCGGCTATCATTCCATTTGTCTGGCAAGATGTTCCGAATGAGAGTTTAAAGGGAGCGAGAAATGTTCCTTCTTATAAATCGCGCTTGCAGGAATTGGGAAAATGTTTTAGCAAGTCATCCGGTGCAGGAACAGTAGTTCCTTCGCCGAACCCAACTCCGGCTCCAACAAATTCGGTTTCTGACCCAAGTGGTTTTGGTGGCGCTTCGGACGTTTGTGGGAAGGCCTCAATGTGGTGGTTTAAAAATGGAGCTACTGCTTATAATATTTATCGCAACACTGTAAATAATTCCGACACCGCGCAAAAAATTGTTAGCAACGCCGCCTATGACAGCAGCAGCACCGGGGGATATATAGACACGGTTTCCGGCGGGACTTATTTTTATTGGGTGCAGAATGTTGGGGCATCTAACAAGGTTCCAATATATATGAATTCTTTAACAGTGGCGACCTGTCAAACAGCGGCAGTTCCGGCTGTAAACGGGCAATGCGGTTATAGTAACGGGCAAGCTTTGGCAGCAGCGCCGCCGGCTAATGGTTTGTGCAACAGCGGCATCGCTTCGGCTGTTGCCGGGAGTGGTCCTTGGAGTTGGATATGTGTTGGGTCAAATTCCGGCAGTAATGCTAGCTGCAGTGCCACAAAACAAACAGACTCCGCCAGTAATTTTTTTCAACCTGAGCCTGTTCCCGTTCCTGCTTTTCCAACCATTACCTTAAATTCCCCAACCAATCAATCTTTAAAAATATCGGTTACTCCCCTTAGAATGTCCAGCTCTAATACTTGGGTGTATCGCCTTGATTGGAACAGGACGCTAAACCGCCAGGGTTCAATTTACATTAACGGCCTTTCTCAAGTTGCGACTGCGTCTCAGAGCGGATCAAAGGAACTTACACTGCAGGCTTCCGGAAGAATAAAAGTGGAATTTTATTCCTCTCCCGCAGGCAAAGGGACTCTATTGCTGCGCAAATATTTTACTGTTAAGTCGGGACAGTAGAATAAATTGAAATAAAACTCGAAACGCTTGATTTTTTCATTCAGTTATGCTATACTATATATACATTAAGTTAATCTTAAGAAATAAAAAAACATTAATTAATCCTATGCCTATGTCCTCCCCCTTATTAGGGCAAACAAGAGGAGCTCATAAACGAGCTTCTGCTTTTGTTATTGTCCTGGCTTTAGCCTTGGCTTTAAGTCAAACCCTTAGTGCCTCCTTAGTTCAAGCTTTAACCATAGACGAGCTCTCTCAGGGTTCTGTTTTAGGTGATACCACCTATCCTTCGGTTAGGCTTACCTCCACCACTAACCAGTCCCTGACGGTTATGGCCACTCCGGTTTCTTTTGCTTCCGGGCAATGGACCTACAAGTTTGACTGGACCAGGGTGAGGAACGCTCAAGGGTCTTTGTATATTACCCTCAAATCAAACAAATCAACTCAGATACTAAGCATAGATACCGCGGCTAAGACCGGTTCTAAAACTGCCGTTCTGGCCCCTTTAACTTCCTACCGGTTTGAATTTTATTCTAAAGTTAATGGCGATGGAACAGTTTTACTTCGCAAGTTCTTTACTACAATGGGGGATCCTTCAGGCACATCTTCTTCATCAGGCTCTAGTTCAGGTTCCGGTTCGACCACAAAATACAGCATGGACTATATTTTAAGATTTTGTCCGACATCCATTCCGGAATGTTTAGACCGCGTGGAAAAACCAAATAATAATCCCTCTATCGTTACAGACTATTCGCTATATTGCGACCCAACAACCAGAGATCAAGCAAATTCCTGTATTTATACAGGGATAATAGCCGGTTCCAAAGGAGTTTGCGACCAAGGCACTATTGACCAGCCTAACTCCTGCATTAAAACCGGAAATACCACAGATCCGTGCCAAAGATTCAAAAGCCCTAACCCTTGGCTGTATGGAACATCTGGAAGTGTTACTGGAGTTGCTCAGGTGTTAACTTGCAGATATATGAAAAGTCCCGCAATGGCGATATATTCTCCTTCGGCCGGTCAAGCTTTAGACTTTAAACAAAAAATTACAATAAAGTGGCAGCCTATTTCAGGGGAAGACTATGTTGATATCGGCATTGGCCAGTATTCCGCTTTAACAGACAATTCACTCCGAATGATTTACGGTGATAACTTTGCCTTAAATGCAAACGCCAAAATGGCTCGAGCAGAAGGTCTTTCCGAGTGCGCGAAGCAGCAAGTAAAACCCGGTGTTGTTTTGACTGGGGGTCTGCCTGATTCGGGTTTGGATAAAATTTTCCTGCAGGATACTTGCGGAGAAGCCACGAACGACGCCGCCCCTGCTATAAACATAAAGCCGACTATTATTGCTTATAGAGTCCCAAATACCGGCAGTTATGAATGGCAGGCTGGAACCGCTTTTGGCGGCATTAACAATAACACAGCCGGGAAATATAAGTTAGGCATATGGCCATCAGGAGTTTTGTCCGATTTAACCAGATACAACGGCATAAAAGAGGCGGATCATATTCGCGCAAGCAAGGCAATTACTAGCGGCTCCTTTTACATTAAAGCTATGGCTGGTTCTAACGGTTCAGGAACCGCAGTGGGGACAAGCTTTGGTGATATTACAGAAATATCTTTGTTTAATTCAGACGGATCGGTAAACTTTAATAACCTTGTTGAGTTAAATAAAAGCTATAAGCTTACCTGGAAAAATACCAATGTTGACCAGGTGCAGGTTTTTGCTTGTAATCAATTTCAGGCAGGAGTAGTAGCGGGAATGCGATTCTCCGACTGGACTCAATTCTGCGTACCGCTTTCAAATGTAATAAATACTTCAAGCGGCAGTGGTAGTAGCAATAGCACCTTCACTTTTTTGGCAGACTCTTCCAAGCTTGCTCCGTTTTTACCGGGGAGCACACAGTATACTGAATTTGGCAATCAGGGGACCGGCCAGTCTATTGTAATAAGCGCGGTGGACGCCAATAAGAGAAAGCAATTAACCGGTCCTGACCAAGTTACGGAAGTTCCCCTTTGGAGTTTTATAAGGGTTCAGTTTGCCGCTCAGGGAAGCTCGGTTTATAACTCAGCCAGCGGCAATCCTTCCACCGGACTACGCAGTAGTTTAACAAAACCTTTTGTTAAAGTAGGAGAAAGTTTTGCTCTTACCTGGAACGCCGCTTCAGGCGGAAATATTTCCATTAGTGTTACTTCCGAACAAGGAGATAATTGTTCGGCAGCAGATAAACAGGTAAATACCAACAGCAGCGGAGGAGGCACCGCGACAGTTACTATCAAGCCTTGTATGGGAGAATTCTTTGCCAGTGGTCAACAATGGAGACACTATAGGTATAGTTTATTGGCGGATGGCAGGAGCTTAGGAAATTATGTTGATATTTTTGTAGTTCCAACCAGCAAAAATGGTAATTGTGCGACTTCTGCAGCGGCTATGGATATCTGTAATAAATTAAACCAGGAAAGAGTTGCAACAAACCCTTTTCAAACCAGGATTGATACCATTACAGGAGCAGGTGATATCAATTTGGAATGTGGTTTAATAACTGATTACAGAGGAGCAGGTGAAATGCAGGACAGGTTTGAAGTTTTGTACGGTGACCCAACGCAAGGAGCCTGTTTGCTCCACCCAACAAAATAATAATTAAGAAATTTACACCCCCTCTTTGTCTTAAAGAGGGGGTGTTGTGTTTTGGGCGGGAAAAATGATATAGTTAATATGTACAATAAATTATTGGTTAACCATGGATAAAGTGAAAATTCAACGTAAAAAAAGAGACCATAAGAAAGCTACCGTTAAGGAAAAAATCTTAACGGCTTTGGGCGTGGGTAGCGCTTTTGTGGGCATGTCGGCCGCTGGTGCTTCTCAGCCAAAGAATGCAATTGTCCGGACAATGAATAAAGCCAATCCTTTGGTTGCTAACAAGGCTTTGGCCGCGGAAGCTGAAGTTGAGGCAGAAGAAGGTGGGGATGTTGAAACCGAAGATCCGGGATCTGAGCAGTCGGTTCAGCCCGCCTCGTTTTATTTTAATACAGCCCAGGCATCTGATGGGGAAGGAATTAGAGGACCGAATGTCTATGCTGCCAATAACCAAACCACTGTTGTGGAAAATTTAGATTTGTCTTCTCAGCAGAGCGCTGTTACACCGGCTTCGCCTCCGGCAGCTCAGGTTCAAATAAAGGCTCGGCCCGCCCGGGCGCCTTTGGCCAGTGATCAGAGCTATACGGTGGTTAAGGGAGACACTTTATGGGATTTGGCGGTTCAATATTACGGCGACGGCACTAAGTGGCATAAAATTTTGGAAGCTAACCCGGGTAAAATTCCGGGTGATAACCCCAGGCTGTTACAGATTGGCACAGTCTTGGTTATACCAAAAATTTGATAAAATTACAGACCCGTTGCTATTAGTATGGCTTTGCGGCTCACT
This sequence comes from uncultured Candidatus Saccharibacteria bacterium, assembly GCA_964520505.1. GTDB lineage: Bacteria > Patescibacteriota > Doudnabacteria > UBA920 > UBA920 > PALSA-1336. The sequence continues at coordinate 42,810 of CAZFQP010000006.1, read as the reverse complement.
TTATTATTATCGGCGTCATCCTGAGGAGGTTGCCGACGAAGGATCTCTGTTTGAAAAGTCGTCCTCGGTTATCTGGGAATGAAGATATACTGCATTTATGATTTTGTATTATATTTTTTTGTGGGCAATGTTGTTATTCGCGTTGTTGCTGCTGTTTGTTGTTAGCAGCGCTTTTTTTGGTTTTCTGCGCACGCGGGTGCCTTTTGTTCCCACCTACAACAGCGATATTAAATTTATTTTAGGCAAAATAAAATTAGACTCAAACAGTGTATTCTATGACCTTGGCTCAGGAGACGGCTCTGTAGTTTTATTGGTGGAAAAATTAACCGGAGCCAAAGGAGTGGGGTTTGAACTGACAATGTGGACTAATTTATTGGCTAAGCTAAAGGCTAGATTGCAGGGGAGAAAGTCTAAATTCTACAAAAAAGATTTTTTTAAGGCTGACTGGTCCGAGGCGACGGTAATTTATTGTTATTTGTACCCGCCGCTTATGGGGCGGATTGAAGAAAAATTTAAACAGGAATTAAAACCCGGGGGAGTCGCCATTGTTCGCGATTTCCCGTTTCCTAATATGAATTACAGCGAAAAATATTATCTTCCCAAAGATCACGAAATATATATTTATCGGGTTTAGTTGAAAATTTATAAGGTAATAAACTGTTGATAAGTATAATTTGTAGATAATAAATAAATAAATTTGTATTAAAATATGCTTTAAATAAAGCATATTTTTATTTTGTTGAATTTTTGTAGAAAAAAAGTTGACAAGATTAAATTTTAGAATTAAGATATTAGCAGAACAATCAGTAGGAGGCAGTTATAACGATTTATCGCGCAAGCGATAAACACCTAGAAGATCAAAGAAGACAGCGTAGAAATTTATGCAAATTAGTCCGGTGAAAACCATTTTTAGCCAGTAGGCACCCCCTCCCTTTGCAATCTTGCATGCCTTCCTCCATAACCCACCCAGCCTATACCCCTAAAAATAATCACCCACCACTAATCCATAAATCTCTCCGCCCCGTCCTTCTTCTGATCTTCTTTCTTTTATAAAATATCAAAATATTTTGTAGGGGCGAGCTTTAGCCGCCCAAAAACAATAGAGAGTAATTCTATCTCAAGCGCATCTGATGCGGGCGGCCAAGGCCGGCCCCTACGAGATAATTAATTTGACATTATTAAATTATATGGAAATACCAATCATTTTAAAAAATTTCGGTTTAAACGAAAAAGAAATCGCCGTGTATTTGGCACTGGTAGATTTGGGTCCGTCGCCGGTGAGAATCATAGCCCAAAAAACCAAAATTAATCGAGGCACCACTTACGATATTTTAAAAGCCTTGCAGCAACAAGGCTTAGTGAGTTTTTACGACACTAAAACCCACCAGCATTTTGCCGCGGAACCGCCGGAAAAATTAGTGACGGCCGTGGAAGAAAAACAGGAAAATCTGCAGCAGTTAAAATCTCAAATCCAAAAAGATCTCCCCACCTTAAAATCTTTATTTGAAAAACAGGGAGGTAAGCCGGTGGTGCGGCTGTATGAAGGAATTAAAGGCATTCGCAGTATTTTGGAAGATGTTTTATCGGCTATGGTTGCGGAAAAAAACAAACAATACTATATTTTTTCTTCCGCCAGTTTGAGGAAAAATGTTTATCTGGCAATGCCCGAGTTCAGTAAAAAAAGAATTAAAGCAGGTATAAAAGTTAAAACTATTGCTTTGGGCGAAGGCGGACAACTGGTCGGTTTGGATGAAAGAAAATGGCTCAAGCTCGCCGGAGCCAATAAGTTAAAATCCACCTACGAAATTATTTACGCCGGCAAGGTTGCCCATATTTCTTTGGACAACGCGGAAAATCCGGTTGGCGTGGTAATCCAAAATGAAGAAATCTATCAAACCCAAAAAATGATTTTCGAGTTCAGCTGGGGAAAATTATAGCCTCTCCGGCTTTACCCGGCAATCACCGGTAAGGTCTTAAGGAGGCTTTTAATGTCTAAGAAAGTCGGTGCCGCAATATTGGCGGCAGGTTTCGGGCAGATCAACTCCGGTCGGCCCAAAGTGCTCGAGTCTTTCAACCACAAACGACTCATCCAGTATCCGTTGGATGCTTTTAAGGGGCTGGGAATCAACCCCGTCATAGTTGTGAATAACCAAGGGACGTTTGGCAATCAGATTGTCTGCGCCCTTGAACCTGACTATCCTGATTTGCCATTTGCTTGGCAGGACGGCCGTCGCGGTCCGGCCGATGCTTTTTACCAAGCATTGTGCCCTTTGCGCGGCGATGGGTGCACTGAAGCGCTTGCAGGCTTCGGAGACATGCCTTTTATCAGCAAGAGCCATGCTCGCGATCTGATTTTCAGGCACACTCAGAACGAAGCGCACCTGAGCGTCTCCAGCTGGAAGTTTGACCCCAACCATCCCTTGGCTCATCGTATGTCCGGCTATGCGTATTGCATGGATCGGACGAGCGGAGACGGCAACATCAACGGCTTTCCTTTTATACGAAAATATCAGGGACAGCCGGTGGAAGGTTCAGAGGTTTTGTCTTCGTTGTATGTGGTCAATCTCGCTTGGTTTGAAAGCGTTTTTGAGCAGCTACCCGAGGAAGACAAAAATGACGGGTTCCCGACCGAACGCCACCTGCCCAATTTGGTGGAGCTGGCATATATTCAGCGGGCGCGGGTCGTCAACATGCGGCTCACCGACGATGACGTCCACGAAATCGTGGGCGTTAACACTTTCGAAGACTGGCAAGAGTTGTTGGCCTTTGCCAACTCTCATTTCAATGCTCACAGTGGGGGGCGGCCGTGAAAACGGCCCCCTCCCACAATCTCTCCATGAGAATTTATCAATCCTTTTTTTGAAATGATTGATAAACGCTTATGCACAAAGCTATAAAAAAAGTTGTCATTATCGGCGGCGGGGTGGGCGCGGCCACGGTGACGCGGGCCTTAAAAGATTTGCCCATTCAATTGACAACCATTGTCAGCAGTTTTGACGACGGCGGCAGCACGGGAATGATCCGGAGGGACTACGGCGGCTGGGCAGTTGGGGATTTTAGAAATTGCCTTCTGGCTGCTTCCGAAGCGCCGGAAGAAATTAAGCAGAGTTTAAATCATCGGTTTGGTCCGGGACAGTTATTCGGCGCGCAGGCGGGAAATGTATTTATAAAAGCCATTTTAAATACGCACAAGCCTTTTACCAAAGCCAACAAAATAATGCATCAGCATTTTAATATTCGGCACACAATCTTGCCTGTGTCAGTAGCCGACAGTAAAATTGTCGCCCAACTGGCTAATGGAAATTTTTTGGAAGGCCAAAACGAGGTGGCCGGCTATTTAAGTTTTTCCGCCGCGCCGATTAAAGCCATTAATTTAACTAGACCTGCAAAAATTTTGCCGCAGGCCGCCCGTGCCATTAAAGATGCGGATGTAATAATTTTTGGACCCGGGCATTTTTTTACCAGCCTGCTACCGCATTTGGCCGTTAGCGGTTTTGCCCAAGCCTGGAAACAGTCCCGAGCTAAAAAGATTTTGTTATTAAATTTGCTTGCTCATCGCGGACAAGACAGTTATTACACATTGGTTGATTATGTAAAATGGTTTTCCAAAGGACTTGGCAGCAGGCCTTTTGATTTAATTATTTCCGGTTTGCCGCCGGATAAAAAAATATTAAAAATGGTCAGCGATCGTTTTGTGCCGGTTCAGCTGGTTAAAAAAGATTTGGAATATCTGCAAAAGCAGGGCATTCGTCACCTCCGGACAAATTTAGCTGGTCAGAGTTTGAGAAACCAGTCGGCAAATGATACAATTCAACGAGCGCCGTTAAGACATGACGAAGCCAGACTAAAAGCGGTGTTGGCAAAATTTATTAATATAAAGCATTAGCATTTTATGAGAAATCAATTTGTAATTTTAGCCGCCGGCAAGGGCACAAGAATGAACAACGCCCGTCTTCCTAAGGTTTTGGTCATGCTAAAATCCCGCCCGCTAATTTTATATCTTTTGGAAGAAATTGAAAAAGTCGGCCAGTTGGTTAAGCCCGTGGTGGTAGTCGGTTATATGCGCAAACAAGTAGAAGAAGTTTTAGGCAGCGGCTTTTTATTTGCCGTGCAGGAGCAGCAGCTGGGTACCGGCCACGCCCTGCTTTCCGCCAAAAAAAAGGTTAAGGCCGAAAATATAGTGGTGCTTTATGGCGATATGCCGTTTATAAAAGCCGACAGCTTAAAGGCTTTAATTGCCATGCATTTTAAATCCGGTTCAAAAATTTCTATGCTCACTTGCCAGACGGAAAATTTTAAAGGCATTTATGCCAGCTTAGAACACTACGGCAGAATTTTGCGCGAGCCAATTAATCACGATGTAATTGATATTGTGGAATTTAAAGATGCTTCCCCGGCACAAAGAAAGATTAAAGAAATAAACCCCGGCATTTATATGTTTAATACCAAGTGGTTGTGGGGCAATTTGGAGAAAATAAAAAACAGTAACGCGCAAAAAGAATACTACCTAACCGACATTGTAAAAATTGCCATAGAGCAGGGTGAAAAAATCCATTCGCTGATGGTCGAACCTAATGAGGTGTTGGGTGTTAACAGTATGGAAGACCTGGCCATTGCCGAAAAAGTTTTAGAAAATCCGTAATTTAGTTTGTGTGCAAAATAGGACGATCGTCCTATTTTGCACACAAATGTTTTAAGTAAAAATCAGGTTTTTTAGTTAATGAGAAAGACCCCGGGCACAGTGCGCGGGGTCTTTTTGCGGGCGTCGGTGGTGCTCTTTAGGAGCTGATGGGAAAATTCTGGTCGTCGGGGTGGAGTTTAGAAAACTCCAATGGGTTGAAGTGGGCGACGCCGTGGGTGATGGTTACTCCTCCTGGGAGTTTTGGTTCGTTGTTGGTTTCGGGAACCTCGGTTCCCAGAGTTTCTTGAGGGGATTGGAGAGCGGTATCCATAAAGTAATTATGGAAAAAAAATATCCACAAAACAAATTAGAGTATGATATAATATGAGGTAGTAAGAGGATTATCATTTATCCTTAATCTTTTATCCTTTATCCCAAATTTAATTACCTTTTATGACTAGAGAACGAATTACTATCACTTTAAAAAAGGAAATTGTGCAGGCGTTAGATAAAACCATAGACGGCGCGGCTGTGCGCAATCGCAGCCATGCCGTGGAAATGGTATTGTCTAAAGCGTTGCTTAAAAAACCGACCAAAGCTTTAATTCTGGCCGGAGGAAAAGAAATCCGCCTGCCGCAGCTGGGCAAGGAGGTTCCTAAAACAATGCTGCCGGTTCAGGGCCGTCCGATTCTGGAGCATATTTTGCTGCGGCTTAAATCTGCCGGCATTGAAGAAATTATTTTATCGGTCGGGCAGGGCGGACAAAAAATTCGCGACTATTTTAGAAATGGTTCGCGTTTTGGCGTTAATATTGGCTATCTTGAACAGGATCAGATAAAAAAAGGAACGGCTCAGCCAATCAAACAGGCACAAGGGCAGTTAATGGACGCCCCATTTGTTTTGGTTTATGGAGATGTTTTGGCGGATATAGATTTTGCCGATTTTTTAAATTTTCATGAAAATCAAAAAAGCCTGGTTGCCACTATGGCTTTAGCTTCAGCGGAAAAAGTTAGTATGTGGGGAGCAGTTAGGCTAATTGGCAGCAAAGTGGTGGAATTTCACGAAAAGCCAAAAAATCCCAGCATGCAGTCCCATTTAGTTAATGCCGGGATGTATATTTTAAGCCCAAAGATTTTTGAATATCTATCTGCCGATATGGCCAAGCTGGAAAGCGACCTGCTGCCGCGTTTGGCCGAGGAAAGCCGCCTGGGAGGCTATAATTTCGGCGGCAGCTGGTACGATGTTTCTACCTCACAAGTTTACGAAGCAGTATTAAAAGAATGGCGCGGGTTATAAGAGGTTAGAGTTGTTTGGTATACTTCATTAACTCTGTGTGAATTTTACCGCCGGTTACCAGGACCGATTGGGAATGCAAACTTAAAGGTTTGCCGTTTATTTCAGTAATTTTTCCTCCTGCTTCCTGAACGATGCAGGCCGCGGCTCCAATGTCCCAAATATTTACCTCGTTGGTTGTAAAGAAGCCCAAGTTGCCGCTGGCCACCAGGCAGGCCTGCAAGGTTGAAGTGGCATAAACCCGGACTTTGCGGCAAACGCGCACAAGTTTGGAAAATATTTTTATTCCGCCTTCCGGATACAGCCAACCAATCGCGCCGATTGCTTCGCTTAACTTGCTGATTTTCGGACAAGTAATCTTTTTGCCGTTTAGGTAAGCTCCTTTGCTGCGCTCGGCTGTATACATCATTTCTAAAATCGGATTATAAACCACGCCCATAAGCGGGCCTTTTTTGTCCCAGAGGCCAATGGAAATACAGCAGAAAGGCACGCCGTTAATAAAATTGGTAGTGCCGTCTATTGGATCTAAAATCCAAAAGTAGTCAGTATTGTTTTCCGGAGCGCGGGAGAACTCCTCACCAATAATTTTGTGTTTAGGAAAGTTTTTGGTAATGGCTTCCCTAATGTTTGTTTCAATTAATAAATCTATTTCGGTGACAAAATTCCTGGGGTCGCCGTTTTTTATTTTAACATTTCCGGGGTGACCAAAATTTGTTTTAAAAATTTTACCGTTTTTTTTGGCTTGCGCCACAGCCAAGCGCAAGTAAGGCGATGTAATCATATAAGCAAATTATACAGGAAAAAATGCTATAATGACAATGTCTTGTCTTCTACTAAATACGAAATACACTAAAATACTAAAGAGCCCATTCGTAGTTTAGTAGATTAGTTTTTTAGTATTTAGTAGAAACTTTAGTATGCGTATAATTGCAGATTTACAAATTCACTCCAAATATAGCCGAGCTTGCAGCCAGGATTTGAACCCAAAAAGTATTGGCGCCTGGGCTGACCGAAAAGGTATTGCCGTAATTGGTACGGGTGATTTTACGCATCCCAAATGGCTTAGTGAACTAAAAGAAAATTTGGAAGAAATTAAGCCCGGGTTATATCAACTTAAAAATAAATCGGCCAAGGCTTACTTTATGTTAACGGCTGAAGTCTCTTCTATTTACAAGCAGGGAGACAAAGTGAGGCGCGTTCATAATATGATTTGGGCGCCAAATTTTGCCGCGGTGGATGCCATAGTTGTCGGCTTGGAAAAAGCCGGGGCAAACTTAAAAGCCGATGGCCGGCCCATTATGGGCGTGCATTGTGATACCTTGGTAAAGATTGTAAAAGAAGCCTCGCCCCAAGCCGAGGTGATTCCGGCACATGCCTGGACGCCGCATTTTGGTTTATTTGGCTCACTGTCGGGATTTAATAGCGTAGAGGAAGCTTTTGGCGACCAATCCAAATATATTTTTGCCATTGAGACCGGATTGTCTTCCGACCCAAAAATGAACTGGCAAATTTCCGGTTTGGACAAATATGCGTTAACCTCAAATTCCGATGCTCACTCTTTGCGAAAGATCGGGCGCGAAGCGAATGTTTTTGAGATAGATGAAAAAAAGTTATCATACGTGGAAATTATCCGTGTAATTCGCGGTAAAGATCCGCGTGAATTTATCTGCACTTTGGAGTTTTTTCCGGAAGAGGGAAAGTATCATTTAGATGGACATCGAGATTGCAAATTTTCTTGCGAGCCTTCCAAAACCAAAAAATTAAAAGGCTTATGTCCGGTTTGCGGCAAAAAATTGTTGGTTGGCGTGCTTTCGCGCGTGGAAGATTTGGCCGACCGGGAATTCGGCTTTGTGCCGCCGCGAGCGGTACCGTATAAAAGTGTAATTCCTTTGGAGGAAATTATTGCCGAAGTTTACGGCGTGGGTACGCAAAGCAAGAAAGTTGCCGGAATGTATAATCAAATGACAAATTTCAAATTTTCTGATCAAGACAGATCTTTACGACAAATTTCAAATGAAGACCCAATTTCGGAATTTCAAATCCTTCTGGATTTGTCACAAGATGAAATTGGGAAATTGGGAAATATAGAAATTGCCGAGGCTGTTATGCGGGTCAGAAACGGGCAGGTGCGGGTAGAAGGGGGATACGACGGGTTGTTTGGCAAAATAAATATTTTCAACGAATCAGAACGGGAAAAAATATTACACAAGCCGAAACAAATGGGACTGTTTTAACTAACTACATTAATTCTCGGCCGAGAATTAATGTTGTAAAGAAGTTTGTTAAATTTTTGATTTAAAGTTATAATAATTATAAATAGGCTGTAAAGTAAGCAAATTTATGAGCGAATTTCCACAAATAGAAAGTGAGTTTACCGGAACTCCGATGGAAAAATTGCATAAGCGATTTGTTTCCACGGGGTATCAACCACTTGAATATGGAAGTTTGTATCGTATTAAATCAGGCGAATCCGGGCTGGATAGTATAAGTGAAATTCGAGGAGAAGCAGTAAGCAATTCTCTTGTATTGGGAGGTAAATATCCCAGCCCTCAAAATGAAGAATTAATAGGATTTACTCCGGGAAAGAAAATAGTTGCTTTTAAAACTGATTCCGGCGGCGAGCAGAGCAAATATGGAACCAAAAATGAAGATGGATTTTATGTGGGAATTAGGCAAAAGCGTTTGGTAGTTGGGGTTTTTGACGGAGCCGGGGGCAGCGGGCATGGGGAATTGGCTTCTTGTACAGGCATGGTATCCGCAGCGGAAAATATCCTGAGAGAAAAGAAAAATATCTGGGATGCTGCAAAAATAATTGACGAAGATATAAAAAAAGAAGCGCGTGGGGGTTATGCAGCTGCTGTTTTGGCTGATGTGGTTGAAGGTCCGAATGATAAGAAATTAGTCGCTCTAGCCTGGGCCGGGGATTGCAAGGCCATGACAATCAGAGAAGGCAAGAAACTGGAAGAAGGCAGCACCTCTTTTCAGAATGTTGCCCAAGAAGAGATAGATGCTAAAAAATGTTTGCCACAAGATTATTATAACCATCCTGAGCAGCATGTGCTCACTTCGGCTTTGGGCGGCGGCAAAGGATATGTTCCGGAAAAGAAAAGTTTTTTTGCTAAAAATAAAGATTTGTTAATAATAGCCAGCGACGGTTTTTGGGATAGGGTGTCAGAGTATGAGATTTTGAAGCTATCTCACGAGCATCAAACCCCGCACGACCTGCAATCTGCTTTATATAATTTGGCTTATAAAAGGAACAATTTAGATCCGATTGAGAATCCTTCATTTGAGATTCAATTTTCAGAAAGTATAAAAGTTAAAAAAATATTAAAAAAAAGATATAGTGGCGACAATATAACAATAGGAGTGGTAGAATTATAAATGATTATGGATAAAAAAACGAAAATAGTCTGCACTTTGGGGCCGACATCTAAGAGCGTGAAAATTTTAAGCGAAATGGTTAAAGCCGGAATGAACGTGGCGCGGCTGAATTTTTCTCATGGCGATTACCAAAGCCACGAGGAATTAATAAGAAACGTGCGCGCGGTGGCGGAAAAATTTAAAACTCCTTTGGGCATAATTCAGGATTTACACGGGCCGAAAATTCGCGTTAAAAATCTAAAAAAGCCTCTCGATGTTAAAGTCGGCCAGACCGTTATTATCGGCCAAGATTTTGATTTGGACGCGGAAGTGGTAAAGAGTTTCCGCCTGCGCCAGCATATTTTAATAGAAGACGGGTTGATTGAAATGGAAATAGTTAAAATTGCTGGAAAAAAAGTTTATTGTTCGGTTTTGTCTCCGGGAAAAATTCAGGACAAAAAAGGCGTTAATTTGCCGCGCACAAAACTGAAAATTCCCATTTTAACGGACAAAGACATCCAGGATTTAAAGTTCGGGCTAAAAATGGATGTAGACTATATTGCCCTGTCTTTCGTACGCACAGCCCAGGATGTTCGTAATTTAAGAAAGTTAATTAAAAAATTCAACCCGAAAAATTTTGACGAGCCGAAAATTATTGCCAAAATCGAAAAGCCGGAAGCAGTAAAGAATTTTGACGCAATTTTAAAAGAGAGCGATGCCGTTATGGTAGCGCGCGGGGACTTAGGTGTGGAAATGCCGGAAGCTCAGGTGCCGATTATTCAAAAAACTATTATTCAAAAAGCATTAAAGGCAGCCAAGCCGGTAATTGTGGCTACGCAAATGTTAGACAGTATGATCCGCAACCCAAGACCCACGCGTGCCGAAGTTTCCGATGTGGCCAATGCGGTAATTGACCAGACCGATTGCGTTATGCTTTCTGGAGAAACCGCTTTTGGACGCTACCCGGTGCAAACAGTTCAACAAATGGCCAAAATAATTGAAGCCACGGAAAAGAGCGTCTTTTTGCCCGGACACAGGCACCTGTTGGACAAAGCTATGAGCAAAAGCGAAGCCGTGGCCGAGAGCGTTTATGAGCTGGCTTTTAGCACTAATGCTAAAGTAATTATTGGCGCGACCGACAGCGGTTTTACCGCGCGGGAAGTGGCGCATCAGCGTCCGGCAATGGCTAACATTATTATGCTTACGCCCAAAGAAAAAACCCAAAGGCAGATGTGCCTTCTCTGGGGCGTGCGCAGCTTTTTGGTGCCGACAGTGAAATCTTACGAAAAACTTTTGTCGCTAATGGTAAATACCGCCAAAGACAACAAGCTCATAAAAAAAGGCGAGAAGTTAATTATTGTGACCGGCGAACCTTTGGGGATGAAAGAGAATCTGAATTTGGTGGAAGTTAAAACAGCTTAGGAATATAAGATATAAAAATTTTTGATGTAAAATATTAAATACACCCAGCTTAACGGTCGGGTGTATTTTTTTGTTGTAAAATTTTAGGGTTTTGTATATAATAAGTCGGTTACGCAGAGGAAAGGGAGGAGTTATGATTTATCACTGGACTGTGAAATCGTGGTTGTCAGACCAAGAACTTCATGGGCATGAATTCGCTATAGTTGTCGACGCTCAGTTTTTGGAGGCCGCCAGGTCGGTAGAAGTTTCTAGAAAGGATGCTCAGGCTTTTGTTCGAACCCTTGCCGATAAGGCCGGCTACAGAATCGGGGAGCACCACATGCTCTTAAGATTCGGGGAATATGGAGTTGAACAAATCAATCTTCCTTGCGGCGGCGGTAGCTGGCTGAGTCTATCAACGAGGTCAATAAATTCCCAAGGGGCAGTCTATGAGACTAAAAACATCGACCATTCCAGTCAACAAAGTTTTTTAATGGCGGTGTGGGTGTGGTGGGCGGGTATTGTCACATCACAGATCGTCAAATAGGTAGCTTCCCCCGCGCTTTGGGCAACCAGGGCGCGGGGTTTTTGTTTTACGGATTTTTGTGGTATAATTTAGTTACAAAAAATAGCAAAAAGAAATAAAAATAATATACATATGAATAAGGAAAAAAGTGAGAAATTTGTACTCTGGTTTGACGAAATTACCAAGTCAGACATTCCTCTTGTAGGCGGGAAGAATGCCAACTTGGGAGAAATGTATCAAAATCTTACACAGAGTCAGAGCAAAATTTTTCCGGGCGAGAAAATTTCCGTGCCTTACGGTTTTTCGGTGACGGCCGCGGCTTACCGTTATTTTATTAAAGCCAACAAGCTTGACCAGGAAATTCGCGACATTTTGGCCGGACTCGATACAAAAGATATTCATCAACTGGAAGACAAAGGCCAGGCGGTGCGACAGGCAATTTTGCAAGCAACTTTCCCCAAAGATTTGCAGGAAGAAGTATTGGCTGCCTACGCGGCGATGGCAAAAAAAATGAAACTTTCTCCCACGGGCATGGATGTAGCCGTTCGTTCCAGCGCTACAGCGGAAGATTTGGCAGATGCTTCGTTTGCCGGACAGCAGGAAAGTTATTTAAATATTCGCGGCGGACACGCGTTGTTGGAAGCTATTAAAAAATGTTTTGCTTCCTTGTTTACTAACCGCGCTATATCTTACCGCGTAGACCAAAAGTTTGATCATTTCCAGGTGGCACTTTCTGCAGCCGTGCAAAAAATGGCTCGTTCCGACAAAGGCAGTAGCGGGGTAATGTTTACTTTGGACACGGAGAGCGGGTTTAAAGATATGATCTTAATAAACGCCGCCTGGGGTTTGGGTGAGTTTGTGGTAAAAGGCGTGGTAACACCGGACGAATACAAAGTATTTAAACCAACGCTGAAAAAAGGTTTTGACGCCATTATTAGCAAGCGAATGGGCAGTAAGGAAAAAAAGTTAATTTATGCCAGTGAAGGAATGAGTCCGACCAAGGAAGTCCCTGTGGCGGAAAGCGACCGGCATAGTTTTACTTTGTCTGAAAAACAAATTTTACAATTGGCTAAATGGGGCGCGATTATTGAAGACCATTATGGCCGGCCCATGGACATAGAATGGGCATATGACGGTATAACCAAAGAGCTGTTTATTGTGCAGGCCAGGCCGGAAACCGTGCAGGCCAGGCGCGACGTGAAAGTTTTGGAAGAATTTGTAATGGAAGAAAAAGGCAAAGTGCTTTGCACCGGAGCGGCGGTTGGCGCGAAAATCGGCGCGGGTAAAGCCAGGTATATAAAAGACGCAACCCAGTTAGATGAATTTAAAGCCGGGGAAGTGCTGGTAACGGAAATTACCGACCCGGACTGGGAACCGATTATGAAGATTGCCAGCGCGATTGTTACCAATGCCGGGGGTAGAACCAGCCACGCGGCCATTGTTAGCCGCGAACTCGGTATTCCGGCAGTAGTGGGTTGCGGCAATGCTACAGCGGTGGTAAAAACCGGACAGCCAATTACGGTATCCTGCGCCGAAGGGGAATTAGGCAAGGTTTATGAAGGAATGTTGAAATTTAACATTAACCGTCATGACCTGACAAATTTTCAGGCGCCAAAAGTGGCCATAAAAATGATAGCAGCCGACCCGGAGCTAGCTTTTACCCACTGTTTTTTGCCGAATAAAGGTGTTGGTTTGGCAAGGGAAGAGTTTGTCATTTCCAATTTTATTAAAATTCATCCGAACGCTTTAATCGATTACGCTAAGATTCAAGACGAAAAAACCAAGCGGCAGATTGACGAGCTTACTGTTGGCTATGAAGACAAACAGGAATATTATGTGGAAAAATTATCTTACGGCATTGCCCAGTTAGCCTCGGCATTTTATCCGAATGACGTATTGCTAAGGTTTAGCGACTTTAAAACCAATGAGTATGCCAATTTAATTGGCGGTAAACTTTATGAGCCGGAAGAAGAAAACCCGATGATCGGCTGGCGCGGGGCAAGCAGATATTATGATCCGAAATTTGAAAAAGCTTTTTCTTTGGAAGTGGAAGCGGTAAAAAGAGTACGCGAAGAAATGGGTTTGTGGAATTTGAACGTTATGGTGCCGTTCTGCCGCACTCCGGAAGAAGGAAAAAAAGTTGTAGAAGCTATAAAGAAGTACGGGCTAAATAAACGCATTACTCCTGCCGAACGTGCAAAAAAGAAGAGTGGAGATTTAACCGAAGGAGTGGAAATATGGGTGATGGCGGAAATTCCTTCCAATATTTTGTTGGTAGATGATTTTGCCTCAATTTTTGACGGTTTCTCCATTGGTTCAAACGATCTAACTCAATTGACTTTGGGTCTGGATCGCGACAGCAAGTTAGTGGCGCATATTGGCAATGAGCGCAATAAAGCGGTGCTAATCTTGATTCATAATTTAATTAAAAAAGCCCACGAGCTGGGGCTTAAGGTTGGCATTTGCGGGCAAGGTCCTTCCGACTTCCCGGATTTCGCCGAATTTTTGGTTAAAGAGGGAATAGACAGCATCTCTCTAAATCCGGACACCGTGCTTAAAGCCACTATAAAAATCAAAGCCGTGGAAGATAAGGTTAGTAGTAAGTAGTTATTATTCAGGGAAAAATACATCAAAAAACACCGACCATATGTCGGTGTTTTTTGGCGGAGAGAGGGGGATTCGAACCCCCGAACCCGGTGAAGGGTTGCGCGCTTTCCAAGCGCGTGCACTCGACCACTATGCGACCTCTCCAAAACTTTCATAATTTTATCATTTTATCGGTATTTTGTCGAGGTTGCATGGCATCATTATTAAAGCTAAAATAAGGGTATATGCAAGACAATACTTTACAGGATATTAAGGATAGGTTGAATATTACGGATGTTATTTCCGGGTATATTTCTTCGGTTAAGAAGGCCGGGGTAATGAAATGGCTATTAATAGATCCTTCGTCGGGTGCACCTGCCTACCGGCAGGCAGGCTCCTCAGGATGACGCCCGCACTAAGTATATGAGTGATTCAACACTACAAGATATAAAAGATCGGCTGAACATTGTCGATGTAATAGGGGGCTACATTCAGCTGAAAAAAGCGGGCGTCAATTTTAAGGCGCCGTGCCCTTTTCATAACGAAAAAACGCCCTCTTTAATTATTAGCCCGCAAAAACAAATTTGGCATTGTTTTGGCTGTGGTGAAGGCGGTGATGTGTTTGGTTTCGTAATGAAGTATGAAAATTTAGATTTTAAAGATACCTTAAAATTGTTGGCCGACAAAGCCGGAGTAAAACTGCCTCAGTACAAACCGGAGACACCGGGTCAGCAAGACGAAAAAGAATTTTTGTTAAGAATTAATAATTTTGCCGCCAGATACTATCACGAGGTTTTAATTTCCGGCGCGGCTGGTAAACCGGCGTTGGAATATTTAAAAAACCGCGGGCTTTCCGAAGGTACCATAAAACAGTGGCAGATTGGATTTGCGCCGGACGACTTTCATAGTTTGGAGCGAGCCTTGGCCAAAAAGTCCGTGGGCTTGAATGACCTAGTTAAGGCCGGAGTATCGGCAAAAAATGACCGCGGGCAAATTTATGACCGTTTTCGCGGACGCATTACATTTCCGATTTTTAATTATTTTGGGGAGGTGGTCGGGTTTTCGGCCAGGATACTTAATGATGATGGCAAATCGGCCAAGTACATAAACAGTCCGGAAACAGTTATTTATAACAAAAGCAAAACTTTGTTTGGGTTAAATTTTGCCAAAGAAGCGATGCGCAAAAAAGATGAAGCGGTAATTGTGGAAGGACAAATGGATTGCATTGCCGCGCATCAGGCCGGTTTTGCCAATACAGTTGCCGTAAGCGGCACGGCATTAACAGAAAGCGGTTTGGTGCAATTAGGCCGCTTAACCAAAAATTTAAAATTTTGTTTTGACGCCGATGCGGCCGGTCAGAACGCCAGCCGTCGTGCGGGGGAAATGGCCTTAAAGCAAGGTTTTCGTTTAAAGCTGATTGTGTTAAAAAATGTTAAAGATCCGGATGAGCTGTTGAAAAAAAGTCCCGGCCTTTGGGAAAAAGCGGTTTTAGAAGCCGTGTGGTTTTTAGATTTCTATATTGAACAAGCCGGGGAAAAATTTCCAGCCGGCTCGGTGGAGCAAAAATTATATTTAAGCCAAAGTGTTTTGCCTTTTTTGGGTTATATTACCGATCCCTTAGAGCAAGACCATTATGTCAGAAAAATTGCTTCCGGGTTCTCAATTTCTGAAAAAACTATTCGCGATGAAATTAAAAAACAGCTGGCCGGACAAAAACAGGGCGTGCCGGAAAAAGTTGAACAGCGCGGTCCGGTCTCGGGAATAGAAAAAGAAATTTTAGGAGCATTAATGATCGAAAGTGAGTTTTTTAGACAGTTTGGCGGGCAAATTGAGCTTGCGGATTTTGAAAATGCCGCTATTGGCGCTTTGGCTTTAAAGCAAATTCATGCCGGAGAGAGCGCTTTGCCCCAGCAGGATGTACTGGCCAAAGAAGCCCTTTTTATGGTAGAATCACAACTAGACGAGCTGTCCGGCGACAGAGAAAAATTTAACCGGCAGCTGCAAAAAACTTTCTATCTTTTTAAACTTGCCGCAGTCAAGCGGCAACTGCAACGCCTACAGGGCGAAATAAAGACCGCGGAGCTCGCGGGCAACAAACCGGCGGTGGAAAATCTTAGCCACCAAGTAGCCGAATTGTTGAATTTAAGGGTCGGTTTGGAAAATAATCTTAACGCATAAATTATACTATGGCTAAAAAAAAGTTGCAGAAAAAAAATAAGAAAATAGCCAAAAAATTTAAGAAAAAGGCTCTTAAAAAAGCATTTAAGAAATCTTCTAAGGCTAAAGTTGTAAAACCCAAATCTAAATCCGCCAAAAGTCCCGCGGCGTCTTCGGTGGTGCCTGTGGTTAAATCGGCCGATTCCGAAATGTGGTTAAAAAAGTTGATGGAAAAGGCTGCTGAACGGAGTTTTGTTACCGAAGCGGAAATTATGCATGCCCTGCCGAATTTTGAAGATGACATTGCCGGTTTGGAAGAAGTTATGGAAGCTTTGGATAAGCGAGGTATTGAAATTGTTGACCAAGAGGTTGCCAGTGTCTGGGAACAAAATAAACCCGCGGAAGAAACGGAAGAAAAGCCGACTAAAGGAAAAGGCGCAAAGGCCAAAAAGAAGAAACAGGATGATATGGTGGATGCTTTTGATTTGGGCGATATTTATGACGACAGCATTCAAATGTATTTGCGCGAAATTGGTAAAGTTTCTTTGCTTACCGGAAATGAAGAAGTTGAATTGGCGAAGAGAATTACCAAGGGAGACGTGGCAGCCAGAAAAAAACTTACCGAAGCTAACCTGCGCTTGGTAGTTTCCATTGCTAAAAAGTATATGGGCCGAAATTTGGGGCTGCTGGATTTAATTCAGGAAGGAAATTTGGGATTATTCCGCGCCGTAGAAAAATTCGACTGGCGCAAAGGTTACAAATTTTCTACTTATGCCACGTGGTGGATTCGCCAAGCGATTACCCGCGCCTTGGCCGACCAGTCCCGCACTATCCGCATTCCGGTGCACATGGTAGAAACTTTAAACAAATATGCCCAGGCAGAAAGATCGTTGGTGCAGGATTTAGGACGCGAACCGCTGCCGGAAGAAATTGCCGCGGAAATGGGAATTGAAGTGGAAAAAGTTTATCATCTAAAGAAAATTTCCCAGGAAACAGTATCTATAGACTCTCCGGTAGGGGAAGATGACGGTGAAGACTCAAGTTTGGGAGATTTTATTGTAGATGAAGACACCACCAAACCAAATGAAGTGGCCGGTCGGCAGATTTTGAAAGAATACGTCGGAAATATTTTAAATGATCTAGACCCCAGGGAACAGAAAATTTTGAAAATGCGCTTTGGTCTTGAGGACGGCGTTACCCATACTTTGGAAGAGGTTGGCGAAGAATTCGGTGTTACCCGCGAGCGCATCCGCCAAATTGAAAGCAAAGCCTTAGAGAGAATTAGAGAACATATTGATATAAACAAATTGAGAGACTACTAGATTTTACGAAGTACGAATTAGTACGAACTTACGAATACAAGCCCATCCCCAAAAAGGGTGGGCTTTATCGATTAGCTTATGTTTACAGGGGAAAAAATGTTTTTTGGCTGGTCTAAAATCATTTTATGGGTTATCCACTAGTTGTCCTATTGCGTCCAAATTTTAGCAGGCGTAAAATTAAATTAGAAAGGAAAGAGTATAGATGATTAACAGGTTATGGGTTCGCCAGGCAGCTTTTCTTCCCTCATTTAGGGAATTTAGCGATAAGCCTTAAAGGCGGCTAAGCCTTAATTAATCCGTGAATAACGGATCATCTAGAAAAATCGCATATGGGAAAAGCTAGCCTGAAGTAAAACCCCTTTTATCCATTTAAGGACAAAGGGGTTTTACATTTTATTATATTACAATACAAAAACCGCTCCATAAGTTGGAGCGGTTTTTTTGATTATAATCCCAATAACACAGCTGCTATCCATGGGAAAACTACTGTCACATCACTTTGAATAATTTGGTAATAGCTCTTGGTGGAAAGTTTGTCCCAGGTAATTTTTTCTTTCCCGCCGGCGCCGGAGTAGGAGCCATAAGACATTGGGGAGGAACCAATTTCTATAAACCCTGCCCAGTCGCGCACTTTTCCGTGGAGTTTTAAATCATGCTTAATGGAAGGCACAACGCAAATCGGGAAATCTGCAGAAATACCGCCGCCTAATTGCAGAAAGGCAATGGGGGAATTTTTCGACTCCTTCATATACCAGTCATACATTAAGTGGAAATAATCCAGGCCACCTTTCATTACGGAACCATCTAAAATTATATCGCCCTTTTTTTTGTGCGGGCCGGCATAGGTGTAGCTGGCAAAAACGTTGCCCATTGTGGAATCTTCAAAGCCGGGGATGACAATAGGAATGTCTTTTTCGTAAGCGGCATAGGTCCAGCAATCATCCGGATTAGCCTGTTTGTCAGGTTTGATTAATTTTTCTTTGAACAGTCTTCTAAAGTATTCGTGCGGGAAATATTTCTCACCCTTTTTTGCCGCTTCCTGCCACATTTTTAATAAATGCGGTTCCATAATTCTCACGCTCTCGTCTTCGGGCAAGAAGGTGTCGGTAATGCGGCGAAGCCCTGCGTCGCGCAATTCCGCTTCCTGTTCGGGTGTGAGCTCGGTGTAGCGGGGGATATTGGCATAGTGGGAATGAGCCACGTAGCGGTAATACGACTCTTCATGGTTGGCGCCGGTCGCAGAAACCAAGTGCACTTTATTTTGCCTTATTAATTCCGCCAGCATAACGCCGACTTCAAAAGAACTTAACGCCCCGGCCAACGTAACAACCAGTTTACCGCCATTGTTTATGTGGTTTTTAAGCCATAAGGCCGCCTGCAAAGTAGAACCGCCATTTAAGTGCTTTAAGGTCTGGTCTGCAAAACTGCTCACCGGATTTTTTGCCTTTTTGGTATTTTGGCTTAAAGTCCCGGTGCTTTTGCGCAAGTCAGGCTCAATTAACTTTTTTAGAGCCGGAGAGAGTTTGTCGATTTTCTTTTTTTCCATACTATTTATCCTTTTGCCTTTCGCGAATAGCTACCTTCGGATCCCGAAATTTCGGGAGACTTTGTTTAAGTTCAAGCGAAAAGGATTAATTACAAAATAATTTTAACAAATATATTAAATAAGTAAAGAGATTTTGTGTGATGTCTACAAGCTACTAACTACGTTCTACAAGCCTGCCTGCCGGTAGGCAGGCTAAACAGGTTGCTGTTGAGTAATGCAGTGAACACCGCCGCCTCCGTAAATTAGATCTGAACAATCAATGCCGATTATTTTCCGGTCAGGGAAGCAGGATTGTAAAATTTCCAAAGCCTTAGCGTCATTTTCATCTTGGAAAGTCGCAGCAAGAACAACCTCATTGCCAATATAGAAGTTAGTGTATGAGGCAGGCGCTTTACTGCCATCGTCATAAACCATATGCGGCATAGGGAGTTTTATAATTTCAAAAGGGTTATTGTCCAGGTTTTTGGCTTTGATTAAAGTTTGATAGTTGTCTTCCAAAATTGAATAATTTTCGTCAGTTGCATTTTCTTCGTAAGCGCAAACAATTTTGTTTGGGCCAACAAATCGAGCCAGTTCGTCTATGTGGCCGTCGGTATGGTCGTTTACCAAACCATTTTTTAACCAGAGAATTTTTCTAGCGCCCAAATAATTTTTTAAAAGCTTTTCCGTAGTTTCCTTGTTGAGTTGGGTGTTACGATTTGGATTTAACAAACATTGTTCGGTAGTTAAAATTACGCCTTGGCCGTTGGTTTCAATAGCCCCGCCTTCCATAATCATTACGGGTTCGAACATTCGCCTGTCTAAATAACCGCGCAAGGCAAAAAAGACCTCGTTGTCTTTTAATAAATCAGGAAATTTATTACCATAGGCGTTATACCCCCATTTTACCCAGGCAAGTTCCCTTGTGTCGGAATTTTTTACAAAAGTTGGGCCGTAATCACGTATCCAGACATCGGCATAATTGGTAATATGGAAGGTGACTTTTTTTATATCTATATTAGAGGATTGTAATAGCTCAGTGACGCGAGTCCTCATTTGTTCGTTAATTATCAAAAGCTCTACGTCTTCAGTAGCATGGATATGTTTGATAATCTCAACGTATGCGGCTTCTGCTTTTTTTAGTCGGCCGGCCGGGAAAGTAATTTCGTCATGCGGCCAGGCAAGCCACACACCGGTATGTTCTTCCCATTCTGCTGGCATATGGAAACCGGAAGTTAGGGGAGTCTCAATCATTTAATTTCCTCTCAAGGCTTTAATTTCATCTTTATAGTGGGCCACGTTTTGCAGCTTCTTTGATTTTTTAGTAAGTTTGTTGGTCGGAATTAATTTGTACGTATCCGGTCGGCGGTTGCGCATAAAGCCCCAACCCTCGGCAAAAAATTCGTTTTTGGATAGATCCAATTTACAAACCAAGATTTCCTCTTTGTCTTTGGAAGCGCGTTTTAAAATTTTGCCAAACGGATCGGCAATAAAAGATTGGCCAAATAATTGCATTTGTCCTTCCCGGCCAGTGCGGTTGACTGTGGCAACATATAAACTGTTGGCAATGGCGTGGCCACGCTGAACGGTTTCCCAGGCGTCATGCCAGTCGCCTTCGGCTTTGTAGCCAACAATATCGCCGACCGCGGTGGGGTAGAAAATAATTTCCGCACCCTGCAGGCGCACTTCTCTGGCTGCTTCCGGAAACCACTGGTCATAGCAAATTAGCACGGCGAATTTTACGCCCCCAACTGTAAAAATTTTATATCCGGCTTGGCCGTGTTCAAAGTACTCTTTTTCGTAAAAGCCCGGATCGTGGGGAATGTGGATTTTGTGGTACTTGCCGATGTTTTTGCCTTTAGGGTCAAACACTACGGCAGTATTAAAAAATTTGTTGCCCAGTTTTTCATACATTGGCACAATTAAAGTCACGCCTAGCTCGCGGCTAAGTTTTTGCATAGCGGTGGAAGTTGGCCCCGGAATGGTTTCAGCGTACTTATTTTTATCCATTTTTTCCCATTGAGGGAAGTAAGGCGTTTGAAACAGTTCCTGCAAACAAATAATTTGCGCGCCTTTTTTTGCCGCTGCCCGAATCATTTTTTCGGTTTTTTTCACATTTGCTGAAATGTCGGGAGAAACTTTGCTCTGCACTAGCCCGATGGTGACAAATTTTTGCTTCATTATAATTTCTTTAAGAATAATCCTCTATATTTTACAGGCTTATGTCAATATTGGCAATGTAAGGATTTAGGGATATAATTAATAAATGGAAACCATTATTGCCTGGCGCAATGCCATAATAGCTTTTTTATACCAAAACCTGTTGAAAAGGATTTTCTTTTTGTCCGAGCCGCAAAAAGTCCACGATCGTATGGTTATTGCCGGTAATTTTTTTGGCCGAAATTCCTGGGGCCGAGGATTGTTTAGGTTATTTTTTGACTATAACAACCCCAAGTTGCGGCAAACCTTAGCCGGACTGGAGTTTAAAAATCCGGTGGGGTTGGCCGCGGGTTTTGACAAAGAAGCGATGTTGCCTAGCTTGCTGCCGGCTATGGGTTTTGGGTTTGAGGAAGTCGGCTCCATAACCTTCCAGCCGTACGCCGGCAATGTCGGAAAATGGATGTGGCGACTGCCTGAAGCCAAGTCTTTAAGAATCAACTATGGCTTAAAAAATTCCGGGGCAAATAATATTCATTCTCGGCTTTCCAGAAAAAAGTTTAACTTTATTTTAGGAATTAGTATTGCCAAAACCAACTCGTCACTGACTTCGGTTGTTGAGCAGGGAATAGATGATTATTTGCAAAGCTACCGCATCTTTCAAAATACGGGGGATTATTTTACCATAAATATTAGTTGTCCTAACACCTCGGAACCTTCGCCAATATTTGCCGAGCCGGAAAATTTGGACTTGTTGTTACAAAAGTTATTTTCTATTCCCAAAACCAAGCCGGTGTTTATTAAGCTATCCCCGGATTTGACGGAAGAGAAATTAAACGGAATTTTAGCTTTGGGAAATAAATATCAGGTGGATGGTTTTATTTGCACCAACCTCACCAAGGTAAATAAATTTAACCACGAAGGCAAGGGCGGCTTTTCCGGCAAGGCCGTGGAGGAACTGTCCAACCAAATGCTTGCTAAGGTTTATAAATATTATGGCGGTAAAAAAATTGTAATTGGCTGCGGGGGAATTTTTAGCGCGGAAGATGCTTATAAAAAAATTAAGCTGGGCGCCAGTTTAGTGCAATTAATTACCGGGATGATATATCAGGGTCCGCAGTTAGTCAGCCAGATTAATCAGGGGCTGGTTAAATTGCTGGAGCGTGATGGATATGCCAACATTAACGAAGCAGTTGGTAAAGGCGTATGACTATAATTAAAACAATAAAATAATTAAGGAGCATCTAAAGTTAGATGTGTGATGATAAATGATGTCATCAAAATCTAGCTGGATGATATTAGGTATGATAACCGAAACATTTAAGGGGTTCAAACAATTTATTTTGCGGGGGAATGTGGTAGACTTGGCCGTTGGTGTGGTGATTGGTGCGGCGTTTACTTCAATTGTTAATTCGTTGGTAAAAGATTTGCTCACACCGCTGGTGGCAGCGATTTTTAAACAGCCGGATTTTTCAGGGCTGTTTTTTACGGTTAACCACAGCCGGTTTATGTACGGCAGTTTTATTAACGCCGCTATTTCGTTTTTAATTGTAGCCTTTACAGTTTATTTTTTTGTGGTTACGCCGATTAATACTTTGATTGCCAAAGCGCGCCGCGAACAGCCCACTGACCCGACAACCAAGAAGTGCGCCGAATGTTTGAGCGAAATTCCCAAAGAAGCCAAGCGTTGCGCTTTTTGCACCCAAATTCAATCTTAAGCCAAATGGAATAAGCCCGCCAAACCCTTGAGGGGTTGGCGGGTTTTTGCTGTTTGACAAATTTAGTGACAAGTAATAAAATTTCGGTAGCAGTGAGTTAAGGAGGTGTGTATAGCAGGAAGCTTTTCATTTTGTTTCTCCTCCAACGGCGATGATTGAAGGCAGCTCTAAAAGAGCAACTCAATAATCCGTACCCATCGGAAAAGATTGCTGAGGCCACGAAGAGCTTTAAATCAAAATTTGGGCTGAACCTTATAATGGTGGCTCAGTCAGACAAATTCCCCCGGATAGTCCGGAACTTTAGCACGAAATGAGCGCGTGCAAAAAAGTTCTAAGATTGTCCGGGGGTCTTAATTTTTTAATGCATCTGTAAATTCCCTATAATTTTAAAAACGCCTCCTCTAGAAAGGCGTTTTTAAATATGAGTATGTCTTACAAGTGTTACTTCATTAACGGGACCGCAATACTACCGTTGTCGCCGTCTAAAATTTCTTTAGCCAGAGGCACGACAATATTGGTTTTGTAAAAATAAGATCCGGCAGAAGTGTTTTTAGGAGCGGAGATAACCGGGAAGACTAAAGCGGGGACGTATACTTCGGCGGAACTGCCGTTTTTGTATTGCCAGATTCTTACCAGGGATTTAGTCGGTGTGCCTAATTCGACATCTTCTGTTTTTGCTCCGGCATCTTCGGCAGAAGCATAGTAAATTGGTCTAAAGCCGCCATTCTCAGCTAATTTTAAAATTCTTGAGACATCGGTTTCCGCGGCATAAGCCGAGGACTGATATTTTTGTACAGCCAGTTCCTGAATACCTGAGGCTTTTTTTACGCGGATATTTACATTTACGACAAGTCCGGAAGGGGACCCGCCTTCATCAAACACCGGTTGACCGTTTAATATTAACGGGTAAACAACCGTCACTACGTCGGGAATATAAACCTGGCTTGGGTCGGTGGCCATTGCCAATTCACGCCTCCAATAATTTGTAACTTGCGGTTGGCCGTAGTTTTGGGTTGAAATTCCGTAATCTTTTAAAAACTTATTTGCCAGAGAAATTATTTCTTCGTCGGCCGGAAAATCGGCCGGTTTAAGGCGTAGTGATTCGTAGCATTCCGGAGTCTGGCACTGTTTGTCCGGCGTCGGCCATAATTCCCAATTTTCGCTGACGGAAATAATTCCTTCGCGGAAATTGACCATTACATTGTAGCCGTATTCTCTTTTTTCCATCAGATTAATAGAATCTACGTCCACATTATTAAATTTTGACAAATCTAATAAGCCAAATTTTAACTGTTTAATAAATTGCCCGGCGGCGGAAGAGCTTAAGCCCTTTTCCCGGCGGTAAACATTCACTTCCGAGTCGGTTAATTTAATCGGCTCGCCTTTATAAATATAGCGATAGCTGATATTGGGAGGCATAATTTTCATATCCGCTCCACCTCCGCCTGACTGATTGCGAACCGGAGCAGTGGCGGTGATTCCAATGTCGGTATTTGGCGTTGGGGCGATTGCCGGTGCGGAAGCCGTAGAGTCTGCCGCCGTAGTTTTATTTTCCGTGCCCGCAAAGCTTTCCGTTCCGCCTCCGCGGCCGAAAGCTGCCGGACCCATTGCCAATTGTCCAAAGGCATTTTTGCCAACAGCGTCAATTTCTACTTTACCGGAAAGTAGCTGAGTTTGGCTGCCGGTGTTCTGAAATTTGTTATTTACGTAAACTCCGCCGACTATTAGCATGGCAGCTGCCATGGCCGGAACCAGCAAGTTTTTCCACCCTGTGGATTTTTTAGCGTGTTTTAAATCCTCCGCTTTCAGTAGCAGCTGGCGGCGCAGATTCTCGGCAAATTGCTGGTCAAATTTGGTATTGGGTTTTGACTCCAGCAGCTGCCTGACAATTTTTTTTAATTCGTTTTCATGGCCGGCAAAACCCGGGTCGTAGGCCAGAAGTTCTTGAATGATGTTTTGAATTTTTTCTTCTAAATTTTCCATATAAGTCCTTTCTTTGTGGCGGTTATCCGGCTTTTAGCATTAATAAATACAATAAGGCGAATGCCGCTTCTTTGTTAAGTTTTTCCATAGCCCGCACAAATGTCATTTTACAGGAACTCTCCGTTCTTCCTAAAACTTCAGCGATTTCTTTGTAGGACAAGCCGTCCCAAACACGCATTGTTACCACCTCGCGTTTTTCTTCGTCTAAAGTCGACAAAAACTTTTTAACTTTTTCTAAATTTAAGACTGCTTCCGTTTGCCGTTCCAAATTTTGATTGCTGGAAATATCTTCCAATTCTTCCGGCGGCGCCACCGGACGGTTGGATTTATAATTATCAATCAGGCTATTGCGGGCGATTTGATACAACCAGGCGCTAAAAGTTCCTTTGTCAGAATTAAATGAGCTAATTCTTTCCAGTGCTTTGGTAAAAGTCAGACTGGTTAAATCTTCCGCGGTTTCTTTATGCATGGTGCGGTAAAAAATAAAGTCATAAATTTTCCGCGCGAACATATCGTAAAGCAAAGCGAAATCTTCTAGGTGTCCCGCTTGGCAGCGGGCGATAAGTGTTTTTTGGTCAATTTCCATGGCAAGCCATAAATTAATACTGAAAATTTTTGGTTTGGCTCCCGCTTGGTTTTTTTAAAATTTGGTTTTGATGCCAAAACAGCGGGGCATAATTTTTTTAAGGTTAATATTATCATACCATAGCTTTTTAAATTATCGCTTAGCCTAAGTCATTTTGCGCATATATAAATACTGTAAATTTACTCAAAAGTAACATAGTTCAAATTAACCTTTATTTAAAAGGAATATATTCTTGACAAAGTAATTTAGATATGATATAATTATAGAAAGTATTAATAAGCCCAGCTACTTTTTTTCGGGAATAATCAGCAATTAAATTCTGACCCTAACTTAAAAGAGTTCGGGTCAGTTTTCTTTTATAACATCTTTTATGACGATATCAAATCCAACAGAAAAAACTTTTTTTAATTTGGGTATTGCCCCGAAAATTTTGGAAATTTTGGAGGGGTTAAAATTTTCCGTTCCGACTCCCATCCAGTCGCAGGCGATTCCCCATGCTCTGGCCGGCAAAGATATTATGGGTATTGCCCAAACCGGGACAGGGAAAACCCTGGCTTTTGGTATTCCGCTGATTCAAAGTTTGGCAAAGAGCAAAGGCGTTGGTTTAATAATTTTGCCAACACGCGAATTGGCCGTGCAGGTGGAAGACGCGCTAAATAATTTAGGGCGGCATTTGGGTATGAAAACTGCGGTATTAATTGGAGGGGAAAATATCAATCGCCAAATTCAACAGCTTCGCCGCCGGCCGCATGTAATTATTGCCACGCCGGGCCGACTGATTGACCATTTGGAGCAAAAGACCGTCCATTTGGATAAAGTGAGCGTTTTGATTTTAGACGAAGCTGATAGGATGCTCGATATGGGTTTTGCTCCGCAAATTAAGAAAATTTTGGTTAGTGTGCCCAAAGACAGACAAACAATGCTTTTTAGCGCCACCATGCCGGCGGAAATTATCAACATTGCCAATTCATATATGAAATTGCCGGTGCGCGTGGAAGTAGTACCGCAGGGGACGACGGCTACTAACATTAGCCAGGAATTATTTTTTGTCCACAAAGAATTAAAAATGTCTTTACTCGAAAGCATTTTAAAAGAGTATAACGGTAGCGCGCTGGTTTTTTGCCGTACCAAGTTCGGCGCCAAAAAAGTTGCCAGAATTATTCGCAACATGAAGTTTACTTCCGCGGAGATTCATTCTAACCGTTCGCTTAACCAGCGCTTGGAAGCACTGGAAGGTTTTAAATCCGGCAAATACCGCGTGTTAGTAGCGACCGATATTGCCGCCCGAGGAATTGATGTTACCGGCATTGAACTGGTTATTAATTTTGACTTGCCCGAACAAGCTGCCGACTATGTCCACCGTATTGGACGCACCGGCAGAGCTCAAGCTGTGGGTCATGCGATTTCTTTTGCCACGCCGGATCAAAAATATGACGTGCGAGCAATTGAGCGTTTAATAAAAAAACAACTCCCTATTTCTACGTTACCTACCCTGGCCCCGAGAGTGACCGATCCGGGCGAGCCGGAGCGGGAACGGAGTTCTTTTTCCTCCCACAATCGGACACCTTATCGCGGCAAGCCTAACCATAGCGAAGGGCAAAGACATCCAAGGCGGGCATTTAGTTCACCTTCCAGCCGTCCAGGTTTTGGACAGCGGTTTGAAAGAAGTGCGAGGCCGGCCGACCTGGGAAGCGCCCAGGGGGAAAGTGGACGCCGCGGTTATTTTATTTCTAAACCACCGCGCCCGAATTACCATAAAAAAGCTTCGGGAAGATTCGGTGGGCGCGGCAAGAGTTCCGGATTTGGAGCTCGTAAATTTTCTAACCAATTTTAACTTTTCAAAAATTCTCCTGACATAATTTAACTTTCATTAAATTATGTCAGGAGAAGGGTAAAAATCTTGACTAAAAAAGAAAAAAATACTATTATAGCAATATAAATTTGCCCCAAAAAGGGCAATTTTTTAACTCAATTTTATGACCAACGACAACGTAATTTTAAGATTTTCCGAAGTGAGTTTTGAATACTCGCACAATAAGCCGCTGCTAGAAGAGGCCAGTTTCAGTTTGCGTTCCGGCAGCAGGATAACCTTAATGGGGCAAAACGGTGCCGGAAAGTCCACTCTCTTTAAAATGATTACGGGCGAAATAAAGCCGAATGAAGGCGCGGTTCATTTAACGCCCAAAGACTCCACCATTGCCATTGCCAGGCAGGTCATGCCGAAAGAACTGGCCGCGCTTTCGGTGAGAGATTATTTTGCCACAGCTTTCACTGAAAAAAAATATAATTTGGACAAGTTGATTAAAGATATTTTCCAAGTGGTCAATGTTAACTTGCCTTTGGAACGCAAAGTCTCCGAGCTCTCCGGCGGACAACAGGCCAGGTTATTGCTTGCTCACGCGCTAATCCAAAACCCCGATATTTTATTGCTGGATGAACCGACAAACAATTTAGACAGACAGGGAATAGAGCACTTAACCGGATTTTTGATGATGTACGAAAAAACCGTTTTGGTTATTTCCCACGACGCGGAATTCCTAAATGCTTTTTCCGACGGCGTGCTGTATTTGGATGTCTTTACCAAAAAAATTGAACAATACACCGGTAATTATTATGACGTGGTGGAAGAAATTAAAAATCGGATTGAACGGGAAAATTTGCAAAATGCCCGAATGCAAATGCAAATAAAAGAAAAGAAGGCTCAAGCGGAAGTTTTTGCCCACAAAGGCGGCAAGCTGCGCGCGGTGGCCAAGCGCATGCGCGAAGCAGCCGAGGAGGCGGAAAGTTCCATTGTGGAAGTCAGACAGGAAGATAAAACCATCAGGGACTTTCAAATTCCCTGCCAGCAGTTTGACCAGTTTTTTGACGGTAAAATTATGGAGTTTAGCCGGTTGTCGGCCATTCGCGCCCATGGCGTGGTGAGTAAAGAAGTGGAATTAATTTTTCGCAAAAATACCCACGTGCTAATTGCCGGACCAAACGGGATTGGCAAATCAACTTTGCTGGAAAAAATTGCATCCTGGCCAAGCCAGGATGTCCTGAGCGATAGTCGAAGGGCCGAAGGTTTTTCTATTGCCAAAGACATTAAGCTCGGTTATTATAAGCAGGATTTTTCCAATTTGGATTTTAACCAAAAAGCTTTTGATGCCTTAAAGGAAGTTATGGAAAAATTTGACGAACAGCATCTGCGCGCGGCTGCTGCCGGATTTTTACTGGACGGAAAATTGCTGGACCAGCCGATTGCCGCTTTGTCCGAAGGCCAAAAAGGGCTCCTGGCTTTTTGCCGGTTAATGTTAATGAAACCGGGTTTGTTAATTTTAGACGAGCCGACCAATCACATAAATTTCCGCCACTTGCCGGTAATTGCTAAAGCCCTTGATGCTTACGAAGGATTAAGTTTAATGGTCTCCCACATTCCGGAATTCGTGTCGCAAGTCCGGATTGATCACCATATAGATTTAGACGCGCTGTAATTAGTAGTTAGCGTTTAGCATATAGTATTTAGTATATATAAAATCCGTCCCGCAAATGCGGGACGGATTTTTGTCTTATTCTATATTCAAAATACTATAAGCTGACTACTGAAATTCTACACGCTGTGATGATGTTCGCTTTCGTGTGAGGCTTCACCAGGTTTGTGGGATTTTTTTATCATCCACCAGACTGCCAGGAAGCTGAAAACCAAAGCTACTGCAGCGGCTGCCGCGGTTATGGTCATTAAGAGGCGTTCGCGTATTTCAACTTCTTTTAATGATCGGCCGACTAAAATAAAACCGCTTTCGGTTGGCGATTTGAAGCTGGTAATAACCGCCGCAATCCGCGTACCTTTTTTTGGTTCCCAAGTGACGCGATTTTCCCCGGCTTTTAATGCTGTTGCCAGCACTCCTTGGCTGATTGTTGGTGCTTTACCATCTATGCCGGCTGAGGCTCCCAGCGGAGTTCCGGTCGCGCTATAAATTACTACAAAGGTGGCCAGGCTGGATGATATGTCGGAAGTTGGTTCGGGCGGCACTATGGCAGAAGCCTGGGCGTCGCCGCGGTTAATGGCAGCCGCTATGTCTTGGGCAATTTGAATTTGCGGGTCATTGGCTGAGAGGCGATAATTTTGTTGCAGGCCAACATAAGCCAAAGCACAGAGGGCTAAGGTAACAATGGCTAACGGCAGCCAAGCGGCTAAAGTCTGTTGCAATACATTTTTGTGATGAGTCATAAATTAGTTTTAATTATTTTTTTGAATTAATTATTCTGATGTTTTTCCGTCAAAGTGTTCTTCCTCGGCCAGGGCTTCAGCTTTGGTCGCCCGTACCGTGCCGTCTTTGTGTTCCGGCGGGGAATATATGGTATAAAGTTTTAGGTCTTCGCTGGCCGAAGTGTTAATCACATTGTGTTTGGCTCCGGCCGGAACAATAACCGCCGAACCGTCTTTAACTTCATATTCAACATTGTCTATTATTACTTTGCCGGTTCCTTTTTCAAACCGGAAGAATTGGTCTAAAGTATGAATTTCTTCCCCAATTTCTTCCCCCGGCTTAAGGTTCATTAGTACCAACTGGCTGTGTTTGCCGGTATAAAGCACCCGGCGAAAATCGCTATTGTCCAATGTGGCCTGTTCCAAGTTGTTTACAAATCCGTTCATAAATTTTTGATTACTAATCTATTAAGTAAGCCAATTTGCAAATTCATTGGCATTGATAATTAATCATAGCCTATATTGGGCAAATAGGGAAGTAATTATGAGGAATGAAGGTTTAAAACTAAGTCATGATATAATTAGGTTATGTTTGATAAAGCGGATAAAAAATTAGAACAGACTATTGGCGAGTATCAGCAGGTAGCCAAGGAAAACCCTAAAGTCGATTTGGGGCTTTTAATGCTCAATGCCTTGCAAAACCAAAAAAATAATCTGGTTTCAGGCAAAGTTAAGCGTTGGGCGTATTTAATTTCTTTAGGCGTGCCGCCGTTCGGCATATTTTTTGCAGCCAAATATTTTTTTAGCGACGAGGATGACGCCGTTACCGTGGCCTGGATGTGCGTAATATTAACATTGGTTTCCTTGGCCTTGTTGTATTTTGGCGCCAAGTTAATGTTTTCCGGCACCGGCACCTCACCCCAGCAAATTGAGCAAATCAAACCGGCAGATGTTATGCAGTTATTGCAATAATTTTTTCTGGTTTAATCCTTTACTGATACTGAATGTAAACCGGAACAGGGGAAAGTTTTAGCAAGTCGGCCGGCTTAAATAGTCCGCCTGCACCGTTTGCGTCATTTTTATAAAAGAGTTTGAAGCCGGTAAATTGCACCGGCTCTTTATAAATGTATTGTTTATAGGTGTTTAGTTTGACCCCTTGGCCGCCAAAGCCGTCCATATTTATTACCACCTGAACTTCCGGCAGCGGCTTGATGTTTTGGTAGTTGGTGAGCATTTTTTGCGTAAAACGGTGGATGATTAATATTTTTGGCGGCAGGTTATTTTTTTGCACAAGCTTGGCTAGAAAATCCGCCGCATAATTTATATTGTCCGCGTCCAGCGTGCCGATTTTTTCACCGGGCCGTTCATTGTTATGCATCGCGAATTCCGGGTCTATTCCCAGGTGGACTTGGGGGAGCTGTAAATATTTTTCCAGTAGCGGCAGTTCGGTTGGCAGATCGCTTAAGCCCAGCTGGATGTCTAAAAAGACAAGAGATTTATTTTTTTCCGCCATGGTCAGAACTTTTTCTATTTCTTTGTCCGGCATACGGGCCCGATATTTGCCGTCGCGTCCAGGCCCGGCCTGGGCGACCACTGCAATATAATGCAGTGCCGAAACGGTCGGGGTTTGCAGGTCGGCTTCCTGCCATCTGGTTGTTTCAGCATTTAATTTTCCCAAAACTGTTTCTTCTGAATATTCGCCCAAGACGCCCATATTTTTAGAATATAGATTGCCGTAGTAGGCAATAATTCTTTTAAACGGCAAAATAGCTCCGGCTTTTGGATACTCTGTTTTTACGGGCCATAGATTAGTAAGAGTAGAAGTCGTGGTTGAGGAGCTATTAGCAATGTCGTTTAACTTGCGGTCATAGGCTGGTTTATCTAGCTCGGGAATTTTGGGTTCTTGAATAGTGGATGTAGATATGTCTGAAAGGTTATTTTTCTTTTGTGGTTTGGGTGTTTTAAAATACCAAAATAGTCCCGATAAAACCGTAATGGTCAGGCAGGAGATAATTACCACAAATTTAATTTGGGATTTTTGCACGGTTTGTTTGTTTAAATTTTGCCTAAGTTTTTAATAAGACGATTGTATCTAAATTGCTGAAGTTTGGGGAATCTGTGCATTCTGGCCGTAAGCCAGACTTCTCTGCAAAAAGCGAATTCCTTTTGAAAACGAGAAATTTTTGGCAGGCCATGGGCGAAATAAATTTTGTCCATCGCCGTTAAATATTGTTTGAGCTGATTAGGGGTAAAGCGATACCCGCCTATTAATTCGTAGTCACCGCCCGTGGGAAAACCGTCAATAGTAATTATATTTGTTACTATATCGTATCCGGCAGGAGCCAGGGATTGGTGCTCAAAGTCAATAACGCCATTTTTAAAAAGATTATGCGGACAAAAGTCAGCGTGGGTTAGAACATAAGGAAAAACAGCCAGTTTTTTAGCTATTCGGTCAAATTTCTTTAAGAGTTTTTGTTTTTGCTGAGGAAGTTCTTTGGCTAAAATGTTTAAATGAATAGTCGCGACGAACTTGTTTATATAATTTTTTTGGGTAGCGGTTTGTAATTGAGCCCGGGCAAATATTTTGCTTACATTTAAAAAATCACTAAAAGTTTTAACGGAAATTTTTCCAAATTTATTTATTTCCTGTTTAAAAACCTCTCCCAAGTGGTATTTGCCCAAAGAAGTTTCTATATAATAAGTCCAGCTGCCAAATTTTCCTTGCTCAGTTATGGTCGCCAGGGGGAAACCTAGTTTCATTAATTTGTTATGTTTGGCAATTTCTTTGGTAATGACTTGTGTGTTGCCCAGTCTTAAATATGAATTGTTGCCGCTGTAAACCCCGACATCTTGAAACTGCCGCTGTTTAACCAGCGTGAATTTTTTCCCTTTAAGATTTAGGAAGGGAGGGAATCGCATATCATATTATTTTGCCGGTTTGTAGTCGGGGCAAACTACGGCGCATTTATTTTCCAGACATAGGGACGTAAAAGGACAGCTGGAGCGCATTAAATATTCCGGCGGAGTGGCGCAGTCATTATTGCTGCTGCACGCGGTATCTAAGATTTTTTCCACTTTGTAGGAGTCTAAAGAATATCCTTGAGGAACAGAAGGAGTGTTAGGGCACGCGGCAAACTCGCACTTGTCACCAACTCGCCCGACATATGAACCGTCGGGGCAGAGTTTGGCTTCTTGGGTGCAAGAGATCGGTTGATGCGAAGTAGGCTCGGAGTTTAGTTGCCAGAGAGAAAAATTTAGCAGTCCGGCAAAGCTTACCCATAAAATATATGGGAGGAGTAGCCAGGCGGCGGGTTTGGAAATTTTGGCAAAAACAATTATGTTGGCTAAAATAGCCAGCCATAAAACTACCAGTTCTATAAAAGCCCAACCCAAACTGTGAATGCTAAAAAAGATTATGGACCAAAAGGTGTTAAGTACCAGCTGAAAGCAGAAAACCGTAAGGGCAATTTTTACATCTTTGCGGTTCCAGCCTTTTTGCCAGACCAAAAACGCCGCGATGCCCATTAACAAAAATAGGGTGGTCCAGACCGGGCCAAACAGCCAGGAGGGCGGGTTAAAGACAGGTTTAATCAGGCTGGCATACCAAGTCGGAATGTTTTTGGCGGTAAATATCGACCCGATAATTCCTGCCATTTCCGCAAGTAAAATCCACAAAGCCAAAGGCAATAGTAATTTAATTTTCATATTTTTTGAAATATTAATATATCGTCATTGTAGCATTAATATAAGATAAATAAAAAGATATCAATAATTTGATATCTTTTTTTGGGCACATTATTTTATAAAAATTTATTTAATTATTGCCGGCAAGACAGCCAGAAGGAATATGTCGGCGGTAAAGTGCGCAGCCATGCCGTAAATCAAACCTTTTTTCCAAAATAGCCAGCCAAAAACTAAGCCCCCGATGCCGTTTAAAACAATTGCCCTAAGTACAACCAGCGGGGTTATGGCTGTAAGCGCTGCGGTTATGGGCAAGTGGCCAAGCCCAAACAACACGGAGGAAATAATTATTGCCGCCCACATAAGTAAATTATTTTTTGCAGGCTCGGCTACTTTAAAAATTTTGGCAATTATCCAGGCGAGCAGCGACATAACAAACAAGCGCATTAATATTTCTTCCACAATTCCGCCATACAAAGCGGCAAGCAGGGTTTTCCAAATTGCCACTTGACCATTAACCGCAACCAGCTGAGGAAGAAATTGTCCAAATATTTTGTCGCCCAGCGTAATTAAAACGGCAACGATCATTCCGGCGGAAATAGTCAGCTGAAGGAAGCGGGAAAGTTGTCCATTTTCGGCTGAGTTTGCATCAAACGGTGCAAAGATGGGGAGGTTTAGTCCGGTTGTTAGTTTTAAACCCAAGAAAATGGCAATGGCCAAAAGCACAGCGGTTTGAACAATGGAAGTGATAACCATTACAGCCAGCGGCTGTCCGGTTTTAGAAAGGATATCGTGCTGCAAGGTAAAAGCGTAAGGCAGAACAGCGGCAGTACCGACGAGTCCGGCCAGCCACAAACTAAGAAATTTATTTTTCATAACAAGATTGATTTTTTAATCATTATATATTAATTATAACACCGGCTGACATAATTTTCTAATTAAAAAAAATTTGGTAAAATAAAATTACTTAGAAATTAATTTTTTGACTTATGTTTTTAGGACATTATGCCGCGGCAATGGCCGCAAAAAAATTCGCGCCAAAAACTTCTTTAGGAGTTTTGTTTATGGCCGCGCAGTTTATAGATCTAATTTGGCCGATACTGTTAATATTTGGCGTGGAGGCGGTGAGTATTGAGCCGGGCAACACCAAAATGACGCCCTTAAATTTTTATCATTACCCCTATACCCACAGCCTGCTGGCCGTTGTGATTTGGGCAATAGTTTTTGGCGGCGTATACTTCATTTTTAAAAAAGACAAACGCGCGGCTTTGGTGTGCGGCGCTTTGGTGCTTAGCCATTGGGTGCTGGACTTAATTGTCCACCGGCCGGATTTACCTTTAACTTTAAACGAAAGCCGCCTGGCCGGATTTGGGGTTTGGAACTCCATGCCTTTAACATTAATTTTGGAGCTGGGCTTGTTTGCGGTTGGAGTGTGGATATACGTAAAAAATAATCCGGCACGAGATAAAACCGGGAAATATGCTTTTTGGTCTTTGGCTGTTTTGCTTGCGGCAATTTATGTTATGAATTTAAATGGGGTTCCACCCAATACCAAAATATTGGCTTATACGGCTTTGGCAGCCTGGATTTTTGTTCCCTGGGCTCACTGGGCCGACAGTCATAGATAATTTGCATTATAAAACCGCCCCAATATTAGGAGCGGTTTTTTAATAATCTTTATGCCCGAATTTTTTCAAGTCTTTTTTTGCTTTTTTCAGATACTTGCCGAAGTTGCGGTCTTTTTGTTTTTTCTCATGACTGGTTTTTTTGTAAAATTCGGCTTCTTTTTTCAGGCTTAAATAATTTTCATATTTATTTTTATCTAACTCTCCAGATTCTATGGCATTTAATATGGCGCAGTCGGGTTCGTGGGTGTGGGTACAATCTGCATACTTACACCGGGCAGCAAGTAGATTTATTTCTTCAAACAAATTTTCCACTCCTTCGTCTGCGTCAGCCGAACCCACTTCCCGCATGCCGGGGTTGTCTATAACAATGCCTGAATCCAGAAAATACATTTGCCTAACAGTGGTGGTGTGTTTGCCGCGGTCGGAATAAGAACTTATACCTTTAGTTTTGGTAATTTCTTGGCCGATAAGCAAATTTATTAAAGAAGATTTGCCTACTCCCGAAGAACCTAAGAAACAATAAGTTTTGTTTTTTCCAATATGGTTTTTAAGTTCGGCCAAACCCTGCTCGCTGGTTGTGCTGGTGGGGATTATCGCCGCTTCGGGGAAACGAGTCCTTAGTTGTTTTAATTTCTCCGCCAATTCATCCGCCGGAATTAAATCTATTTTATTTAGAATAATTGCCGGAGTTACTTTGCCTGATTGGGCAAGGGCAAAATAGCGGTCGAACCTGTTTAAGCTAAAGTCCCGGTTAACGGATTCGACAATAAAAGCTACGTCCACATTGGTGGCAATAATTTGAGTTTCGTCCTTGCCGCCGGTTTTGTTTTTGTCGCCATGCTTTCTTTGCAATTTGGAGGCTCGGGGCAGGATGCCTTGAATAGTTGCCCGGTCTTTGTCTGCTTTGGTTATTGCCACCCAGTCTCCCACGGCAGGGAAGTCTTCGCGCGAGGTGGCATTAAACATTTGTTTGCCGGTAATTTTTGCTAAATATTCGCCCTCAGCGTCTTTAGCTTTGTAAGCGCCGCGGTGTTCGGAAGTTACGCGGGCCACAGCAAAACTTTCCCAACCAAGTTTTTTTCGGTTGGATTCAAAAAAGTCGTTGTATCCTAAATCTTCTAGTGTGTATAGGTTGTTTGCTGCTTTGGGCATAAAATTTTATGATTTTTCCCTATGTGGGCAGCCCATCCAGCAGCAGGGGCGGCGCATACCGCCTTTTAGTTTGGAAATGGCTTTGCTAATTCTAATACCCCTGGTTTCCAGTTTTTTGCCAGAAGTCACCCAGCAAATCCATTCGTTTTGCGCCAGAGGTGTAATGTCATCCCAAACCGCCTTGGCCTGTTTATTGCCGGCTATTTCTTTTTTGAAATCTGTTGGTAATTTATGGGGCATACAGTTCAGAATTATTAATCATTAGACACCAAAGAGGTGAAGGCCTCGGAATTAAATCCTTTAATAACCAGCCAAAGCCCCAGGGAGAATTCAAACAGGGCAACCGGAACAGCGGACAGCCCGGCCAGGGGAGAGAGCCTGCCAATTAGGCCGAACATCACCGCCAAGTAGCCGGCTATTAAAACCGGGCCGCCAATAATTCCAATTACGGAAAGGGCGCGGGGGACGAGGCGGGATTGATAAAGCATGTAGCCAAGTAATACATCACAGATTGCCGGCATAAAACTTTGGCCCAAAAGAAAAATTCTGTCGTATAGGGCAACGAGGGTATGGCTCGCTACTAAAGATTCTGTTCCCGCCGCCGCTTGGTGGAGAGTTACAATCGACAGAATAAATGCCACGCCAACAAAAATCGTGCCTGATTCTAAAATTCTCGCCGCAACCAGTCCAAGCGCAAAGCTTTCATTTTGTTTTTTTAGGATTGGAAAAAGAGTGACGGCGGTGGCAATGCCGGCAAGAGCAATAATTATTTCCAAAAGCCCTCCAATAATTGCCGCTGTGTCAGACCCTCCGCCAAGAATATAGTTGCTACTCTTTACCTGCCCGTAAAGAATAATGCTTGGAATAGAAACAAAAGTGAGCAGGTAAAGCAGTCCTGCTGTTAAAGAAATTTTCCTTGATGAGAGTGAAAGTTTGTTGTTCATTTTTAGCCCCATAGTTTATTTTTTCTATAAACTAATGCTAGCATAATATAGAGGGGCTGAACAATGCAGAATAAAAAGTGAAAAGCGCACAAAGTCCCAATGGGGACGATGTGCGCTTTGAGGTGCGTGACTACTCGGTCTTTGATTCCAGCGGAAAGAGCCGGAATGTTGATGGTTTTTCCGGCACGTGGCTAATTCGGGCCCGCTTGAGTACGCAGTTCGAGCCGTGCATCTTTGAAAAGCTGTTGAAGCTTGCGAACTCAAAGTTTTGGTCCGGAATGACCCCCGCCGCAATCATTTCGGCTTTCGAGGCTTCCTTGTTGTCAGACTCCGCAAAGTATTCAAAAATCTTCTTCCATCTTCGCGGGTATGGGATCTTTTTCATCACCTCCCACTCTTCGTCGGTAAGAGGGCGCTTCGCGGCCGACCGTTTGGTCGGCTTTCGTTGCCGCTTCAGTTCCGTTGCCTCCCCTGTAAGAGGGGCAAAGGTCACCGAGACTCGTACGGTAATCTCGGTTCTTTCCGGCGGGGTATTTCTATTTACCCACCTGATGACAAATTCTGCAACAGCCTTTGGCAACCTTTGCCTTAGGTTTTCGTTTTCCATAGTCCTCCTTGGGAGTCCGACCTGAAATCATACCAGAAAATTCCAGTACAGTCAAGCTGCTAAATAGGGGTCAATCTAACTAACCTGGAACACAAAGGATAGAAATGATAGTTGATTTGAAAACGCCAAGGGGCTGCTGCCTTGACAAGTTTGTTTAATTTCGGCATAATAATACGATTAAGCTTCGTGCTTAATCTATCCCGAACCGTGCGCGGTATCACGGCTTCTCCACGTATGTGAGATGAAAGTTGTGAGAATTTGCGCATCAAAAGTAGGAGGACAATATGTCTAGTGTTTCTCAAACAAATATCGCGTTGGTGGTAACCGCCATTATCGCATTCATTGGTGCAATCTACGCCGCTGCGAAGAAGTTAAAAGCACGGGAGGTCCGCCTGCGGGAGGACGAAAGCGTCCGTGAAAGCAAAATTCAGGAAGCCCTTCTGAACTATACTTTCACTGTCGTTGTGAGAACAAGAAAATTCACAAAGACCACTTTCGAGACCGTCCTCATTGAGGCCATGGTTAGTAGAGGACTGAAGGTGATGGTTGTGGGAAATGATGACGCAAATCGAATGGCCACCAACTTCAAATGCGAAAATTTTCCCAGCCACTACATCAACATCCTTGGGAGTTATGAGGCCACCGACATGGATGTTTTCTTTTTTGACATGCGGGCTTTCCTCCAAAGTGGGCAGATTGTTGCGGCTCATTCCTTCGCCAAGTACTATAACAGAAATAAGTTGGCAGAAGATGTTGTATCGCTCTTAGCGGACAGTTTGCCCAGAACTGCCTCCGCGACAAAACAATGAATTTGTTTGTATTAATTATCATCCAGTAGACAGTGCTGGAACGTCCCGACCGCAGCGTCGGGATAAGGCCTACGTCCGAGGGGTTAAACTCGGACATTCTTCTAAGTTCATAATCGTAATTGTGGATTTGGAAGGGGCAAATCTCAATAGTCTCTAATCCCAGAATATACTTTCACTAAGGAGGAAAGTTCGTATGGGTCACAAGAATATGATGGCTCCCAAGCCATTTGTGGAACTGGGCGGTAACAACATCGCACCGTATCTTTACGGAGATGCCGCCCGAATTTTCGGCCAGAAGCGTACTGGCCTCACCATTGAGGAACTTCGCTCTATTCATCGGCAAGTTTCACAGCAAGGTTCCGGGTCGGCACTCTTCGGAGTTTGTCTGAAAACCATTCGTGACCCCCGGATTATTCAAGCGGGTGACAGGATTCTCCACGTCAACGATGCGGGCAATAAGACATTGTTCCGTATCGAACGCCTGGAGAGCGCCGACGGAAGAGGCTGTCCCATGCTCTATACCAAAACGCTCCTGCCTAACCACAGCAAGGATTTCCAGGGCTTTTTCCCCGCAAACCATACGGTGATTCCCGAGCGGGATTATGACCTTTCCGACTACGGAATCTACTTTCTGTACTTGGAAACAGCCGAACACCGGCAGCGTGAAAAGCAGCCCAGCTTCTGTGAGCGAGTTATGGAGATGGCTAACCAGCTCTCCGTGCTCATCGAATGTTGGTCCATCGCACACGCCCCAGCGGGAACGCTCGACGATGCCTGGAGTCACGACAGCTTTACCATGTATTGGGGTCCGGAATTCCACAAGAAGTATGGAAACCGGTTCGAACATGTCAATGTTGACCTGACGCTGGAAAACATCGTGCAAGGTGGAGATCTGCGAGGTATTAGCCGGATCTACAACGACCGGAACAAAACGTGTCTCGGACAGCCGGTGGTCGATAAGATTACCCCGCTCATGGAGCAGATGCAGAACGACATTCTGCAGCGACTCCTGGAAGACGACACCTTGTTCGGCCGGATATTCCCGGAGAAGGCGTCGCGGTACTGGAAACGACGGTTGCAAGTCATTGTGGAGATGTTTAATGCTCCGCGTGGGCTAGTTGTCTCGGAAAGGAAAACTGACAACACCACACATCAATCCTTCCGCAATCTTCAAGACCTCGACCCGAAGAAACAGCGGCAACTAGCCTCGATCATTCACATCATCGAGCGCCAGGACACTGAAGAAGGTCTCAAGGAATGCGCACGTGCAGTATACCAGCGCATCATGGGCCGACCCTACGAACGAAACGACAACCGCGTATACGCGGTATAGTCACTTAGGGCAGTTCCAAGTCGAACTGCCCACCCTTCTAAGTTCATCATACTTTACTAAAGTTTCGTATGACAGATAAAAGTCTTGTGAATTTGGAAGGGAGTTTGCAGGAGTAGAAGAAAAAGGGGTCAGGAGCCATTTTTGAATCCTATATAGAGCCACAAAGTTGTCTCTCAAAGGTGACCATTGCGCTGCGCAATGGTCACCTTTGTTGCAAAAAAACAATAGGCCATGCCCCCATTCTTTCCTACAGATGCTATTGATGCCGTCCTCCATCCTGCTGAAACCGAGTGACTGTATTATCTTCATGACAGCAACAGACAGATTCACTGCGCCAAGACATACGAGGAACATCAGCAGAATATTAACCAGTATCTTAAAAATTAAATAACCAAAAAGAAAAAGCGCCGTTGCCCGTATAAATTCTACGGGTCGGCGCCTCTATGAGCGCGGTCAGTCGTATTTGTCGACCAGAATCGGCCGGTCACTCTCGCGGAGATTTCGGACCTCCTTGAGCTCGACCATCCACTGGAATTGACTAGCGAGAAAACCAGTGGGCGGCGTTCCGACGCTGACGAGTTCGTATACGCCATCGCAGATCAGGTTGGAGCCGTTGTCCTTGAGTGCGACCTGCTGCATGGGGTAAGGCTTGTGCTGGAGCAGGAACTGCATATAGTAGCCGCCCTTGTCCTTGATGATGACGTTGAGCGGCGCCTTCTGCAGATCTTCCGGCCGAAACCACTGCCCGTTGGGTGAATGGCCGGTCGGCGGCTCGTCAAGATCGACGGCGACAAGTTTGCCATCGAACGTGCGAACATGGCCGTGCCAACCTTGGAAATGGTTGTCCTTAATGACTTCCACGCGCTGGCGGGCGGTAAACCCAAACTTGGATTCGCCTTCTTCCGCTGCCGACGGTGGCATACAGGGCCCACACATAGTTGACTACCTCCTTATCGATTGACTGCCTGATTTCCGTTCAGGCGGACGGCCGTTGCGACTTCAGGAGTTCCTGTGCCGCAGGTTCGATACGGAGCCGAAATTCTCCAGCAGTAACTGCGATGATACTGAAGAGATTAACTCCAGCTTGGGTGGTGACTTTATGGCCATCACGTGGAAACCACCCGCAGAAATAGTATGCGTTGACCGGCAACGGCTTCAGATCGATATCGTTCATCGCACTGAATCTGGTTGCCGCTTCTTGTGGGGTCATGCCGTCCGGAAGCCCTTCCGGATAAATGGCGTACCTCAAGCTTTCAGCGATGAAGTCAGCCAAAGTGTGGGGTTGTGTCTCGTCGAGGCACTCGTATCTGCCGCTTGGTCGTTTTGACATACTTATTATCCTTTGGTTCACCAAAAGACCCTT
This sequence comes from uncultured Candidatus Saccharibacteria bacterium, assembly GCA_964520505.1. Classification (GTDB taxonomy): domain Bacteria; phylum Patescibacteriota; class Doudnabacteria; order UBA920; family UBA920; genus PALSA-1336. The sequence goes on along the minus strand of CAZFQP010000006.1, from coordinate 1,866 downwards.
TATATTAGCAGAAAACTCTTGCTTATGGCAAGTGCTATAGGCCCCGATGCAAAAATCGGGATGTGCCAGATTCAGTCAAAATCTCATCAAACCCAAAATCAAAGAAAAAAGCGGTTGCCTAAAGGTACCGCATTTTTCTTTGGCTCAACACAGTAGAAAGCGTTGGAACGGTGTTTAAGCAGTCAGAAGACTATATTTATATACCGACTTTATAATTAGGTTAAAAAATGAATTCCCCGCCCATACCTTTCGGTAGGGCGGGGGTTATGGTTAGTTCGCGTCGCTTTCGGTCAGCGTTTTCACCTGTTTGGGTCTGTCCTCCCGTTTCTGTTCCTGATTTCTCTTCAGGAAAAATTCGGGAAGGAAGAATAGAATCACCAGCAGTAACGCCACGCTGGCTAAGTTAATAGCCTGCTTGAATTCGGGTGTCTGAATCGGATGAACCCACCCGAATTCTACAGCCCCGTACCACAGCAGTGGCACGAGAACATAGAGTGCCAAACTGGTGATGAGAAGTATCAGTCGCATACGGTTGCGGCGAGCGTGTTCCTCTGCCCGAAGCCTGCTACGATCCTGACGTTCTTCTTTGGTCATACGACCTCCTTTGCTTATCACAGGCGCGAATCGCTGGCTAGTGATAGCGAGGGTATTTTAGGCTAAGCTGGGTTAGGTGTCAATGCCCAAATTAAAACCGCAGCCTGTAGAGCTGCGGGTTTTTACTGATTATTTTCCCATTTCTGGTGAGCTTCTTCTTGAGAATAATATTCTTCGCATCCTTCATCAAAAGACTGCTTGCCTGTATTACAATCTTCCCCATTCTATTATATACGAAGGTCACCTTAGTGTGGGGCCTTTGTAATTAATCCTACGGCGGGCAGGCGGGAGCTGGTCCCGATGCAAAAATCGGGATGTGGCAGATTCAATCGCAATCTCAACAAACTCAAACTATAACAAAAAGCCCCATCATAAAGATGAGACTTTTTGTTATGGCTCGGGAGCTGGGATTCGAACCCAGGACCCATCGGTTAACAGCCGATTGCTCTACCGCTGAGCTACTCCCGAACGAACTATATTCTTTGGTTTAAAAAATTTCTGCCAAAACCTGTTTTAAAATATTTTTCTCTTTTCAGAGATTTTACTTTACTTAGACAGGCTTCGTAATAAACCAACTCTAAAGGTCTTCTATACTTTGTTGCTTCAACAAAACCTTTATTATGGGCTATTATTCTATTTTTTAAATCGGGTGTCCAGCCAATATAAAGCTTGCTATCTTTTGTACTTCTCAAAACGTATGTATAAAACATGGCATTTTGTGAGCTACCCCGCCTGCCAGCGCCTGAGCGCAGTCGATGGCGGGCAGGTCCCGAACGTTGTCTATATATAGATGACTTTTTAATCACCTTTGCATATTTTAACAAAATTACCCCAAACTGGCAATAGGGGCGATTGTAAATAAAAATTACATCCCCGTGCGCTAAGCTTGCTATCAAGCCTGGCGCACGGGGACTTGCTTGTGGGGTTACCCGTCACAAGCACAGAAGCCGCTGATCGTGTTTTTCCGCACGGTCAGTTTCTGCTGTGCCTGTTTTAATGCTGGAAACTTGCCGAACACTTCGTCTAGGCTACGAGCCATGACGAATGAGCGCCCGGTTAGCCCCTCAGCGAGACCACGCAGAACGAACTTCCGCACTTTTGCATCACCTCCTTCCTTTTAAAGTAGCTCAGCGCTTGTGTTTGTCGGTTTTGTAAAACCGCGAACACACTGGGGAACTGCGCCGCCGGTTCTGGGTTTCGAAGGTAAACTCACCGCTCAGTAGCAGCGAGCTAAAGCACAACCTTCGATTGACGAGCATAGACTGTTGGTGG
>CAZFQP010000005.1:0-57503 GCA_964520505.1 uncultured Candidatus Saccharibacteria bacterium | reverse complement strand
TTTCTACGGCAGTTTCGGTTTCGGTAACTTTGTTGGCCAGGTTAGTATTAAAACTGCCAACGTAACCTTTATTTGTGGAAATAACAATTATGCCGGTTTTGGTAGCCTCGGGGAAAACTTGCAGAAGCGGATTTTCCAAGTGGGTTTTTTGCGCCAGATTGTGAATTAGCTCCCAAGCCAGGTCTGAATATGTGCGGCTGTTTAGCGCGGCATTTTGTGCTTTGCGCATTTTGGCAGCCGAAACCATCTGCATCGCGCGGGTAATTTTGCGGGTGCTTTGAATGCTTTTAATTCTGGTTTTGAGCTCTTTAATTCCGGGCATAAGGGGTATTGAACAAGATTAAATAAGATTTAAATGATTGACATGATTTTGTGCAGGAATTCTTGTCATTTTTGTTCGGCCATGGTCAATCTTGTTATTTACTTTACTGTTTGCAAAAAATTGCTAACGGCTTCTTTTAATTTGCTTTCTGTATCTTCAGTTAATTCTTTACTGTCCCGGATGGCTTTTAGAACATCTTTACCTTGGACTTCCATATATTTGTGGAAGGCTTTTTCTGTTTCCGGCATTTTTTCCACGGGGATTTCGTTAAACAAGCCATTGTTAACGGCATACATAATAGTTACCTGTTTTTCCAAAGAGTAAGGTTGATATTGAGGCTGTTTTAAAATTTCGCTCATTCTTTTACCTAGTTCCAAAGTGCGCTTGGTGCCTTCGTCCAAATCTGATCCAAATTGCGCAAACGCTTCCAATTCACGGAATTGGGCTAACTGCAATTTTAATTTGCCGGCTACTTTTTTCATAGCTTTGGTTTGAGCAGCGGAGCCGACACGGGATACGGAAATACCAACGTTTAACGCGGGGCGAATACCTTTATAGAATAAGTCAGTTTCCAAAAAGATTTGTCCGTCGGTAATGGAAATAACGTTTGTCGGAATGTAAGCGGAAATATCGCCGGCTTGGGTTTCAATAATCGGCAACGCGGTTAAAGAGCCGCCGCCAAAATCCGGATTCAGTTTTGCCGCGCGTTCCAAAAGGCGTGAGTGTAAATAGAAAACATCTCCCGGGTAAGCTTCTCTTCCCGGAGGCCTGCGGAGCAGCAAAGAAATTTCACGGTAAGCCACAGCTTGTTTGGAAAGATCGTCATAAACTACCAAAACATCTTTGCCTTGGCCCATAAAATATTCACCCATAGCGGTTGCGGCGTAAGGGGCGATGTAAGACAAAGCCGCCGGCTCAGACGCGGAAGCGGAAACAACAATTGTATATTCCATGGCGCCATTTTTTTCCAGCTCAGTGACAATTTTTGCAACCTTGCTTTCTTTCTGACCAATGGCAACATAAATACAAATCATATCCTGGCCTTTTTGGTTGATAATAGTGTCTACAGCCACGGCTGTCTTTCCGGTTTGTCTATCACCAATAATAAGTTCGCGTTGACCGCGACCAATTGGAATAAGGGCGTCAATTGCTTTAATTCCGGTCTGTACGGGCTGTCTAACGCCTTGGCGGGTAATTACGCCCGGTGCGATTTTTTCCACCGGGTAAAAGGCTTTGGCGTCTATTGCGCCTTTACCGTCTTTCGGGTTGCCAAGTGCGCCAACAGTCCTGCCAATTAAGTTTTCACCTACCGGAACAGAAAGGATTTTACCTGTAGCGCGAACTGTGTCGCCAACTTTAATATGCAAATAATCACCTAAAATAATGCTGCCAATTAAGTTTTCTTCCAAGTTTAGGGCAACGCCAAAAGTGTCATTGCCAAAATCCAACATTTCCATGCTGGCAGCCTGGGTTAAGCCGGAAACGCGGGCTACGCCGTCCCCGACTTCCAAAACCGTGCCGACTTTTTCTACTTTGGCTCCGGGTTGAAAGGCAGTGATTTTAGTTTTAAGCTGTTCTACAATATTTTGTGACATAGTAGTAATTTAGGATTTAAGATATAAGATTTAAAATTTTATTCCGATCCTGATTTACGGATTATATCCGGATCAACGGATTCTTGCGGATGTTCTGTCCGAAGTTATCTGCAGATTCGGATGCATCCCTGCCTGCCGGTAGGCAGGCGTATATCTGGGTCGGGTTCACTATTCTTTTAATGATTTATTTAAACTTTCCAATTGGGTCTTTATACTCGCGTCTATTAGTGTATCGTCTACTCTTACTACAACTCCGCCAATAATGCCTTCGTCAACTTGTTTCTTAATTTCTAACTTGTTTCCGATTATTTCATTCAAATCTTTTAAAAGATTTGCGTTTACTTCCATATCTTTAGCTACGGTAACCTCGGCGCTGGATATCCCTTTTTCTTTCATTTCCAGAAGGTGATATTCTTTCTCAATTTCAGGATATTTATTCAAGTCCCCTGCCTGGGCCAGTATTTTCACGAAATTATCCAAAACCACGTCGTGATCTTTGGCGTTCGTCTCGTGGACAGCTTCGTATAGGGCTTGCGCGTATTGTAAAGGTGTATATTTCATATATCCTTTTTCTACTAAATACTAAATAAACGAAATTACGAAATCGAATGTTTGAAGTTTTAGTAGTTTAGTGTCTTTCGTATTTAGTAGAGGCTATTTAATGTCATTAAGCGACTCTTTAATTAGTTCTTTATCCTTTTTGTCGTCCAATTTCTGCCTTAGTATCTTTTCTGTTGCTGTGGTAATTATATCTGCCAGTTCAGACTTTGCGGAAGAAAGAGCTTGGGCTTTTTCTTGTTCAATTTGTTTCTTGCTCAGTTCAACTAATTTCAACTGTTCTTCTTTTGCTTGTTTTAAAATATCTTCTTTAACTTTACCGGCTTCTGTTTGCGCGCTGTTAATTATGCTGTTGGCTTCAGTTTTGGCTTTGGTCATTTCTTGCTGTTTCCACACGGCAAATTCCTGTTTTTCTTTTTCTGTGGAGTTGGCGTCGCGCATGGCCTTTTCTATTTTGTCGGTGCGTTCCTGCAATTTTTTGGTTACCGGACCGAAAACCCATTTCCAAAGAATAAATAGTACAATGCCAAAGTTAATTAACTGAGCAATAAATTTCATCCAGTCAATGCCAAAAGTTCCGGCAATACCGCCCTCTGTCGCGGCTTCTTCCGCCGCATGAGCTACAGGAATTAAAAGTTGTGCAATATTGTGAAAGTCAATCATAAAAGTTTTCTACTAAATACTAAATGAACGAAATTACGAAATCGATTTTTTAAAAGTTTAGTAGTTTAGTTTTTTCGTATTTAGTAGAGAGTTTTGGTTAAGTTGTAAATCTAAGGGAAGAAATTTTCCTCCCAAAGATCTAAAACTAGCTTCCAACTATTTCAATGTAAAGGTGACAACCAAAGCGTAAATGGCAATAGCTTCGGCAAAAGCCATACCTAATAGCATAGGTACGAAAATTCTGTCGGAGCTTTCCGGGTTGCGGCCAATGGATTCCATGGCTTTGGCGGCGATTTTACCAATGGCAAAGGCTGGGGCAATACCACCAACGGCAATGGCCAAGGCTTTGGCAAGGTTTAATACTGCTTCTGCTTCCATATTAGTTTCCTTTTGTTCGTATTTTAGGTGGACAAACTTTTTTTTATTGTTTAACGTCCCCTGTCGCTACGAACTGTGAATTATTAACTCGATCTGGGATACTAAATCCAGATCTACGAATAGCTGCGGACAAATACCGCAGGCATTCGCAGATACGTATTTATACCGCCGGAATTTTATCTATGACCACTTCTTCGTGCTTTTCTTCGTCGTGGCCATGAACTTCCGTAGTGGCAATAGTCAAATAAACCAAAGTCAAAATAGAGAAGACCATAGCTTGAATAACCGCCACTAAAATTTCCAAAACCATAAATGGTAACGGAATTAAAAATGCTCCATAACCTGCGATTAACGAGGCTATAACGGTAAGTAAAACTTCACCGGCAAAAATGTTGCCAAATAACCTCAAAGACAGGGAAACCATTTTGGCAACTTCGGAAATAATTTCCAGCAAACCGACAAAAAATTCAATAAAGGCCACCATTATGTTTATAGGCTTGCCGCTTTTAACCGCATGCCAAATATCGCCAAGTTTTATAAATTTGTTGGCGTACTTAAAAAAGCCGATGGTAAAAATTCCAACGAAGTGCGACAAAATAACTGCAAAAACTGCCATACCCAAGGTCAGGTTCAGGTCTGTATTGGCGGGACGCAAGAAAGGAATTAATTCGTGGCCATGCCACATGCCGATGCTGCCGGTGCCAGGGAGCTGTCCCAGTAAGTTAGAAATTAAAATAAACAGGAAAATGCCGCCAACTATCGGCAGAAATTTTAAAGTCTTTTTCCGGTCGTGGGTTACGGCATCAACTTGAGATAATAAAACTTCCAGAATGCTTTCAAAAAAATTAAGCACGCCTTTGGGGGCTTGGTCTTTGGAATAATATTTTTTTACGCCCAAGTTAATAAAGAAGGCGAAGATGGCGAATAAGACCGTGGCAATTACGGAATTAATAAGGGAATTGGTTACCCCAAACGATCCTATTTTAAATATTTCTTCGGCCGCCAACGGCGGCAAAATTAAAGCCATACTATTTATTCTTGTTATCTAACATCTTTTTATAATCCATTGTTCTTTTGTAAATCGCTACGCAGGTAATAAATAAACCTAAGAGTATGCCGATAATTACAAAAAAATTATGGTGGTACTTATTATCCAACCATTTGCCCGCCAAAATCCCTAAAACCAAGGGGCCTCCAATTAAAAAAGCAAACTCAGTACCCGCTTCTAGCATTAGCATGGCAAAGAGCTTTTGCTTGGGGTCTTTTGTGGGCTTGTTTGGTTTAGGCTCAAGAGGATAATTTTCCATTAGAACGAGTTTAATTTATCTAAAATGGCCTGTTTTGTCAAGACTGGCTGTTTTTTAAGCCCTTGACTTTTTGCTACCAATTGCTCTTGGGTCCGTTTTTTGGCAGCGGAAGAGGTTTTTCCCATGGTGTGAAGAAGGATTTGCGCAAATAGTCGTAATTTTCCTTATGGATTCGGGCAAGCAGAGCGTCAATCATTAACGGTCCTAAAAAACACCTCTGGTTGTCGGTTAATTTTAAAAACTCATCGAAAGTTGTTAAAAACGGAATAATGTTTTCACCGGGGTCGAGTTTTTGTTCCGTCACCTTTTTACAATCTTGGGCCACAAAAAAATAAATAGTTTGTTGCAGTTTTCCGCTGGGGCTGTAAGTTCGCCAGAGTTTAATAGATTTTGGTTTCAATCCGGTTTCTTCCAAAAGTTCTCGCAAAGCAGCATTTTTTGGGGATTCGCCTTTTTTATCCATTCGCCCGCTCGGCAGATCAAAAAACCAGTCTGTGCCAGGCTGTTTCTGTTTTACCATCATAATTTTGTTTCCCACTGTAGGAATTATAACAACCGTGTTTTGCCTAACCGCTTTTTCAAAAGTAGCCACGCTGCCGTCATACATTTCCTGCGGCCATTGGTAAACTTCAAAAATTATCCCGCTAAAAACTTTTTTTGCTGATTTAGGAACTTGCATTTTTATATATTTATAGGGATTAGGAGTAATGGACGATGTGGGTATTATTTAATTTAACCTATTGTAATAAGTGTGAAAAACCATAAGCAAAAATGCTCAAAAAAATTACTACATCTAAAAGCAAGGAGACAATCAAGCCGACGGAAATTAATTTTCTCTTTGAAAATAAAAACCCAAAGGTTAAAGTTGTCCAAGTTGCAACCGGAATGACCATATTTAAAATATCATTGGATTTAACTGAAAAAAAGTCCGGGTAAGCCATTAAAAAAGCAATAAAAAGACCAACAACTATGCCAAAACAAAAATCTAACCATTTTCTACCTGCTCTTTGCTGATAATATTCCTTATTTGAGAAGTCAAAAGTAAAAATTGAATTTGTGTCCATATGTATAAGTTAATTATGGAGTGGAGCCGGCTGTCGGACTTGAACCGACCACCTGCGGTTTACGATACCGCTGCTCTACCAGATGAGCTAAGCCGGCTTGAATTATTTTTTATCTTCGTTCTCCCTTACTGTATTACAAGAAAGTAATACAGTGCTTGGCTAGAGATAAAGTTTTTTTATTAGCGGGTTTAGCCTGGTTACAACCTCGTAATGTGTTGTTGCTGCAAATTTAGCCAATTCACCTGCAGAAATTTCTTCTTTGCCCTGCTGCCCAATCAAAACAACTTCGTCCCCTGCCTTAGTTGAAGTTGCTTGTGTCACATCAACCACAATCATATCCATAGCGACCCGGCCAACTACTTTACATCTCTTGCCGCCTACTAACACATAAGCCTTACCGGAAAACGCTCTCCAGTAGCCATGCCAATAACCTATCGGCACAACCGCCAAGAAAGACCTTTTTTTAAGGGTTTCCGTGTAATCATAACCTACTTTCTCCCCTTTTTCAACCCACTTTGCTTCAGAAATAATGCTTTTCCAAGTTAAAACCGGCTTTAGCGGGTATTTTTTACCAAGAGCTTTTTGGGTTTCGGGAGATGGCCAAAGGCCGTATAGCCCAATGCCGATTCTAACCATGTCAAAATGGGCTTCCGGATAATTTAAAGTTCCGGCAGTTGCGGCTGCGTGGACGATTGGGTGCAAACCCGCTGCTCGAACTTGATTTATAGCTTGCCTGAAAATAGTAATTTGTTTTTCTGTCTCTTTGTGAGAGTCTGGTTTTTTAGCGCTGGCGAAATGAGTATATAAACCCTCAACAGAAATTTTTTGGTGCTGTTTAATAAGCTTACAAATTGTTCCCAGGTCTTTAGCAAAAAAACCTTGGCGGTGCATTCCTGTATCAACTTTCAAATGAATAGAAACTTTTTTCCCGCTGTTTATGAGCGCCGAAAGACCCTGGGCGCTGGAAATGGTTAAGGATATTTTATTTTTTTCCGCCAAACCAAAATGGATCGGCAAAGTATAGCCTAAAACTAAAATTGGTTTTTTTATTCCTGCTTCTCTTAGACTTTTGGCTTCGGTAATAGAGTCAACTCCTAAAAAATCCGCGCCTAAAGCCGCCGTCGCCTTGGCAAATCCAATTAGCTCATGGCCGTAAGCATTAGATTTAACTACGGCCATAAGCTTAGTTTTTGGTTTTATTAGCCGGCGAAAAGTTTGATAGTTATGCCTAATTGCAGCGCGTGATATTTCTATCCAGGTTCGGTATTCGGTAATTGATGTATGCATTATTGTATTCCCGCTTGGCTCAGTGTATGTTTTCCGGCCGCGTAGCCTCCGGTAGTAGCACCAAGACAAAAACTTAATTCGTATTTGTCCTTATTGATAAATTTATAGGTATAGGCGTTATCCTGTTCTGTGCAGGAGCCTTCGGCCGGAGTTGGACTGGTCGGCAATGCCCCAATATAATTTGGTACAAGCTTGTTTTGGTTGTCCGGGTAGGAATTAAAGTCATTAAAATATAATTCTTGAGCCGAGGCTAACTGTCTTATATCGGCCAACCTTTTTGCATCCGCGGCCTTTGCTCGTGTTTGGCCTAAAGTTTTGGTGATTAAATCTATAATATCAACCGCTCCCTCAGGTTCCTTTAACTCCCTTGTGCTCCCGTAATCTTTTAAGCTTGTCTGGTAAGAAATTTCCGCACCGAAAGTCATTTTATTTATTTCTTCCGAAACTTGCTCGTCGATACCAGTTTGAAGTTTTACACAATTTTCTTGGCTGGAGGGACAAGCTATACCAGTTTCAATACCCATTCTTGTCAATTTTCCTATTCCCGCAGAATAGCCACTTACTGTATCGCCGACACAAAAAGTTAGCTGATAATCCGGGTAAGTTGTTTTACCATTTTTTGTATTTGCTTTTCCGGTTGGTGTATACCAATATGTGTTGAAGTAGTCAGTACAATTTCCGTCAGTAGGGGTCGGGGCTGTGGGCATTACGCCGATAAATTTTGGGGAAATATCGATTGGGACGCCATTTTGACCTTCCGGGTATCCGCCGTTGTTTTCATTGGCATACAGCTCTAAGGCACTTGCCATTTGCCTAATATCTGCAAGTCGTTTTGCGTCTCGGCTTTTTGCCCTAGCAGTACTGAGGGCTGGAATATAGTCTCCACCGTTAGTTAAGCTAAAATCAGAAATAGACGGAGCAGCTAATACCAGATTCATTCTATATAACTTATAGTCTTTTTGTCCTATCCAAATTTTGAGATCTTTGACTTTAAATTTTTCAATGAGTAATGATATGGCCCTTTTTTGTTCGTCAGTCAGCTTTGGATCCTCGGACTTTTGGTAGCTTTGAATTGTATTAATGGAGTTTATTACCGCTTCATTAATTTTTGCAGAATCTATTTGCGGCTCTAACCGGTATGTTGGAGTTCCGTTTATATCTTCCTTAGCCATTGTGGTTCCGGGGGTAAAAAATTTAGAGTCTTTCCAAATTTTTACTATTTTATTTTTTAGTTCAACATTTGAAGCCAGGCTTTCCGTTGAACTGGCCATGCTGGCCGGAAAGTTTTCTGAAGCGTACTTTTGTAGTTCATCCAAATCTAATTTAAGCCACGAAATATTTTTGTCGTCCAATAAATTTTTAATTTGAGGAATTTTGTCCAAGTTAAAATAAATAACTTTGCCAATATTCATTGTTTGCAGTTCAACGCTAAACTCGCTTCCCCCCGACTTGGTAAATAGTTTGGTTGTTGCTTCTGTTTTAGGTGTATTTTTGTCACTGTTATCGTAGAAGCCGTCGCCTGAAACACCGAGGGTTAGTTCTTGCGTTGCTGAATCTCCGGACATGCCTAAAGGAGCATTTTTGTCAGTGTAGCTTAAACTAAATGAAGCGCTGAATGTTTCGGCAGTGCCGCGTCCGGCAAAGTATTTTTCTAAAATTTTTGCCGGAGACGCATAAACGTATTGGTAATATCCGTAAGCGCCTGCTCCTAAGAATAATATTAAAATTAAAGCTGCCCAAAATGTCGGTTTTTTAAAAATTGGGGCACTGCTGTTTGAGGAAAAATGTTGTTCGGAAATATTAATGTTTTGGTGGAAAGGGCTAGCTGCGGGCTGTTGCCCGGGCATAATAATCGGCTTAATATTTTGGCTTAGCGGTTGGCTAACGTAGCCGGAATTAGCCGGCTTGCCGGGAGTTTGATTTTTAGTTTCCAAAGCTCGGGAAAAAACAAAAGCTTCTTCCACCGCGGCGGCTTCCCAGCCTGCGCCAAGCAAGTTTTGTTTAATTTCCATTTCGGTCAGGCCATGTTTTTGTGCCTGAACAATATAGTCTGATATTTCTTCATTCATATTTTTGTTTTAAATTTTTATAAAATTAATAGTTTTAATTGCTTGAGTTTGTTTGTTTAACCAAGTATCAAAGTCGCTTGAGGCAATAAAAATTTGGTAGAGGTGGTATAGGTTGCCATTTTTTTCTTGTAACTTAATTAAGCTTAGGCCGTATCTGGAGGGGATCACTTTGGTTTCGCCAGGTGTCATCGCAAACACCGGCTCGCGCATTTCCGTAACTAATTGTGCAGGATCTACAAACCCTAAATCCCCTGCCGTGTCGCGGCTGGAGCTGTCCTGGCTAATTTGTCTGGCCAGTTGTCCGAAGTCCTCACCATTGCTTAAGCGTTGCTCCACGCGGTCTATTTGAGCGTAAGCTTCGGCGTTAAGGTTTTTTTGTTTAACAAACCAGACTTGTAAATTATTTTGTAGCAAATCAAATTCTACAACTTGATTTTTAAAATAATTTTCCGAAAATCCGTAAGTAGCAAGCGTTTTTTTAAAATCCTCAGAGTTGCCTTGCGAGGCTCGTTCGTTAAAATTTTTGTTAATTTCCGCTTGAGAAACATAAACGCCATGAGAGGCGGCAATTAACCTAACTTTTTCTTCTTCGACTAAACGTTCCAGAATAGTTTTTTGAAAATTATTAGGGGTTGGCTTGCCATTATTTTTATACACCTTTTGTGCTAAAGTATTACGAAATAAGTAGTCCTTTACACTAAGCGTATGGCCGCCGACATAAGCCGCAGGAAAAGGTAAAAGTTTAAAGATTTTTTCTTTGCTTAACGTCAGATTGCCGTTATAGAGCCAAAATAAACAAATGGCAAACAGTAAAATAAATGTTAAGAGAGTCCCGATTAAAATTTTACTAAAATTTTTCCGAATTGTTTTCATTTCCTAATAGTTTAGTTAACAAAAAAATAATTCCACCATTTACTGGCGTTGCTTTCGCCTTTGTTTTGCTGCTCCGTATTTTCGTTAGTGTTTTTTAGTTCAATAAAACTGTACACCGTTTCCCCTTCTTTCTTTAAATTTAGCTGCTGTCTGGCAACACGCTCTTTAAAATTTGGCGAATTAATGTATTCCAGAGATTCTGACAGTTCGTTATTTTTTTTCATTAAGCTGTCGGCTTGTTTTTGCAAGCTTTGTTTTTCAGCTTCAATTTTCTTTTGATTTTTCCACTGTTGATATTTTAAGTTGCCTAAAAATGCGAGCAGGATAAAAAGTAAAAAGATTGCCAGCTTAGATGTAAGGTTTTGTTTTGAAAGTATCGGCATATTTAGTGATTGATTTTTTGATGTATCTGCCAAATAAAATCTTTTATTTTTCCGGGTTCGGAAACCCTAGCTAGTTGTAGAGGTTCGGCTAAGCCCGCCGTTTGCACCAGAACGTCACCAAAATTAAATAGCGAAGCCATTAACCCGGAGCTGCTATAACTGACATTTAATATTCGCTCTAACGGTGCTTCTAAAACTTGTTTGGTGAGTAGGCTTTTGTAACGAATTACTACCAGCCGTTTATTGGTTACCAAATAGCAATTAAGCAGCCAGAGCAAATAACTGTTTAGGGCATATATTAAAACGAAAGCTGTCCAAAGTGATAACCATGTAACAAAATTTGCCGCGAGTTCATACTTTAATAAAAAATACCACGGGATATAAATTGCCAGCGGTGTAATGACGCCGGTTTTTATAAGCGCTGCTTCACTTTGGCGATAGCTGGCTATTAGTTTTTCGTTTTGAACAAGTTCGAATTTAAACATGTTAGTATTTAATGAAAGCTGCGGCAAATAGAGACACCACCATACTAATAACTACCAAAAGCATAACAACTGTCATTACTTTATTTATGAGTTTTCGGTTTTTAAACATTAAATAAGTTTGTTAATGGTTGGGATTAATTGCTTAAAATGAGATATATTAGCGGAAGCACCCTTAACCGGCTTTTTGTTAAAAATAATAGATTTCATGCCAGCAGCTTTAGCTGCCAACATATCGCTTTTTGCGTCCCCTATGTATATTGCTTCGCTTGGTTTTATTTTCAATTTTTTTGCGGCTTGCAACAAGGATTCCGGATGGGGCTTGTGATTTTTTACATCTGTGAGAGTCACAGCGGCCTTAAAAAGTTTTCGATTTTTTGAATGTTGGTAGTAAACTTTTAACCCGCTAAGCGTTCTGCCGGTGACTAAAGCCAGTTTATATTTTTTATTTAATTTATTTAAGGTTTCTTCACATTCGTCGAAAGTTTTTATTAGGTGGAATGGGTATTTAACTTTTTTTCTGGCTTTTTCAATTAATTTATCCAGCTTTGAATGGTCGACAATATCGTTCTCTTTCTTAAGCAATTCTCTAAATGGTAAGGCAAAATTTACCTTATAAGATTTTTTACTCGCGAACTTGAGTTTTAGAAGCTTGGTCACGTTTTTTAGAAACTGATGGTTTGCTTCAAATGAGTCAACCAAAACCCCGTCTATGTCAAAAATTACCGCTTTAATCATAATTTATTTTACCACATAATTGCTTTTTTTGCAGGTTTTGCCAAACCAGGCCAAATATTCTATATTTAGCTTATGGAAAACATTGAAGAGGGTTTGACGAGCGTTTATTATGCCTGCTACCAAAAGGGCAAGCTGGCCGAACTGGCCAGTACCGCGATAAAGCTGGCAGGATTTCCGCCAGGTGAAGCAGCACCTAGGCAGCGAGAGCTGCTTTGGGAATGTGCCCTGGCGAGCGAACGGAAAAAACTTAGCCTGCCTGTCTTTCTAAGTTACGTTCACAGTATTGTCACACGGGGGTTCATACCCATCACTTTCAGGCCGTAAGCCTAGCAAACATCACTCAACCATAAAGGGCGGGACCCAATCGGTTCCGCCCTTTCGCTTAAATTTATTCTATTTTAACTTGTGTGCAAAATAGGACGATCGTCCTATTTTGCACACAAGTTTTATGACTGAAGTTTATTGGTTTTCTTGTCGTTCTTGTTCTTCTTTTAAAATTTCTTCAAATGTTTTTTCGGTATCAGGTTTTTTTATTTGTTTACCTGTTTCCGGTTTTGGTTTATTTTTGGGATCTAAGTTTGGTTGTTCCGGTCCGGGAACCGGAGGAATTTTTTCAATAGACATATTTTTTAAAGTTATTAAATTATTTTGGTTTAATGAAGATATTTAAACTATTGGGGGCTGGGCGCCAAAATTTGCCCAATCTTCTTTTGCCGGCCCGCAAACATCGGGAGCTTTTAGTCCTGCCTGCCTAAGCAGAACTGTCATTTGTCCGCGGTGGTGAGCTTGATGCGAAATAAGAACCATTAGGGTTGTACCGTTCTTCCAAGGCTCGCCATACATATTGGTTTCTTTTTCCAAATCGGCATCTGTCCATTTTTTTAAACCTTCAACCAGCTCGTCGCTTACTTTTTCGTAAACAGAAACAATTTCCGCAACTGTGCCAGGGACTGTATTCTCGTCTAAATGGCTTTTAAATTCAACGCCAATTTTGCCGCACATTTCAGGAAGTGTGGTAGTTATATGCCAAGCCAGGCGTTCCAATGTCCTAAAACCTTCCGCTACGGCTTGTTTTTTGTTTTGTTCCGTAACGGAATTCAAAACTTTTAAGGTTGATTTGCTTTCCTCATCCCAAATATTTATAAAGTCTTGAATTTTTCTAAACATAAAATTGTTTTTAACTAATTATTTACAGCCTAAAGCTGCTTTGCACTGGGCTTTGGCCTCGGCCGGGGCTTGGTCGCAAGCAGAACAGGCTGCAGACTGTCCGCCGACGCCTGACGGCTGGATTGATTTTACTCCATCTGCCTTTGGCACAAGAGCGCTAAAATCGCTGAAGGTGACCGACGCAGGTGGGGTAAACTGGCTTGGGTCTTCCGACCAGTTCTCACAAACATAATCAACTTTTTGTTCCAAATCAACCGGCTTCGCGGTTTGGCCTTGAGTTTGGTTAGCTGTCCCCTGCTCGGCTTTCATTTTAAAGCCGGTAGTTTGGCCATCCATCCAGGTGTAAACTGTTTGGTCAACCATAATCATATGCGAGACAATGGTTTTACCGGCCACAGTGCTGGTGTAGTCGCCGCGCATTTTGCCGTTGCCCACAAAGGTTGAGCCTTTGGTCTCGGCGTTGCCGCCTTGGTTAAAAGTCACTTCACATTTTTGTGGCTTGCCAGAAGCTAAGGCTTTAAAACTTTGTTGCCCGGAGGTTTTTTGGCTTTGCTCCGGCGTCGGTTGCTTATTTTCGTTCGACACTTTTTTCCCGCAGCTCGCCGCCAGTAGCAGAACCGCAGTAAAGATTAAGATTTTTTTCATGGTGATATTATTAATTATCTAAATTTAGTATATCAAAAAATCGGCTCGAGCAGTAGGCAAGAAGCCGATTTTTTGTTTTATGACTGATGTTGGTAGTTGTAAGACTTTTTCATAGCTTTCCAAAAGACATTGTGGTCAATACAATGCGGATTTGTGCCATCGCAATTTTTGTTTTCTACCAAATTGCCGTATTTGGCAAAACTGTTGCCGCTGGCGTATGTATACGGGTCTGCATTAATTTTTTTAACCACTTCGGCATGCGCTTTTTCCACATTGCCGCCGAATTTGGAAAGTTCCTCGGCCATTCCGTCGTTATATGCTTTTACTAAACCTCGAAATTCCGCCGACTTAGCCTCTTTTTTTACGGTATCTATGGCTTCACCAACTACTGCCGTAGTTATGTTGGTGGTTTTTTCCGTCACTGAGCCGAACAATTCTTCAATAATTTTTTCTTTGGCTTTATCTACAACTTTGTCTTTAACTTTTTCACCGATGGCGTCGGCTGTATTTTCAAAATTCATTTGCTTTTCACTTAAGCCCTTATTAATAGCGGCCTGGCGCTCCAGCATCCTTTCGTAGAATCTTAACTGTTGGTCTAAGGCCTGTTCTTGTGCTGTGTCATTGCTGTTCCAAAATTTCATTTTATCAACCAGGTTGCCGACTTTTTCGCCAAAACGATCCTTAACTATTTGGGCGTTGTCCATTTTTTCTATGTCGTTAGCAGGATCGTTAATAAACTTATAATAGTCACGAACGGCTGTATATTGCTCCTTGGAAAGTCCAGTTCCTTGGATTTTAAGTTTTTCGTTCAGGCTGATTAGTTTATTTTTTGTTTCGCTGTCAAAGCCTCCAGTTGCCCACTCGCCTAAAATTTCTTTGTTAATCGGGTCTTTTTGCAATTCAAACTGAGCTTTGTTGTCTTTGCTCATTATGCCCAGCATCGCGTCCAGTTTAGTTTGAAGTCCGGCTAGTTGTTTTTCCAAGTCCGGGTCACTGCCTTTTTTTAATTGATCGTTAATCAGTTCAATTTGGCTGTCCACCTCCAAGGCTTTGTCTGCTGTCATTAATGGTCCCAGTGACTGCGCACATTTGGCTTTGTCCGCGCCTTTGAGCCTGCTACATCCTTCGGGATTTTGTGTTTCTACGGAAGTTTCTAGCACGCATTGCTCGCGGGTGTAAGACATTAGCCCGCCTTTAATTTTTTCGCAGGCGTCCAAATTACCGGTATTTTGCGCGACCATTAAATAGCATTTGTCTTGCGGCGGGTTTGAGCCCATACCTTTAAATTTTTCCGGTTGTTTGATTTTGTCGCAAATGTCCGGGTTGCCGCCGGAAACCGCCGCTCCCTGGTAACAATGCGCCGGATCTGGCATAAACGGACAACCGGCGTCTTCACTGTCGCCAAGCAAGTTACACCCGGCTGCCACAAACATAATGGCACAAAGCCCAAGCGCTTTAACTGCTGTGGATGATGGCGTTGGATTAACGCTTTCTTTTTTCGGATTCATAATCGGTTCTAAAACTTTTTCCCCCGTGCTTGGGGTAGTTGGCGGGGGCAGCTCCTTCTTTTTAAATAAAGATCTTATGAACTGTAATATATACATCAAAACAATCAAAATCAAAATTGCCAAAGCCGCGCTATAGAGTGGGTTGCCTACATATAATATTATTCCTAAAGCCCAAACAGCATACCTCTTTTCATAGTTTAATAATTCAAAAGCCAAAGCAAAATAGGAGCCATAAACCGCAAGTAAAACTACAGTGCCGGCCAGTTTATATTTTGCCAGGCGCACAAGTTTAAGCACGCCCAATAACAATAAAGACACCAGCCAGGCCAGCACGCCCAAACCAATGCCTATGTAAACTCCGTAAGCGGAGAAAAATTTAATTGTGTCGGCCACGGAAGTGCCGCCGTAATTGCGAATACTTGGAACTTTAGCCGCGGCGGTTAAAAACTCGGCTCTAAAGACTTCTTTGTCGCCAATAAAATAATAAATATATAACAGCACAAACCCCAAAGCCACAAGAAAGAATTTTTTAAAATTCCTTACCTTAGGCTCAATTTGAGTAGCCATATTTTTAATTTAATTTTAATCCCAAACGAATTTAGCATATACCTAAGGGATAAATTTGTAAATATGGCTTAAAACTCAAAAGTAACTTAATCCTGGTTTTAATCTTTTGATCTACTTTTTAAGCACAGCTAAAAACGCTTCCTGGGGGATATCGACACGGCCGATTTTTTTCATACGCTTTTTGCCTTTTTTCTGTTTGTTTAGGAGCTTCATTTTACGGGTAACGTCACCGCCATATAAATAGCCGGTAACGTCTTTTCTAAGCGCGGAAATAGTTTCGCGGGCAATAATTTTGCCGCCAATGGTGGCTTGAATGGCCACTTCAAATTGGTGCTTGGGAATTAGCTGCTTTAATTTTTCCACCAGCTCTTTGCCGTCTTGCGCGGCTACAGAGCGGTGCATTATGGCCGCCAAGGCCGGCACTGGCTCGGTGGCGACCAGAATATCCACTTTAACCAAATCCCCTACCCGCTCCTCTATAAAGTCATAGTTTAAAGACGCATAACCGGAAGACACGGATTTAAGTTTGTCGTAAAAATCCAGAATAATGTTGTTAAGCGGCATTTCAAAATGCATATCCACGCGTGTGTTGCCGATGTATTTAATGTCTTTGGAGATCGCGCGGCGTTGGTTGGCAATTTCCATAATCGGGCCGATATATTCTTGCGGTGTTAACACTTCCACTTTCATCCAGGGTTCGTAAATTTCTTTTATAATCGACGGGTCGGGAAATTCCGCCGGGTTGTGGACGTATAGATCTTTGCCCGCGTTGGTGACAATATGGTACGCCACGGACGGCGCCGTTAAGACTAAATCTAAATTATATTCGCGCGTTAAGCGTTCCTGCACAATGTCCATATGCAGCAGTCCTAAAAATCCGGTGCGGAAACCAAAACCAATGGAAGGAATATTAATTGGTTCAAATTCCAAAGCGGCATCACTTAGTTTTAATTTGTCCATTGCATCGCGCAAGACCGGATAGTCGTCGCCGCTAACAGGAAAGATGGTGGCGTAGACCATTGGTTTTACGTGTTTGTAGCCGGGCAACTGCTGGACATCTGTTTTTCTTTCAAACAAAGTGACGGTATCCCCAACTCTCGCTTTGCTTACATCGCGTAAGCCCGTAACAATATATCCCACCTCGCCGGTTTTAATACCATCGGATTTTTCCATTTTCGGGTGAAAATATCCGACCTCCAAACTTTCCGCTTGGGTTTGACTGCCGATCATAAAGATTTTTTGTCGCGGGAGAAGCTGCCCGTCCATTGCGCGGACAAAAACCACCACGCCGCGATGGATGTCATACATTGAATCAAAAATTAATCCGGTAAATGGTTTGGTACTGTCTCCTTTTGGTGCCGGCACTCGCTCTATAACCGCTTTTAAAATTTCTTCCACGCCTTCGCCGGTTTTGCCGGAAGCGTATAAAATTTCTTCGTCTTTAAAGCCAAAAGCGGTTTTTAATTCTTCCGCGGTTTTTTGCCGGTCGGAATTAGGCAGATCTATTTTGTTAACTACGGGAATTAAAACTAAATTTTGTTCCAAAGCCAAATAGACGTTGGCTAAAGTTTGCGCTTCTATGCCTTGGGTCGAATCCACAACTAAAATCGCGCCTTCACAGGCGTTTAAAGAGCGGGAAACTTCATAGGTAAAGTCCACGTGACCGGGGGTGTCTATCAGATTTAGGATGTAAGATTTAGGATGTAAGATATCACTGTCGGAGTACTCATAATTCATTCTCACCGGCTGGAGTTTGATAGTAATGCCGCGTTCGCGTTCTAAGTCCATCTGGTCAAGCAATTGAGCCTTCATTTCTCTTTTAGAAACGGTATTTGTCACTTCTAAAAGTCTGTCGGCCAAGGTTGATTTCCCATGGTCGATGTGTGCAATAATACAAAAATTACGAATATTGTCTAAATTTGTCATAAGTTGATTGCCGCCAGATAGCCACATCTAAATTAGCCTGAGTTAATAAGGTATAGGCTTATTTTACCTGGTTTTTAAGCTTTAGAAAAGACCCTTTTAATTTCGCCGTGTCTGAAAAAAATTGACAACTTGATGAATGCGCAAATACCAGCCTACGACTGCAAAAACAACTAAACAGGCAATAAATGAAATCCCGGACTGCATTAACAGTCCGGTGGTCGTATGGGTGTTAAACCACGGAGCTAACAAATATAAAGTGGCATAACCGACCAGTCCCATAAGTACCGAAGTGACAGTAATTTTTATCGTGCGGTTAATAATATCTGACTCGATGTTATGAATAGCGCCTAGTGAAATATTTTTAACCAAAATTTTTCTGAGCAGTAAATACAGCAGGCCCGCGTTAAATGCCGCGGCAATGGAAAACCCGGCAGCCATACCCACAACACCATAAGTTTTGCCTAAGTAATAAGCTAACCACGCGTTAAGTACCATAGTTAGCAAGCTA
This sequence comes from uncultured Candidatus Saccharibacteria bacterium, assembly GCA_964520505.1. Taxonomy (GTDB): domain Bacteria; phylum Patescibacteriota; class Doudnabacteria; order UBA920; family UBA920; genus PALSA-1336. Next base: position 39,463 of record CAZFQP010000005.1, on the reverse strand, counting down.
ACCACAACTGGAGTCTTGGTATTCTGGCGGGCGTAAAAGGCACGCGCAAACAGCGGGCTTAAGCCTTGTGCAAAAAGCGACAGGCTAAACATCCCTAGCGTGTTAAAGGTTAAAATGGTGTCTTCCCAGTTAAATTTCCCCGCGCCAAAGGCCAAGCGGACAATATGAGCTCTGAAAAGTAAAACTAAAATGGTAAAAGGAATCAAAAAAAATAAAATTTGATTGACTGCGCCGGCTAAATTTTTAGCAAAAATTTCTTCATTGCCTTTGGCAAACAGTTCGGAAAGTAGCGGAAAGACCGCCACGGCCGTGGAAATAGCAAACACGCCGAGGGGCACAGCTTGAAGATTATTGGCCAGGTTAAAAACAGAAATTGAACCGGCGGCTAAAACCGAACCAACCACGGAACCAATTAACAAACTAATTTGAGAATTGTCGACTCCTAAAATTCTCGGTAAAAAAAGTTTTAAAATCTTTTTAAAGTGCCCGTCTCTTAAATCTACTATCGGTTGCCAGCGGTAGCCAAAATGTATTGCTTCGGGAATTTGCACCAGCAAGTGCAAAAGTGCCCCAATTACAACGCCAAATCCTAAACCTTTTAAGCCAAAGCGCGGGTATAAAACCAGAAGTCCAAAAATTATGCCGACGTTATACATTATGGGAGCCACATTGGCAATAATAAATTTTTTTTGTGAATTTAAAATGCTGGAAAAAATATTAGAAATGGTAAAAATTATCGGCGATACTAAAAAGATTCTGGTAAGGATGACGGTATCTAAAAACTTTTGTCCGGTGAATCCGGGCACTAAAAGTTTGGTTATTGGTTCCGCGGCCAACATTAAACCGGCGCAAATTACAGCCATGGCTAAAAAGGAAAAATTTAAAATTGAATTGGCGACTTTGTAGGCTTTTTCTTCGTCACGCGTCAGCAGCTCGGTAAATACCGGAATGAAAGCCACAGATAGAGTGCCCAAAATTAATAAATTAAAAATAAAATCGGGAATTCGAAAAGCAGCGTAGTAAATGTCTAAAGTATCCCCTGCTCCAAACTGACTGGCAAATAAGCGGTCACGAATTAGCCCGACCAGACGCGACAGCAGGCTAAAAAATCCGACAATTAGGGCAGCTTTGGAAACGCTAAAATTTTTCTCAGCAGATTTTAAAAGTCTCATCATAAATTATCTTTTTTGCAAAACTAGTCCGGGTAAATAATCTTTGTTTAAAGTCCAGGTTTGGCTTAAATCGGATGTGTTTAAACTTTCAGTGTCAAAATTTTTCCAGGCTATCTGCCAGCCGCTAAAGTTTAAGTGCCAATTTAAGGTTGGCGGCAAGCTACCAATTTGTTTTTGTGCCAGGAGGCTGTAACGGTCAATGTTGCTTACTTTGAAAGGCAATTCATAACTCAATTTAACAGTTCGGGTTTCCCCGCCTTTAACGTTTAACCAATTGCCAAAAAATGTTTTACCGGCTTCTTGGCCAATGGTTGTGCCCGTGACCACGTCTTGAACCGAGTTAACCTCCCAAGTATAAAGATCGTCGTTAATCTTGTAGTCTAGTCGCTCGGGATAACTTAAGTCTTTAAAGTCAAAGCCGGTATTAGATATTAACTTACTGCCCTTGGGAACATAAATTCGCAAAAAACTGTCGTTGTTCGTTTTTGCCAAAGGCGGCAGAAGGTTAGTCCTGGTAATAGACAGGTCATTAATAATAGCACCGTCAGGTTTGATTGTTGTGGTTAAATCCAATGCCTGTTTAATAGATAGATCGCTTTTTGTCCCGCCCAGATTGCTGGAGACCACGGCCAAATAATCACGGTCAGTATTCTCTATAGCTCCCGCCCAATGGAAATCTTTAAGTTGTTGTTGGCTGTTTAGATCTTTAGCGAAAGCCACAATTTGTTTTTCATTTAGATTATTTTGTAGGGCCAAAATAATTTGTGGCCATGCCCCGGATTCCTGTTCGCTTAATTTTTGCAACAGAATCGGAACCAAATCTGCCAGAATTTGTTTGGGTGAATTTGTCGGCAGGCCTTCGGTAAGAGTGGTTGCGACTTGAGTTTGTTCAACAAAATTTTCCGGTGTTAATACGACCCCGTATTTGGGCAAACTAACCGGCCCAACAATTTTTAACAAGTCAACAATCAGTTGTGGAGTAATGCTAATAATAAGATCCGGAGTTTCCCCACCCTCCTTTTCGTAAAATGTTGTAATCGTTTTAGCGGCCGATGGAAAATCCGCAAACCAATTGGCATCGCGCAAAAACCAACGGTCATTAACGTTTAGTAACGGATGAGGTGGTTTAATTATTTCTTGTAGTTGGCCGTCGAGGTCGTAAATACTGCTAACCTTCATAGAAGCTATTTGGCCATTGGAAATTTTTAAATTACCGTAAGTGCCCATAAAACCTCCACCTGCTCGCAGTTCATTGTTATTGGCAAAAATTAGTAAAAGATTTTTTTGACCTACCAAAAAACTCTGAGACAAAGTGAAAACCTCGTCAAAATTATTCAAGGATAATAATAAAATACCGAGTTTGGATTTTAGCTGTAAAAAGGTGTCGCGCTGTGAAGGAGGGAGGCTTTGCGGCTTAACTTTATCCAGGCGCGAAGCGGCCAAGTTTAATCGATTTTCGGCTTGCTGTAAACTGCTGCCGATTTCTGCAAAAACATCTGCCAGCGGGGCATCTCCGGCAGAAATTCCAGCCGCAGAAATTTTTAACAGCGAGGCCTTAGTTTGCAAGTCAATAAAATCCTGTCCGCTTTGTGCCACCAACGAGGCTGCTGACAGCAAGTTGTCCGCATCCTGCTTTTGCGGCAGCAGACCAAGTAATTGGTTGAATAATTGTCCGGCTTCCAAAGTTTCTTTCTGTCCTTGATTAAAAGCCTGATAAGCCAAGGCAAAGCGATTTTGCGCTCCTGTGAAGTCTTTTTGGCCAAATGCATCCTTGGCTTGGTTTAAATAATGGTTGCCTAAAAAAGCCGAGGTAATAATTTTATTTTTTAGAGCCACGCCTTTGGCAACTAAATGCAGAGACTGAATACTAAAAAATCCGAAAAAAGCAATTATGGTAAAAATCGCCAAAGAACGCCCGGATTGACGCTGGGTAAATAGTTTAATTCTAGCCGGGAAATTTTTTGCAGTTTTGCTAATGTCACTTCCGGCGGCCTTGTAAGTTTTAATAATAACGGAAATTAAAACTTGTCCGGTATGAAAACAAATGGCAATAGCTGTCCCAAAAAATTTGCTAAAAAATTTAATCACGCCTAAACCTATGTAGTAGAAAAAATTTACCACAGCCCCGGTAAACGATTTAAACTTCCCGGCCTTGTCTCCGGCTTTAACAGTTAAATCTAAAAAGTTCCTTCGTTGGGTATAAAATTTGAATTTGAGCTGTTTGGCCATAAGCTAAGCGGTTTTAAAGGAGGATTTTTTGTTTTGCGAGATATTTATTAAAATTCCAATGGCTCCTAAGTTGGCCACCAAGGCTGTACTACCGTAGGAAAAAAATGGCAAAGGAATACCGGTTAAGGGAAGCAGATTAAGAATGGCGCCAATATTAATAAAAGCTTGTAGAACAATCCAGGAAGTAATTCCAAAAGCTACCATTCGTCCAAAAGTATCCGGAGCTCTTTTGGCAATTTGGTAACCTTTTAAAGCAAATAAGAAGAATAAACCTAAAATAGCAAGTATTCTTAAAAAACCAAGCTCCTCGCCAATAACGGCAAAAATTGAGTCGGTCATCACCTCTGGCAAGTAGCTGTGTTTTTGTCTGGACAGACCGTAACCAAAGCCCCAGAGTCCGCCTGAGCCTATAGCTAATAAGGCTTGGTTAATTTGATAGCCAATTCCCTTAGGGTCAAGATCCGGGTTTAAAAAAGTGGTTATGCGACGGACACGGTAAGGTTCAATTTTAATAATTAGATACAAGGATAATATTCCGGCTAGGGCGCTGTAAAAAAAATATTTCCAGTTAATACCGGCCACAAACAACATAAAAAAAGCCACCAAAAGAAGCACGAGCATTGTGCCAAAATCCGGCTGCCAAATAATTAGTAAGGCGTAAAGGCCGACAATACACAAGGATGGCAACAGTCCAAAGTAAAAATTATTTAACTCGGCACGTTTTTTGTCCACCCAAGAAGCCAGGTAAAAAATAATTACTAGTTTTGCTAGCTCAGCCGGTTGAAATACTAGGGGTCCAATATGAATCCATCTGGTGGCACCGCCGGCAGAAAACCCAATCCCCGGGATTTTTACAAGCGCCAGCAGAAAAAGTGAGGCGAAGATTAGCAATGGGAGATTTTTTTGCCAGACGTGGTAGTCGATTTTTGACAAAACATACATTACTGCCAGTCCTAAAATCGCTCCGTAAAATAACTGGTGCAGAATGTAATAGTTGGTATTCCCGAAATTTTGGAATGAATCCACGGTAGAGGCGGAATAGAGAACAACCAAACCATAAACAAGCAAACTCAAAACAATCAACAGGAGGGAGAAATCAGTTGTGGAGTGTTTTTTTTGCATAAGTTAGTTCCAGTTTTTTGCGGCTTGAGCGAATTGCGAGCCTCGATCATTATAATTTTTAAACATCCCGAATGAAGCGCAGGCGGGGCTTAACAAAACTGTGTCCCCTGGTCTGGCAAAGGTTTTAATCTGCTTAAATATTTCAGTCATATTGGTGGCTCCTTCTTGTATTGGAATCGAGCTCTTTTTTCCTAAAGCATTTTTGATATTCAACGCTTCTTGGCCAATTAGAATTAATCCACGAATATTTTTATCATTATTTATAGTGGTGGCTAGAGCCTTAAAATCTGACTTTTTGGAAGACCCCCCAAGAATTAAAATTTTAGGCTCCTTTATGGCCTCAACTGCGGCAATAGTGGTCTCCGGCGTTGTTGAAAATGAATCATTATAAAATTTTATTCCGTTTTTTTCGGCCACTAACTCCAGCCGGTTGGGTAAGCCGGAAAAAGTGGTTAACGCTTTGACAATGGCTTTTTGTCCGCAGCCGGCAGCTTTAGCTGCGGCTACGGCGGCGCAAACATTTTCCCAATTATGCTCCCCGAGCAATTTTAATTTACTTAGCTGCAGAATTTTTTCCGGTTTGCTTTTTGGGGCACAGTAAAATATTTCCCCTTGTTTAACAAAACACCCGGGCTTTACCGGTTGAAAACGGCTTACGTAAATCTTTTGGCCTTTACCTAAGTTCCCAATTTTCTTGGAAGCCGGATAGTCGGCGTTGATTACCGCAGTATCGTCCACTGTCTGGAATTTGGTAATTGCATTTTTAGCCGAATGGTATTCGTTTAAATTTTTGTGGTAATCTAAATGTTCCTTTGTAACCATTAATACGACGCCAATTTGCGGGCTCTTGGTTAAATCTTGTAATTGAAAACTGGAGAGCTCGTAAACTACCCAGTCGAGTTCCGACAGGGTATCTAAAATTTCGAATGGTTGGATTTTGCCGATATTCCCGGTTAAGTAGACTGAACGTTTGTCATTGCGAACCTCGAATGTATCTGAGGGGTGTGACAATCCCTTTATTGTTTGAGATTGCTTCGGATGCACTCGCAATGACGAGGAAAGGATTCTATATATTAATGAAGCTGTGGTACCTTTGCCTTTGGTTCCGGTGACGCCAATAATTTTGGCCGGGCAGTGGTCAAAAAACCATTTGGTCTGACTGGTAATAACTAGTTTTGATTTTTTATCTTTTATCCTTGCCTGCAAATGAGGATCAGACAATTTAATGCCCGGACTTCTAAAAGCCACGTCAAAACCTTTTAACTCTAAAAAAGCATCCGGGCCAAAAATAAAGTTAACGCCTAAGTTTTTAATTTTTTCCTGATCTTCTTTTGCCCAATCTCCCCAGGGACGCTGGTCAAATAAAACCGGACGAATTCCGGCTTTCAGTAAATATTCTGCAGTGCTTTGGCCTTCCTGGCCAAAGCCTAAAATGGCCACTAATTTATTTGTTAATTCGGATGTTGGCATTAATTTTTTCTTAAAGCTCGTCCGGACAGAGTTCCGGTTGCTTGCCCTCCTTGCATAACAATATTTCCGTTAACAAAAACTTGCTCGATTCCTTCGCTAAACTGGCCGGGGTTAGTGTAAGTTGATTTGTCGGCAATTTTATCCGCGTCCATTATAACCAAATCCGCAAAATTGCCGACTTTAATTTCGCCGCGTTTGTATAGTCCAAGTTTTTTGGCCGGCGCAGAAGTAAGTTTTTTTATTGCTTGTTCTAAAGTAATTTGTCCGGATTTTTGGGCGAAATTTAAAAATTTTGGCGCACTGCCAAAACACCGAGGGTGAACCAGGCGGTCTTTAATATTTTTTGAAAATCCGGCTCCGTCCGTGCCAATAAAGGATAGCGGATGCAACAATAATTTATTTACATGATCCTCATTAAGATTTTTTTCAAACACCAAAACCTCACTGCCACCATTGGCAATTATATGCAAAACTGCTTGCTCGGATGAAACCTCTAAATTTTTAGCAACTTGCCCGATTGTTTTTCCTGTAAAACTCAGCTTGCTAGCCGTGGAAGCTATTTGCATGGTGGAAAATTTTATACCTGAATTGTTGAGGTACATTAAAATTTTATTTTTTTGTACCGGGTCTTCAAAGTGTTTAAGTAAAATTGCCCGTCCGCCTTCTATTGCCCATTTTGGCAAATAGCTGTATAACGCTTGCCAGACAGTGTCATAAGGGTAAAGGTCAAAGTGGACATTTATACCTCGGTGGTAGGCTGTATCAATTATGCTGACTAACTCGTCAAATTTGGGCCAATTGGCCTCGTTACGCAATTTTAAATGGGAAATTTTTAGATTAACCTCGGTAGATTTTGCGATATCTAAAGCTTCGTCTACGGCTTCAATAATTTCTGCCCCCTCACTTCTTAAGTGGATAGAAAATAGTCCGTCTGATTTTTTAACAATTTTGGCAAGTTCAAATAGTTCCAGTTCAGAAATAATAATTTCGTGGGCATAAGAAAGACCATTGGAAAGCCCAAATGCTCCGGCTTTTAAACTTTGTTCCAAAACTTTTTTTAACGAATCCAGTTCATTTTTTTCTAATGAACGAATTTGGTCGCCCACAACCGCGCGGCGCAAAGTTGAATAACCAACCAAGCTGGCAATATTGCAGCCATAGTGATTTTTTTCCAGCTCTTCCATATATTCTGAAAAGCTGCGCCAGTTGATATTGGCAGCCTCCAGACTGTGCCATTTTTGCATAGACAACAGGGCATCGTTGGTAAGCAATGGAGCTAAGCTGGCACCGCAATTACCGACTAGAATTGTGGTATAGCCCTGGCTGACCATGCTGTCTAAAGAGGGGTTGTCAAAAATTTGCCAGTAGCTGTCACTATGATTTTGCAAGTCAATAAAACCGGGAACTAGAATTTTGCCGGCTGCATCGATTACAGTTTGTGCCTCGGTGGTAATGTTTGGTGCAACGGCAACAATTTCGTCATCTTGCACGGCAACATCTGCAATTTCTCCGGTCCGCCCGGTGCCGTCTATAACTTTGGCATTTTTAATAAGTAATGAGTACATATTTTTGTGTTAGCTTTTTAAGTTATCCCAAAAAATAAATTATAACTCCAATAATGCTCATCACTCCGGCAATTATCCAGAATCGCATTGTGACTTTTGTTTCCGGCCAGCCGAGCGCTTGGAAATGATGGTGAATCGGCGCGGATAAAAACAATTTTCGTTTGAAAACTTTTTTCCAAAATAGTTGCAGGAATACAGAAACCGCCTCAATCATAAAAATAAAACCAATAAAGAACAAAATAAAAACCGAGTTAGTTAAAAAAGCCACAATAGCTAAAAGTACCCCAAGCCCCATTGAGCCCGTGTCACCCATAAAAAATCTGGCAGGGTAAACGTTAAACCATAAAAAGGCCAACAGAGCGCCAAAAATTACCGCGATAAAGGCAGCCAGGTCATATTTCCCTTGGGCGAAGGCAATAATTTCGTAGGCAAAAAAAGCTATCATTAAGGTGCCTCCAGCCAGACCGTCTAGGCCATCTGTTTCGTTAACGGCAAAACTTACACCAACAACCGCCAAAATAAAAAATGGAATAAACCACAAACCAAAATCTACACTGCCAATAAATGGAATATGAACAGTGGAGAACCCGAGCTTAAAAAAGAACCACCAGGCGCCAATGGCCGCCACAATGGCGTAAATAATAAATTTAAAACGAAATCGTAAACCTCGTCCTTTGTGACCCATATGGCGGATGTCCAGCCAGTCGTCAACTAATCCTACAATGGCTGCGCCAAGTAGTGCGCCTAATGGAAGCAGGGTTTCTTTGCGTGAAAAGAAGTTTAAGTTCGCAAAAAATTCAATGTGCATTATTGAGCCCAGAAGCCAGAAAGCAAGCATTAAGGCGGCTAGTGTGCCCCAGACTAAAATCCCTCCCATTGTCGGCGTGCCGGCCTTTTCTTTATGCATTTCGGAAAATAGCGGGGTGGTACCGTCGTTGCGAATATTTTTGCCAAGTTTATTGTGGTATAAAAATTTTGTGAGAACAGGAGTGGCCAGCAGGGCAAAAGCAAAACCGAAGGAAGTTAAAGTGAAGATTTTGGTTAAAATTTGATCAACCATAAAGAAAAAATCCAGGAAAATTATATCTAGAATCTGAATTAATTTTACCATAAAAAAAACCTTTTGGGAAATTTAGCAAAAGGTTTTAAAACTCTGTATTTAAGGTTGCGAATTAACAGATGCCCTAATCTTAAATTTTATTGGATAGGTTTTAAAGTAAGTTCGTACACAAAATTATACAAAAAGAAGAAGCGCCGGAGCCTGCGGTTTGCAGGGCGGCGCTTCGGTTACGTGTGTGGATAGTAGTCGACGAGGATGGCTTGGTCGCTTTCGAGCAAGTCGCGAATCTTCTCCAGTTGGACTTCCCACTGGAACTGACTAGCAATTGCCGGCGGCGGCCCGACATGGGAGATACGGTAAATGCCGTTGTAACCCCAGTCCTGATCATCGGTCTCCGACATTAGTGCAAGTTCTTGACGTTTGAACGGGTGCCGCTCGAGATGGAATTGAGCGACGTAGTGATTTCCGTACTTGACGACGATGTTGATTGGTGCCTTTCGAAGGTTCTCCGGCAGAAACCACTGGCCATTCTTTTGATGACCGGGTGGCGGCTCGTCGAGGTCGACGGCGACAATAACGTCACGGAACGCCCGCACGTGGCCGTGCCAGTCTTGAAAATGGGTGTCTTTAATGACCTTGACCCGCTGGCTGGCTGTAAATCCAAACTTGGATTCACCTTGTTTCGCTGAGGGCGGTGGCATAAACGAACCACACATAATTTAGCCTCCTTTGTTCATTGACTGTTTGATTTCCGCTCAAGCTGGCGGCTGTTGCATTTTTATATGCCGTGCCGTGCGGCTTCTCGCAAACTCTCGAACATCTCAGTGATTTTTTTAACGCTGAGATTTTTCTCCCGACAATTCAAGCCTAAGGTGTAGCCGAGGAGATAGCACATGTGGTTGCTGAAAGCATTACTTGCTTGGTAATCAGCAAACAACACAGTCGTGTTGTCGGTGATTTCTTCAACCTTAATTCCGTTGTGCTTGGCAGTTGCCACGGCAACAGCATCGCGTACGGAATTAATCACGGGTGTTTCAGCATAGGTTCCCGAGTCATGAAGTTTGGCCATCTTCTCGAACTGGGCAATGAGCTGCCCCACGGTCTGTTCTTCCCCGACCGTGCCACTCGAAGGAATGTCGAGTTTGATAGTGATGAAGACCAACAACATGTGATCGTTCAGCTTGCGGTCGTCGGTCACTTCCGAAACGTCAATCCGGTAGTATTCGGCAATCGCTTTCTTAACCCTCTCCGCAACAGTCATAAACATATTCTCCTTCCATCATCTCTTAGCTTTCAGGAAAAGCCAAAATTGCTAAAAGACCCTTTATATTAGCAGAAAACCCTCGCAAAAGCAAGGGTTTATTTGTAAATCAAATAATAGCATTTATGACTTTTATATAGTAGCTAATACATCGAAAATAAGGGATTTAACTGAATGAATTATTTCAATTTCTTTCAGAAACGCAAGATTGCGCAGACACATATAGAAATGGAGGTGTTAATTTGTCACGTTATTCTTAAACAACATGAGTTATGGGGATATCCGATTCTGAGAATAAATATTGTTAAGGTATGGATCCCGTCCGCCTGAGGCGGACGGATGATATATTAAGGCTGCCAATTAAAGCTATTTTCTAACTGCTGCTTTATTTTTAGCGTATCCCCTTCCCGATTTTGACTGTTCAACACTAAAATTGCTATGTCTCGCGACCCTAGGGTTATTTTTGTAGCCATGGCTCCGCCCGCACTCTCAGTGAAGCCGGTTTTTATAGCTTGAATGTCGGGATGGTTTTTAATAAGTTTATTGGTGGCATAAGCGGTATAGGTTTTCTGATTGCTTCCGGAAAAGCTGTAGCTGGTGCGACGCCCTAAATTATTAAAAATTGCTAATTTTTCGGTTTCGGTAATAAGAATTTTTAAGTCCTCGGCCGTGGAATAATTATTTCGGCTATCAAAACCCATCGGGTTGGAAAAATTACTATTATTCATTCCAATTTCCTTAGCGGTGTCGTTCATTAAAGTAATAAAACTTTTATTTTCTGAGTCAGAAACGTACTGTGCCAGAGCTAAAGCGGCATCATTACAAGAGCCGACGATCATTGAGTTTAAAACGTCCACTGCTTTTACGCTGTCACCAGCAACTAGCCCCAAAACCGGTTTGGTGTCTATGTTGCTTTTGGCCGATATCGTAAAGTTGGCATTTAAATCGGCCGTTTTATAAGCTACTAGGGCAGTAAGTAGTTTGGTAAGACTGGCAATGCTTAACTTTCCGTTTTCATTTTCTTTAATGTATTCTCGGCCACTGTCGAGGTCAAATGCTAAAAAACTTTTCGCAGAAATATTGCTTAAATCAGGTTCTTTGAGCTTTGGGATTTCGGAAACTGTTGATGGCGCTTCGCCTCGAAGCGAAATACTAGCCCCCAAAACCTGAGGAACCGGAGTTTGGTTTGTCACTTTGCTCGACACAGGAGCTTTAATTAACTGAAAAGCTCCGATTTGGACCGCGGTGACCAAAATTAAAAAAATCAACCAAAATGGTAGTACTTTTAAAACTGTATTTTTTACCTGGATTTTTATTTCTGTTTCTTCCATTTTGTAATTAATTTGCTATGTTTATTATAGCAAATTAATACCCGTTTTTTAGGTTGACAAAGCTTACACTTGTGGATAATATTAATGAGCAACTCTAAAAAGGGTTTTCAAACCCAATAACCATTAATATATAATAATATGTCTGAAATAACTTTGACTGAGGGTAATTTTGAACAAGAAGTTTTAAATTCTGAATTGCCGGTAATGGTGGATTTTTGGGCGGTGTGGTGCGGTCCATGCAAGGTTTTAGGGCCGATTGTAGAAGAGCTAGCCAATGAGTATCAGGGAAAGCTGAAAGTCGGCAAGGTTAATGTCGATGAAAACAACCAATTAGCCGGTCGCTACGGAATTATGAGTATTCCAACGTTAAAATTCTTTAAAGGCGGCAAAGTGGTCGGAGAATTAATCGGCGCCGCTCCTAAAAGCACTCTGGAAGCTGAAATTAAGAAGCATATTTAAACCCAAATAAAAAAATCCGTCCAAGCCTTTTACTATAAAAGAGCTGGACGGATTTTTTATTTGGGGTCATATACTACATTGAGTGTGATTCGCCGGGTTTAATAACTGTACGGTGCTGGTCGGGGCCGGGTTTTTGAATATCCGGCTCGGGTTTTGGCATTGGCGGCGAGCTTTGAAAGGAGCTTTCGATAATTTTTCCTAAGTTTTCCTGGTTTTGCTGTTGCACTTGGGTGTTTCTTTGGTGGTGCAAGTCTGCCACCTTGTCCCAAATAGGGTTAGTTTTTTTTGTTATAGAAGTTTTTTGAGGTTGAGCGTTTTTAGAAAAATTTCTTGTCGTTTGGCTTCTGCCGTGGTCATGATGAGGCGCGTTGTGGCTGCGTTGAGGTTGACTTCGGTTATGGTCATGAGAGTGAGCCAGTTGACTTCGAGCAAGCGAATTATGAGGCTTATCTACAAACTTTTTTTGAGGAATTTCAACTTCAGTTTCCACAATTTTAGTATTCATTTCCGGTTCGGAAACAAAAACCAGCTGAGCCGGTATTTCGGTTTTGGGTTGCCTTACAGGAGTGGGGGTACTTTCTGTTTTTTCTTGGCCTTCGTCCCCTTCTGTTTTATCTTCGTTTATCATCATTGCAGATTCCTGATGTAAGTCGGAACCCATCCAACGGGAAATTTTTTCTTCAACTTCCGCAACAGGATTACTGTAACGCTCACGGGAAACTTTTATGGTTTTTTCCGCGTTGTTGGTTATGTAAGCAGGACTTGCCGGCACTGTAACGGCGGAAAACGGGTCTGAGGCCACGCCGTTGATCATTAGTTTGAGCAGAATGTGGTATTTTGGCAAATTTACAATATCAACTTCTGTAAAAATCGGTTCGAATTCTTTTACTAAAAATTCCGCGTCTTCCGCGCCGACGCGAAAAACCACCAAAGTTCCCACGTTGCCGAATATGGCGTCGCGAACTTTTGTGTTTCGTTCTTGCACTAACTGGCCAATGTATTGGTGCCCGACAATTAAGTTAAGGCGGTATTTTCTAGCCTCGCTTAAAATTGTGGCAAAGCTGTCGGTTGCAAAGTTCTGAAACTCGTCCACATACAAATAAAAATCCTTGCGTTCGTGCTCCGGAATGTCGGTGCGGGACATGGCGGCAAGTTGCAGCTTGGTTACTATCATTGCCCCCAAAAGCGCGCTATTGTCTTCACCAACTTTTCCTTTAGACAAATCCATTATTAGAATTTTCTTTTTGTCCATAATTTCACGCAAGTCAATAGTGCTTTTAGGTTGGCCAACAATGTTGCGGATAATTCCGGACGATAAAAATTGCCCAACTTTGTTTTGGATTGGAGCTATGGCCTCGGTACGGTACTTTTCGTTATAATTGGCAAACTCGTCGGTCCAAAAAGCTTTGACCATAGGGTCTTTTACGTTGTCGACAATTTTTTTCCGATATTTTTTGTCCACATACATACGGGTAATTCCAAGCAAAGTATTGCCGGGGCTGTCGAGCAGGGCTAAAATCGTATTATTTAAAATGTATTCCATTCTGGCGGACCACAAGTTGGCCCAAATTTTAGTAAACACGCCCATTAGTCCGGAAGCTACCAAGTGTTTATACTTGGTATCCACCGCTTCTAAAATATTAAAGGCCACCGGAAATTCCAGGTCGGCCGGGTTAAAGTAGATAACGTCGTTTACCCGGCTGGAGGGAATGGAATCCAAAATTCTGCCGATACTGTCACCGTGCGGGTCCAAAAAGGCAATGCCGTGGCCATTGCGAATGTCCTGAATGGCCATATTTTCCATTACCGTGGTCTTACCCATACCGGTCTTACCTATTAGGTACATATGGCGCCGGCGATCGTCTGTTTTTATGCCAAAAGGTACCTCCTGGTTGCGGAAGTTGGTTTTGGCAAAGACTGTAATAATTTTTTCCGGGTCTTTAGGTTCCATTTGGTTTAGATTTTAATGGCAAAAATATTTTAAAAGTTAAGCAGATCTTCCGGAATCGGCAAATTAACCGGTGGCTGGGATTTTTTGCTTTCGGTTTTTTCAATGGCCGAAGGTGCCATTGTTGTTTTAGTGGTAATTGGGAAATGGTAAAGGGTGGCAATTTCTTCGGTGTTTAAAATAAACATCGGGATTCCTAGGTGAATATCGCGGTCTTTAAAGCCTTTAAAAATTCGGCGTTTGCGGATTTTTAAGATGTGATCCATATACGGAGTTTCTAGCTCTTTGGAAAATTTGTAAGTTAGTCCGGTCCATGTTTTACCGGTGTCAGGTTTTAGTTTGTTGCTTTGTGCAGATCCAAATGGGCGAAATGCTCCAATAAATATTCCCCTCTTGGTTAAATCCATTTTATCTTTTGGCGCCAAATACAAAAAGCGAATTTTGGTACGGTAGCCGGGCTTGCTGATTTTTTTCTCAATTAAAGTTACCCGTTCTTTTTCGGTTTCCGTCATACTCATCCAATTATTTTTGGTCGGTTTTACTTCCTCGTGCCCATGTCCGTGGCCGCCGCCAAAAAAGGTTTCTTTGTAGCTAAACTTGGCAAACCAGTTAAATGGCGCCATTATAAAGTCCCAAAAACTTGCATGGTGCGGAATCTCTTCGCCAATTAATTGTTTGACTTTAAGCTCGCCTCTTGGCTTCCACTCGTCGTCCCCCAGAGGTTGAATAATAATTTGAATGGCAAAAATTTCGTGAGGTTCAATTTTGGTTAAACTTTCAAAAAGGTTAGCTAAAGGATCGATAATTGTTTCTTCGGCCGCGGGATGCTCAAAATCCCTAAAAGTTTTAAGGGGCAAAACATCATCTTCTTCCAATTTCCATTCGGTCCCAAAGACGTCTATGTCCGTGGAAGTTTCCGGGTCATAGGAAATATTTTCCAAGTAGTCATTTATAATATTAATTTCAGCCTGCGGGTAGTGGGCATAAATAGCCGCTTCCACCAAATTTTTAGCATTTTTGGGAATGCGCATCACAAAGGAGATTTTGCCGCCCAAAGACACCAACTCTAGGCTGTACCATAGCTGGTCGTGGCCTTCCACAAATTTTTCCACAAAAGTCTTACTGCTATGTAAGGAATGCAACTGCGAAAAAACAGTGTCTACTGCCATAGTGCTAACCATATTTTCTCGTGGCACTTTGATGCTTATAAATATCCATTCCTGATTATGGACATATTGGTGGCGAATTTCCACGTAATACATTCTCCATAAAACATAAATTAGCCCGACAACAAAAAGAACCCACCCCCCTTTAATAAAAACGAGGTAGGAAATTTTAAAAATATCTATAAAATTGGGGAAGATGTTTGCGAAGATATCCATTTTGAATTTTGTTTCTTGTTAACCCAAAAACTTTTTAGGCTAATGCGTAGGCATTTTTTCCGACCTTCTTAAAAACTTTTTTGTTGGATAAGCCGACCAAAATAGTATTCTTTTTGACTTGGCGGCGTTTTAAAACTTCTTCAATAATTTTATCCTTAGCCATTGGTTGGCCTTGCTCTTTGAGAATTTCGGCAATAACATCGGCAACCACACCGGGCTTAAAACCCCATTCGGACAAAGCATAAATGCCCCGACCAATAAGAATAAAGCGCGGATCTTTAATTAGTTCATTGTGAACGGTTTCTTTGTAGGCCGTGCGTTCGTCAAACTTGGCCTTATTGATCATTTCGGTAATTTGAGAATAGTGCTCGGGCTTTTTGTGGTGCTTCATAACCAAATAAGCTTTGTCGCCGACGTCTTTTGGCTTAACTTCTTTCCATAGTGAAAGACCCCATTGGCCAAATACATTTTTTTCAATTTCCATGGTTAACTCCAGGTAATTTAGAATAACCCGGTCACTCAGTTCTTTTTGGTTGTCGGCAAAAAACTTAGTTTGTTTGAAATTTTCTAAAAATTCTTCAGCCGGCAACGGCGCGTTTTTATTGGCAATGATTTTTTTGCTTTCGGCAATAAATCCGTGGAGCATATCGGTGGCAAACAGCACGCTTACCCAGCTTTTTTTGTAGTTATCGTGAATAAAATGGTCTAACTCTTCAATTAAATGCAAAATAAACACAAGTGCATTTTTTTCCTTTGGATCAGAAATGCTCAGGTGCATTAACAAATTTTCCTCGGCAATAATGCGGCCGTGTTCGGTAATAATATTTATTAAAAATTCTTTAGTAGATGCAAAATTTTCTTTCTGTAAACTGGTTTTTTTGAGATGCTTGATCAAATCTTTTTCAATTTGGCGCACGCGCTCGCGGGTTAAATTTTGTTCCTGCCCAATAGCAGCTAAGGTTTTGGTTTCCTTGCCTTCCAGGCCGTAACGATGAGTTAAAATTTGGCGATCGCGCTCTTTAAGCAATTCTAAAACTTCCTTAACAATTTCCGAAGGTTTAAAATTGGTTAAAGATTCCGTTTGCTTGGTGTGAATTATTGTATCTAAAATTCCCATAAAATTAATTTGATTGCTAATGTTTGTCTGAAAGATTTTAAATCTTTTACAGTATAGCATAAACAATAGCGTATGTCAAATATACCTGGGCAATAAAGGTTCCTCCCTTGAGGTATTGAACCTGTATTAGCTCCTCGGCTCACTCGTCCCGATCAAATTGGGACGGATTCGCTCTACGTCGCTAATAAAAATCCCCCTTATTTAAGGGGGATTTAAATATTAAGCTCTTCTTGTTCTCCACTTTTGCATTAACACTAAAACCGGACTGGCAATAAATATGGAGGAATAAGTCCCGACGATAATTCCACTAAACAGCGCTAAGACAAAATATTTGATTGTTTCTCCACCAAACAGAAGTAAGCTGAGTAAGACGAATAATACCGTCAAGCTGGTGTTTAAAGAACGAACAATAGTTTGGGCAATGCTGTGGTTGACCACGTAGTCTATGCTTTGTCCCGGGTACAGTTTTAAGTTTTCACGAATCCTGTCAAAGACCACTATAGTGTCGTGAACTGAAAATCCGAGCACTGTGAGCATGGCGGTCACAAACAAACTATCTACTTCAACTCCCCGAAAATGTCCAAGAAGAGAGAATAGTCCGAGCACAAACAGCAAGTCGTGTAGTAAGGCAATAACCGCAGCCCAGCCAAAACGCCAAGAGGTGACGGGTTTGGCTACTTTGCGAAAAGCGTAGCCAATATATATTACTATACCCAAAGAAACTAAAATCAACTGGTAAATTGCGTTTTGTTTTAATTCTTTACCAATAACCGGACCTATGGAATCAAAACGGACTTCTTTATAATCCCCTACCTCAGTTTTAATTAAAGACAAGAGCTTGTCGTGTTGCTCTTTTTCGAGACTCTCGGTTTTAATAATGACATGGTAGTTTTCCGCAGCTTGGAGCTGGTAATTTTTTAAACCAAGTTGATCGGCGGCAGATTTAATTTTGGCTTGATCTACCTGTTGGTTAAACTGTAGCTCCAAATAGGTTCCGCCCTTAAAGTCAATGCCGAGCTTGAGGCCAAACATAGCCAACGAGACAATACCGAACAACAGAATAATTCCGGAAACCGCGAACCATAGCTTGTAATATTTTAGAGTGTTGAACATGAGAGTTTGCTAATACGCGATACAAATCCACTTACTTGTATCTATTATTTTAATTATTAGTTGTTACAGTTTTTTTAAGTTTACTAACTCCAAACAGCCATGGGTGGGTAAGGATGTTGTTGCCAACAAAAAGTTTGAGTAAGGTTCTGGTAACGGTAATGGCCGTGAACATCGAAATTAAAATACCGATACCTAAAGTTAAAGCAAAACCTTTAATTGCCGGGGTGCCAAAGAAATACAAAATAACTGTGGTGATTAAACTGGAAACGTTGGAGTCACGAATAGACAGCCACGCTCTTGCAAAACCGTCTTCCACGGCTTTGTGAATTTCCTTGCCGGCGCGGATTTCTTCTTTCAACCTTTCAAAAATTAAGATGTTGGCATCTACCGCCATACCGATGGACAAAATAAATCCGGCAATACCGGCCAAAGTTAGAGTAACCGGGGAAAGTCCTTTGAGCAATATTAAAACCAAATAGCTGACAAAAGCTAAAATGCCAAACCAGGAATTTACAGTAAGTCCTAAAAAGAAAAATACACCGACTAAAGCGAGAGCCGTAAATGAAATACCTATTTTAAACACAGAGAATGAGACCACGGCGTAAAGCAGTAAGGCAATAACCGCCAAAAATCCCGGGAAGCGATAGTAGACCATCATAAAAATGGCGATCATTAAAAGGCCAATAAGCCCGGCTACGACAGATTTTTGCACCGATTCCTTACCCAAGGTCGCTCCAACATTTTGTTGGGAAATAAGTTTGATTGGTACCGGCAAGGCGCCGCTGTTTAAGCGAGTCGCCAAAGCTTTGGCATCCTGCACGGTAAAGTTACCGGTAATAATAGCCACACCGTCTTTAATGGCATTTTGTACGGTTGGGGCGCTAAGTACCTGGCCGTCTAAAAATATAGCCACGGGCTTGCCCACATTGGCTGAAGTAATATCGGAAAATAATTGCTTTCCTTCATCATTAAATTCTAAGCGCACCACGACTTGGCTGGAAAGACTTTTGCCTTGTTCAAAATCTACGCTGGCTTTTTTGAGTTGTTTTCCGGAAAGTCCGGTGGTTTCCCAGCCCGGGTTGCCGTCAACAACAATTTTGCCGTCCTTATCAGGTTTTAATTCCGGAGTTTTGCTGCTTTGAACTTTAAATTCCAAAAACGGAGTTTGCCCGATTTGGTTTATGGCCTCGTTAATATCTTTAATGCCCGGCAGTTCAATAATAATTCTGTCGGTACCAGTCACCTGCACAAGCGGTTCGCTCACGCCAAAACTGTTAACACGGCGCTCAATTGTGTCGCGAATGGCGTTTAAGGCCTCAGCCTGGTCTGCTTGTTTAATGTCCCTAAAGTCGGCTTGGTAAACCAAGTGGCTGCCGCCTTGCAAATCTAGTCCCAAGTGAACTTTAAAATCTTGGCGGTAAGGTATTTTAATTGGGTTTAAGTTAATTTTACTGCCGGCAGGGAGAGTTATCCAAACCGCGGCCGCGGCAATCAGCAAAATCGCGAAAAGCGAGGCGAATACTTTGAGTTTTGGGTGCATGTGAGGTTATTAGTTAGATTTAAGTAAATTTAAAACGCTTTTGATATTATAGCAAAACCTGGGCTTTTGGCAATATTTAAGGCTTCAGGCCGGTTATCATCTACAGCAGTGGCTAAAACCATTTTTTAACTGATTAGTCTAAATTTTGTTTTAGCCAAGCAGCAATATGCTCGCCGTCACGTTTGACCCAGGCGGCATTGCTGCGGATTTTTTCCAAAGTCTGCGCTAAGGTGCGCTTGGCGCCGGGAGCTTTGTGAGTTTTATAAAATTTGGCAATTTTGTTAGCCGCCTCATTGGTGTAAAAATTATCCATTACGCCGATAATTCGGGAAATCATACTCAGGCCGGAAGAATAGCGGTTAAGCAACCAGTTCCAATTTTTAAAGACGAAATCCAAGGCCAATGTTGAACCGGCCGGGTTGCGGAAGACCCCGGCAATAATAAACGGCGCGTCCTGGGCGCGAACTTTATTACTTAAAGCGAAAGTCAAAGTTTTTTTCAGCAGCTTTGGGTTGCTAAATTGGGCTAAAGCCCGGGCAATCCGGTCTTTTTCTTCGTGTAAGGTTTCGGTTTGGTATAACTTCATTAATTTATTATGTTCTTTGGCGCCGCCATTGTTTGCGGCCAGCGAATAAACAACCGAGCGAATGTCAACCGGCGGTTTTTGTTTTGAGGCAAACAGCTTTTTTGCCTGAGTAATAATTTTTTGGTTACCCCATTTGCCGGCCTGCAACAAACTTAAACTGCGAAGCAAAACTTGTGCGCTACTTTCATTTGGTTTTTCCTGCCAGCCGCTTTTATGCGCCACGTTTACAAAAATATTGCCCGCATATTGTTTAAAATCTTCATAATAAGACTGGCCAAAAGCTGCGGCGCCAGCAGTATTTATACCAACGGCCAATACCAGCCAAACGTTATAGTCCGTTTCGTTTATAAAATTTTTGGCTAAGGCCAAAGCCTGAACGGTCGGCAAATGTCCGGCTTCAGCCAAAGCAAAGGCATCGCGAATAATTCCCAGGCGGTTAATGGATGAAAGTTCCTTGTTTTTAATAGCCGAAGAAAAAGCTCCAAGCATTTGTGCCGGATAATCGGTCCGGAAAAATGAAGTTTCCTGGGAATTAAATTTTACCCATTTACCGCTTGGTTTTTTTAGAGTTAAAGTTTTTCCGGTTAAAAAGTGTTTGTCTTTTTTCCCGTTTGGGGTTTCCAAAGTAAAAGGAATTTGCCACTGTTCTTTGTGGAGAGACTTTTTTTGCGAAAGCGGGCTGGAAAAAAATCTCGACTGCGAAACAGTTAAATGTTTTTGCCCCTCGGTAATTTTAAGCAACGGATAACCGGAAGTCGCTGTCCAGTTTTTCATTAATGCTTTCACCGGTTTTTTTGAGACCTTTTCAAAAGCCTCCCACAAATGCACTGTGGAAGCATTTTGGTAGGAATGTTTTTTTAAATAATATCTCAGGCCGTCCCGAAAATTTTTCGCGCCCAAATATTCGGCAAGCATGCGAATAACCACCGAACCTTTGGCATAACTAACAGCATCAAATATTTCGCTAATCTCGTCGGGATGGTGAACTTCCACTTCTATTGGGTGAGTGTTAGAAAGGGCGTCCAGTTCCAGTGCATGGTTGAATCTCTGGCCAACATATTGCTCCCACATATGCCACTGGGGGAATAACGAGTCGGTGCATAAATATTCCATATACGAAGCAAAACCTTCATTTAGCCACAAGTGCGTCCACCATTCCATTGTCACCAAATTGCCAAACCATTGGTGCGCAATTTCGTGCGAAATAACAATGGCCACCCATTGTTTGTTTGATAGTGAAGAATTTTCCGCGTCAACCAGCAATGCGGTTTCGCGGTAAGTAATTGCTCCCCAATTTTCCATAGCAGCGCTGGAAAAATCCGGAATGGCAATTAAATCCAGCACCGGCAGCGGGTAAGGAATATTAAAATATTGGTTATAAAATTCCAAACAGCGAATGGCGGTGCCTAAGGCAAACTTGCCTTGATGTTTTTTCCCCGGCGTGGTAAACACCCGCACCAGAACGCCGTCTTTGGTTTTGCCTTCTATAAATTCCAAATCACCGACAATAAACGCCAGCAAATAGGTAGACATTTTTGGCGTTGGCGCAAACTTAACGGTTTTGTATTCGCCTTTATGTTCAATGACTTCGGTTTCAATGGTATTGGAAATCGCAGCCAGTTTTTTTGGCACCATTAATGTCACGTCAAATATGGCTTTTTGGGCCGGCTCGTCAAAGCACGGGAAAGCCCGACGGGCATCTGTAGCCTCAAATTGGGTTGTAGCGAGGTGTTTTTGGCGACCTTGATGGTTGTAGCTGCTGCGGTAAAAACCCCGTAATTTATCGTTTAAAATACCCTTAAATTTCAAGCTCAACTCCCCTTTTCCTGCCGGTATTTTATTTTTGAACTTTAATGTAATCGTTTCTAATTTAGAATTTTGAATCTGCTTTAAAATTTTAAATTTGTTATTTAAAATTTGAAATTCAACATTTAAAATTTCTAACTCCTTAGCATGAAGTGTGATCTCGTTTGTCGGCTTGGTGATTTTTAAATAAATTGTTTCTTCACCTTCAAAAACAAACCCTTTGAGATCGGGTTTAATAAATAAGCGGTAGCGCTCCGGCTTAATATGTTTTGGAAGTCTGACTTGTTTCATTATTTTTCTAAATATTTTTTTAGTTGCTTAAATGCCATTGTTCGCGGATTAAAAAAATCTTTTTCGGATTTTTTCATTTCGCCGTAAGTTTTTTGGCTGCCGTCCGGCATAAACACCGGTCCCCAGCCAAAATCTAAATCCCCTTTTGGTTCTACAATTCTGCCGCTAACAATATTTTCAAAATAAACTATTTCCGTCGGACTTTTAAAATAACCCACGCTAATTCTGTTGTGGGCTTTATCATTTTTGAGCTTGCTGACTAAATCAAAAAGACCTTGATTACCCAAGCCTTGCCAAAACCATTTAATAAAAGGCCCGGGCAGTCCGTTTAAGGCGTCCAAGTGCATAGACTGATCTTCCACAAAAAACTCACCCTCATATTTTTTAGCAGCTTCCAGTAATTTATGCTCAATAATCTTTTTAGGGTCAACTTCTTGTATTTCCGCCAAATCAATATCTAACTGCTCAATATCGCTAAAAACCAACTTGGCTTCCTCAAATTTATTTTTGTTCCCGGTAATGAATTTAAGCATATTATGAATCAAAAAAGTTTTTTCCTGTTTTATAGGCTTCAATAGCGGATGGTTCGGCACTAAATAATGGCTCCGGGAGGTTATTTATATCATACCAGGCCCAGCCTTCGCATTTTTCCGGCTCTAGTGTTTGCGGCTCACCGCTTTTCCATTGGGCCGATACAGCAATATCAAGAAAATGATAATTGTCCGGAGTTTTCAAATTCATTACCCGCAAAAATTTTAAGTCGGTTATTTCCAAACCGGTTTCTTCTTTTACTTCTCTTTTTGCGCAGTCAAAAATGGATTCCATTAAATCCAATTTGCCCCCGGGCCAGGCATAGAGCCCTGAGCCGTGCGAGCCTTTTCTTTTTCCAAGTAAAATTTTACCATCTTTAAAAAGCATTACTCCAATGCCGACGATTGGTCTTTGTTGAATGTTTTGTGGTTTTTGCTCCATATTTTTTTGTTTTACTGTATTACAAGAAAGTAATACAGTGCTTAATTAAGCTTGTGGGGTGGCGGCGGGTTCTTGGTGTGAGTGGTTGTGATTATGTTCATCTGCGCCGGCCGGTTGAGCTGCGGGGCGCTTTTCTGCTTCCAGCTTTTTAATTTCTTCGTTAATTTTACCGCTAAATTCTTTTAATTTCTCATCACCGTTAACCATCATTTCCGCAATCGCCTTAGGGTCTTGCTTGGTTAAAATAGCCAAAACCAAAACCAAACTGGAAGTGGACCATAATCCTTTTTCCATGGAGTTTTGTGCCATCATTAATTCGTAAAGCACTTTTTCTGTTTTGCTCGGTTCTTTCTTCAAAAAATCTTTCGCCATATTTTTCCTTTATAAATTAATTAATCTTTAAATTATTATTTTTCTTTCCACCTAATAACCATTACCCTACTATCTTCTATCGCTTCGTTTTCATGCTTGGCATTTTCGTAAATTAAATAATCTCCCGGGTTAGATAGGATGATTTCTCGACCATCTTCTAGAAGCCTAGTTAGCCATACTCCGGAAATTAATATGACCATAGTTCGGGTATTGGCATTCAAGCCAGAACCTGAAGTCTTTCTCAATCCTTTTGGATGATATGCCCATTTTATCGAGCAGTTATTTGAATATCTCAGTGATTGGTGATCAATAAAATCGCCAGCCACCCATCCTTTTCGCTCAGGATCATTTTCTCTTAGAACATCAAGATTTCCTGTTTCTATTTTCATATTACTTTCTATGACACTTTTTAAATTTCTTTCCACTCCCACATGGGCAAGGGTCGTTGCGGCCTACGCCGGCGTATTTGGGGTCGGCTGCGCCACCGGTTTGCACTGAGCCGGAAGCGGAGCTGGTGACTAATTCTTTTAGCGGCTGTTGCTGGTTCGGTTGTTGGTTTACCTGAATAGAAATGTGGAAGATGGTATAAACAATTTGCTTATTCATTTCCTTAACCAGACTTTGGAACATAATAAAACCTTCTTTTTTATATTCCACCAACGGGTCGCGCTGGCCATAACCGCGTAGACGCACAGAGTCGCGCAAATGGTCCATAGTGTCTAAGTGCTCCATCCACAAATTATCTAACGACTGCAAAGCCACAAACCTTTGTGCTCCTTCAAACACTTCCTTACCCATTTCCTTTTCCTTGGCTTCCCAATAATCAGAAACGGCTTTATAAAACGTGTCAGTAATGGCAAACTCTTTGTCGGCTGCGTTACTGCCGGCTTCTTTGGCGGCATTGATAATTTTTTGATCCACCGGAATTATTGTGCCAACGGCCTTAACCAAACTGTCCCAATCTTCTTTTCTGTTTCCTCCCTCGTCAATTTGGTTTAAATGCATTTGCACCAGCTCGCCCAATTCCTCTTTGGCCATACCAAGAATGTCTGCTTTCAAATCAACCTGTTTGCTTTCTTCGGTGCCGGCCAAATAACCGCGGCGCTTTTTATAAATAATATTGCGCTGATGGTTTAAGACATCGTCAAACTCAAGCACGTGTTTTCTGGTGTCAAAGTTTAGGCCTTCAATCTTTTTTTGCGCTTGTTCAATGCTGCGGGAAACCATTTTGGCTTCTATGGGCTGGTCGTCGGCCATACCTAAAGTATTCATTAAACTCTTCATCCGGTCGCCGCCAAACAAACGCATAAGGTCGTCTTCCATAGACACAAAGAACTGCGAACTGCCCGGGTCGCCTTGGCGTCCCGCGCGTCCACGCAACTGGTTGTCTATGCGCCGGGATTCGTGGCGCTCGGTTCCTAAAATATGCAAACCACCAGACTCCCGCACTTTTTTTGCTTCTTCCTGGTCTATGGGGTTACCACCGAGTAAAATGTCCACCCCACGTCCGGCAATGTTGGTCGCCAAAGTAATTTGTCCGGGTCGGCCGGCTTGGGAAATAATATGCGCTTCCCGTTCATGGTTTTTCGCGTTTAAAATTTCAAACGGTAAACCTTCTTGTTTTAGCACTTCGGCCAGCATTTCATTTTTCGCAATGCTCACCGTACCAATTAACACCGGCTGGTTATTTTTGTGGCGCGCCTTAACCTCTTGGGCAATGGCTTTAAACTTGGCTTCTTCTGTTTTATAAACCATATCGGCCTTGTCGTCGCGTACCATTGGCTGGTTGGTTGGAATTTGTTCTACCGTCAACTGGTAAATTTTAAAGAATTCTTCTTCTTCGGTTTTGGCCGTACCGGTCATTCCGGACAATTTTTTATACAAACGAAATAAGTTTTGGAAAGTAATAGTGGCCAAGGTTTTGCTCTCGGCCTGAATTTTTACGTTTTCTTTGGCTTCTATGGCCTGATGCAACCCTTCGCTATAGCGCCGGCCAAACATTAAGCGGCCGGTAAATTCGTCTACAATAATTATTTCACCGTCGCGCACCACGTAATCGCGGTCTTTTTTAAACAATGTTTTGGCTCGCAGGGCTTGCTCTATATGGTGAATGGTAGTCACGCCTTTGGACGTGTCATAAATATTCGCCACTTTTAATATTTTTTCAATTTTGTTGATGCCGGAGTCGTTAAGCGAAGCGGCTTTGTGTTTTTCGTCCACCACATAGTCTTCGGTATCTGTTAGCCGTTCAACTAATTTGGCAAATTCGTAATATTTGCTGGTTGGCTCGGTGTCGGGCGTGGAAATAATTAACGGAGTTCTGGCCTCGTCAATTAAAATGCTGTCTACTTCATCTACAATGGCAAAAAATAACTCACGCTGGACCAACTGATCCACGTTTTGCACCATGTTGTCGCGCAAATAATCAAACCCATATTCGTTGTTGGTGCCGTAAGTAATATCCGCACCGTAAGCTTCGCGCCTTGATACCGGGCGCATATGTTTTACGTCCAAAACCAGACCTTGCGTCTCGCCTTCCAGCTTGTCTATTTCTTCCTGCACCGGCTGATAGCTGTTGTCATACATAAAAGACGCCTCGTGCTGAATAGAGGCCACGGAAAGACCTAAGTAAGAATATATGGGACCCATTAAACTGGCTTGCCATCTGGCCAAGTAGTCGTTAACGGTCACCAAGTGCGCGCCGCGGCCGGCCAAGGCGTAAAGCACCAACGGCAAAGTGGCGGTTAAAGTTTTACCTTCACCGGTTTTCATTTCCGCGATTTTTCCGGTAGCCAAGGCCAAACCTCCGGCTAATTGAACTTGATAGTGAAATTGTCCAATGGCTCTCTTGGAGGCTTCGCGCGTTAAGGCAAAAACTTTTGGCGCGATTTTAATTAAATACTCAAAAACTTCTTTGTCTTCTTCCAGTTTTTTAATTTCCTCGCGGTAGTTTTTTATTTCCACCCTTATTTGCTCCTGGCTTAAGCCCGCGACTTCATTTTGAAATGAGTCGGCCAGTTTTAACTCGGCGGCATATTTTTCCAAAGGGCTCTTGTCGGCGTTAAAAAAGCTGCTTAAAAATGACATTTTAATCCTTTCTTAGAAGATTTAATCCGTGAAAACAGTGGTTAAATTATACCAAAAAACGCTGAATGTGAAAAGGCCGCCCAAACCTCTAACGAGGTTTGGGCGGCAGGCAGCGGCGGCCGAACTTTGTAATAAACTCATCTCTGGCCATTAGCTCGATTTTTAAGCCGGACGTCACGCCAAGCATGCTTTTTGTTCGGTAACTTACCGTTAACTGGTTGTTGTTAATCCAACAAGCAGATTGCAGTTCGTAACTCATATTTTGCCTCCTTTGGCATTTGTCTACATTAAAAAACGCCTCCCGCTTAAGGGAGGCGTAGATTGAAACGAAAAGTAATCTAAACCAAGCCTTGCGGGTTACGCAAGGTCCACCAGTTCTGTTGAATTTTGGCGATATTGAGCATTGTTTTTATTTAACTCTCTTAATTCTGCGGCGCTGGCTAATTTGTTTGTCTTTTAATCTGGTCAGTTGTTCCTTAATTTTCGGGATGACCAGGTCAAAAGCGGCGTAAATATCTATACCGCGAGCTTCGGCGTAATGGCCACGGGGCTGAATGTCTATTTCCGCGCGGAACGGAAATTCACCGGTGCGTTTTTTGTCTACTTCAATTTCTACGCGAATTTTATCTTCCGGCTTTAAAAATTTAGCCAGAGTTTCTAATTTTTCGTCTATAAAGGCTTTAATTGAGGGGGTGGCTGTGGTGTTGGTGGCTTTTATGTTAAATTTCATTTGATATTGGTTAAAGTTTACTCTTAAATTATAGCACAGGTGTCCTAAAATCCTAAAAATTCCGGTTCAAATTTTAAAGAAATTCCGGTTTTACGGCTAACCTCGGTTTTAACCTTTTCGGCTAAGGCTAAAACGTCCGCAGCTGTGGCACTGCCGCTTTGGTTTACAATAACCAGTGGTTGATTTTTGTTAATAGCCGCTCCCCCGCTCTGCAAATCTTTTAAGCCGCAAATATCTATTAAGTAAGCAGCCGGGATTTTTATTTGTCCGTTTTCTTCAAACTTTTTTTTCTGAAAATTTTCCCCGGCTTCCGCACCAAAGTTTTTTCCTAAAACGTTTAATAGATTTTTAAATTCTTGTTGGGTTAAAATCGGATTTTTAAAGAAAGATCCGGCGTTGCCGTTTTTTGCCTGCACCGGAAACGGAAATTTTTTGTCGCGGATTTCTATAACCGCTTGTCTTATTTCCTCAAGGCTCGGGCTAGCTCCGGCAAATTTGTTTTGCAAATCCCGGTAGCTTAAAATAGGCTGTGGAGTTTTGCTCAAGCAAAAGACAATATGAAAAATTATGTAGCGGCCTTTTTGTGAGGTATTAAAAATACTTTGCCTATACGCAAAGCCGCAGTCGGCATTGTTAATGCTAATAATTTGATGTGTCTTTGTGTCGAACACCGAGGCTTCGGTAATAATTTTACTGGCTTCCTGGCCGTAAGCGCCAACATTCTGCACGGCAATGGCTCCGGTAGAGCCCGGAATGTGAGACAAATTTTCCATTCCCCACCAGTTATTATTTACGGCAAAAGCCACGGCCTCGTCCCAAACTTCGCCGGATGCCACTTTAAGTAAAACTTTATTATCCTCTTCGCTTAAAATCTCAATGCCTTTGTTAACTACTTTAATTACCAGGCCGTTAAAACCCTGGTCGCTGACCAGCAAATTACTCCCGCCGCCTAAAATAAATACACCTAGCTTATGCTTTTGGGCAAACTCATAAGCCTCTAAAGCATCAAATTGATCTTTAACAATACAAAAATACCTGGCCTGTCCGCCAATTTTGAATGTAGTATATGGGGCTAAAAGAACATTTTCCTGAATTTGCATGATGTAATATATTATATACTATTTCACCCCACCCCGCAGCCCTTAAATCCCAAAAAAACCCACACCCCACCAATCCCCGGGTGGACAATTCGCGCGAATTGTCCAGTTGAAAAATTATTATAAAAATAGCTTAGTAGCATTTTTTATATCGGTAGGCAGAGAGGTGTTTAAAGAATAAAATACGTGGCCTTGCATTCCTTCGGCCTCTAGCACATCTAAATTTTGCAAAATAATTAAATGCTGCGATGTTGCTTTTAGTGAAATTCCAAGCTCATCGGCTATATCAGTAACGTTTAATTTTACCCCCTTAGATAACATTTGGATGATTTTAATTCGGTTTAGGTTACCCAAAGCCTTAAAAACTATTGTCCAACGCTTGCTCATATAATTTTGTTACTTCTTTGCTCTAATTATACCACTTTTCTGTGGGTGGACAATTCGCGCGAATTGTCCACCCGGGAGATGTCAGGTTACTTAAGTTTTAAAATATCGGGCTCAATGTTTTCCAGTTCGTTTAAATAAAGTGTGAAGTCAATTTTTTGCGGTGTTCGCAAAGAGGAAAGTTCTACCAAGGCTTTTTTTAAAATCGTTATGGATTCCCTTAAAATATAAGCAGTATATTCAATATCCATATCTATATATTCGTGTCCGTTAGATAGCTCCCAAAGATTATCTAGCTGTCTTCGTAGTTTAACTACCAACATGGATGGATACCAAAGTAAATCTTTGCCGGCGTCACTGTGCCTCCAAGCTAAAAAAGCATCTTCAGCCTCTAAGCCCAGCTTAGCAATTCCTTTGTGCCATTTTTCTACTCGCTGAAAAATTGGATTGCTGGAATAATCAGGCGGCTCATTTTCTTCAACATCTTCCATGTCTGCCAAATTTACTCCAAGTTTCTCACTTTGCTTCTTGAGTAATTCAAGTGTTTCAATAAACGAGCTGCTTACATCTGAAAATACACTTTCCATGCTATCCGGGTCTTCTCCTTTGGCTAAATGATATCTTCTGCGTTTATTTATGCTACCGCATAGCCGGCAAGAATCTTTCCCGCAAGTAATTCTTCTCCACTGACATTCCCACCACTTTGGCGGTTTGAACCTAAATTTTGGTTTCATAAAAGTTTTGCGAAAAAAATGTCCGCACTAACCCCAATAATCTTAATCCTCTCCACTGGACAATTCGCGCGAATTGTCCACCCAGGGAGGATTTGGCATTATTAAGTTTTTGATTGGTTTAATTTTTCGGTGATAGTGGCGCGAATGTATTCTTTATCCATAATTCCGGTTTTAATGTGCAATAAGGGAAGGTTTACGATATTTGTAATTGCATTTATAAATTCGTCTCTCGCCTGCTTACTCTTAAAATTATGCACACTCCCGTCTAACTCAATAATAAGCTGGGGCACAACGCGGTCTTTATCGCATAAAACAAAATCTGCCGATTTTCTGTCTATGCGACTTCTGTACTTTTTTTCTTCTGCCCAAGTAGTTTTTTTGGGTTGGATTAAATGGCTATAATTTACCTGGGGAAAGATATAATATTTATCGCCAAATAATTGAACAAGAACTTTAAACAAGTTAAATTCCGAAGCGGCATCAAACAAATAAGTCTTTCGCTCGTAAACCGAAAAATCTAACGTACTTTTACCCTCTTTAAAATATGTTTCAGCTACATACTTAATTGCTATTACAACCAACATTATTACTACAATCCAAATGATTTTAGACATAAAATTTGTTGAAATCAAGTAATTAAATATGTAATTATTTTTTAATCTTTTGTTCTTTAAAGATATACCAAAAAGCCCAAGCTATTATTAAAATAGTAACGATGCTTATTCCTGCTTTGGGCCATTGAGCTAGATTGCTCATCCAAATAGGTACAATAATTTGCAACACAGCCACAAAAAATAAAACCATGGTCAAATTTATCATTACACTGTTTTGTTTTTCGGTCTCCTTAGTGCTTGCTTCAACGGTTTTATTAAGCGCGGAGATACTTTGCTGTAACTTGACCTGTAAAACGGATTTTGCAAAATCAACATTTGGAGAGACTTGCTCATACTCAATAACTCTGAGCAAATCTTTCTCAGGTTTTTGAATATATTCCTCTAATCTTTGTTCGTGAGAATCCATATGAAAAAGAAAATTAAACATGTAATTAATGGGCTATATTCTCATTTATTTTCCTAAATTAAAATTCAGTTGGCACAAATCTTTTCACAACCCCAGAATTCGATACTGAAAATATGGTTAATTTATTTCTGGTTGCAAAGCCTTTTGGAATTCTTCGTCTGGCTATTTCAGCAGATTTGGTTGGCAAGGCAATACCATAATTTACACCTTTTGGAATGCGGTTCATTCGGGTGATTATTTGCCCCAAAGAATAAACAAAATTTACCTCGTCATGAGGCCCACCTTTACATTCAATAAAATACTTGTGCTTAGTTTTTTCGTTGGTTAATTCCAAGTCCACCCCCTGCTTGTGACCATGTTTAATTTTTGGCCTCAGGCCCCAACCCTGTTTATAAGCCCACCCCAAAACAGCCTCAATAACTTTATCTTCGGGAATTACACTAAGTTTTTTCATAAATAAAATAAGTTGCTGTTTTATTTTAGTTTAATTTTCCACCAGAAATATCAAAAAATCTCTCAAAGAATTTTGTCAATTTATCAATAACACTATCTCGTTTCTGCGTACGTTCACCAGTTGGAGAAAAGCGGGATACGGCTGGCAGAACCTTCGTTATTGCTGTGCCGGTGGTCGCCACACGGCCATCGCGGAAAGCATTGGTTATAAATGTATATGTAGCTTCTCGATCAAGATTTTCGTTTTCGATTATCTTTTCCAATTCTTCAACCTTCTTCTGTTCCACAAACTTCTGCCAGTCTTTATCGACAACAGAATTAACATTTAAAGATGTAATAAATTGATTAATAAGGTCTTTCTTGTTTCTAAGTTCAACACTTGAATCAATTGCCTTATTTATATCAATCAAAAGCTCACGATTCTTAGTATGGTCTTCATGATATTTTTTAACAAGACTTAATACATAATCAATATTAATTTCAATTTGTTTGATAAGCTCCATCTCAAAGACAACATCATCATTAACATTCTCTTTCTCTTCTTCTGCAATCTTTCTAAATTCATTATAAATATCAATGTACATGCTGTGATAATCCTGTACATCTCTTTCCGTCAATATTTCATTTCCAGCGAATTCATCAAAAGTTACCAATATATTTCGGAGGCGTAAAATAGCTCCATACAATTTTATAAAGTCCTTTTGGTTTTGTTCCCCCAAAATTCTTTGGCCAACAGGGAATTTTTCGAGAAGTTCTTTAACAAAACTCTCATAACCCCGAACTTCTTTATCCCCATCTTTGTACCCATGGTAATAATCAGCGTATGCTTTGAGAAGAACAATGCCGCTTGCTTCTTTGTCACCAAAAAGAGCAATAGCTTCATTGGTAGCCTTTTCTAAATTACGGAAACAAATAATATTACCAAAAGTCTTTACACTATTTAATATTCGATTAGTTCGAGAATAAGCCTGCAAAAGGCCATGTAAACGCAAATTCTTGTCTACCCAAAGAGTGTTTAGAGTAGTTGCATCAAATCCAGTTAAAAACATATTCACCACAATAAGTATATCTATTTCTCTATCTTTTACTCTCTGGCTAACGTCTTTGTAGTAATTTTGGAATTTATCGGAAGATGTATCGTATGAGGTTCCAAACATTACGTTATAATCCGCAATAGCGTTTTCAAGAAAATCTCTGGAACTTACATCCAATCCACTGGTGTCTTCTGAGTTTTCATCAATCATTCCATCTGCATCTTCATCATTTACTCCAAAACTATAGATTGTCGCGACTTTCAGTCGTTTATCACTTGGTAGATCTGCAAGCTGTTTTTTAAACTCGGCGTAATACTTTTTTGCAATTTCAATAGAAGATACAGCGAAAATTGAATTGAATCCGGCCAACCTTCTTTCCTTTATCTTGTAATAACTATTGCGCTTAGTTTTTTGGTCAAAATGTTCGCAAATATAACGAACAATATTCTCTAAACGCTCTGGGGCGGCAAGTATTGCCTCACGATCAATATCGCTTACTTTTTTATCTTCAATATTTTCAGCTTCATGAACAGTAGAAATATAATCCACTTTAAAAGGTAAGACGTTCTTATCTGCAATCGCATCAACAATTGTATATGTATGTAACTTATTACCAAATGCCTGCTCTGTTGTTTTTAGGTCTGGCCGACCACTAGAAGAAGCATTAATTGCAAAAATAGGAGTGCCGGTAAACCCAAAAATGTGGTAGTTCTTAAATGCTTTGGCAATTGCCGCATGCATATCGCCAAACTGTGAACGGTGGCATTCGTCAAAAATAATAACTATATGGCCATCAAAAATATTATGCCCTACATTGCGACCAATAAATCGATCCAATTTCTGAATTGTGGTAATAATTATTCTTGAATTTGGATTTTCTAATTGTTTTTTAAGAATAGCGGTACTTGTATTGCTATTTGCAGCGCCTTTTTCAAACTTATCGTATTCACGCATTGTCTGATAATCCAAATCTTTACGGTCAACCACAAACAATACCTTTTCGATATAAGGCAATTTACTAACCAATTGTGCGGTTTTAAAACTAGTTAAAGTTTTTCCGGATCCTGTCGTATGCCAAATATATCCACCCGCTTCCGTTGTCCCAAGTTTTTTATAATTTGTACTCACTTCTATGCGGCTGAGTATTCTTTCAGTAGCCACTATCTGATACGGCCTCATAACCAACAAAAGACGATCAGTAGTAAATACACAATACTTGGTTAAAATATTTAAAATTACATGCTTTGCAAAAAAAGTTTTTGCAAAATCCATAAGGTCAGTTATTGGGCGATTAGTCGCATCTGCCCACCAACTGGTAAATTCAAAACTATTACTCGTTCTTTTCCCTTTTTTCGCTGCGCCTTCGTTTGCTTCTTTAATATGTTCTAACCTTGTTGTATTACTGTAATACTTGGTATGGGTTCCGTTAGAAATTACGAACAACTGAACATATTCAAAAAGCCCAGACGAAGCCCAAAAACTCTCCCTTTGGTAGCGGTTAATTTGATTAAAGGCTTCTTTAATGGCAACTCCACGGCGTTTAAGTTCAATATGAATAAGAGGCAAACCATTTACAAGTACAGTTACATCATACCTATTAGAACTCTGCCCGTCTTCGGTTGAGTATTGATTAATTACCTGCAAACTATTGTCGTGAATATTATCTTTTTTAATCAGGTAAATATTCTTAATCGACCCGTCGTCGCGGGTTAAGTTTTTAATATGATCTTCTTGAATTGTTGCGGTTTTTTCTTCAATACTCTGATTTGGATTTGCTAATTCACTAACAAAAAAATGGTCCCATTCAATATTGGTAAAAGTAAAACCGTTGAGCTTTTCTAACTGCTTGCGTAAATTTAAAATTAAGTCAGCCTCCGACGTTATTTTTAAATAATCGTATGCCTGTGTTTCAAGTTGTTTTATAAACGCACTTTCTAACTCCGCCTCGCTTTGATAATAAGCCACGCGCGCAGTTTCCGCCACATACTCACCCACCACAGTACTTTGCGGATTTTCCGAAACTAAATTGTATTTAAAATTACTTGACATATTCCTTAAAAGTTAAAAGTTTTCCTCTATAATATTCATACTGTTGCCTCCGCGCCTTAATCTCCGCCGGCAGACCTATTGAAATATCGTTCACCAATGCGTCAAATTTATCAAGAATTGACACAACTCGTTCTTGCATATCAATTGGCGGAAGCGGAATTTTTATTTTACCCATATCTCTTGCTGAAACATCTATAACTTTTGTGCCTTTTGCATATTTTCTTTTCTCGTCAAAAAACATTTTAGTTTGTGTGTAATAAGCAAAATATTTTCCAAGAATATTTTTTGGTTTAAAAATTGTTGCGTGTCCACCCGTTACAATTTCATTATCTCCGCACCAAACAACCGCTTTACCAACATCTTCTAAGTTTTCACTGGTGTTAGTTATTATCACATCTCCTTTTTGTACTTTTTTCAATTTTTTTGCCAACTCAGGTGACACAAATGATTTAGTTTTATCAGTAAATGTTCCGTAATATGTGTAAATTTGCCCATAGTGAATGCAACCAACGCCAGCTTCAGCAAAATCTTTCTTTTGCAATCCATTTCCTCTGATTAAAGTGCCAATATCATTAAGCCTAACCCATTGTACCCCCCCCTCTTCCTTAAATGTCAAAAGCTGAGAGCGATAATGCTCATACTGTTTCTTTCTTGCTTCTAGTTCTGCTTCTAGTTCTGCTTCTAGTTCTGTAAAATTATTAAGAATTTTTACAATTTCTTCTTGAATTGCAAGTGGTGGCAGAGGAATTTTGAAATTTTGTAATTCCTTTTTATTAAGTCCTGGTATACCTGCGCCTAATTTTGCGCTTTGTAATTTTTCCTGCCCATTTTTTAAAAGAAAATATAAATACCGGTTATTAACTTCGTTATTTGTGGGTTTTACGACAAAACAATGTGCACCTGCCCAAAATTTTGTTGTAACAAAATTTACATAACCAGCCGACGCGCCACCTTGACTTATTGCTATTGTATTTTCTTCAGTATTGAATTCATGATAAAAACCAGATGGATTTATACCACCATTCAAAACCGGATAATCGCCAGTTTTTGCCATTGTAGTTTTATTTAGCTGGGTTCCGGTTTCTATACTTGCTAATTTACCCAATTTTTTAAACTCAACCCCATTCGGACAGAGTTCAGCGATTAATTTTTCAATTTTACTAGTATGTTTGGCCATATTAATCGTGAATCTTAGTCAATTCAAATTCATCAAGTCTTTCCTTTAAATTTAAAACAAAATTAATATATTTATTATGATCTTTTATAAAATCATCCCATTTAACCGGATGAATGTATGAGTGATCATCTCCGTTGTGGTGATAATTAAAACAAGAATCGCACATTGTTTGTTTTTTGTCTTTCCTATTAAACATATTTTTATAAATGATTTTGAAAAATGATCCCGTTTGCCAACTTCTCACCCCACAATTTTTATTAATTACTGCGTGATCATAATTATCTTTTTCATCAGGCAAAGCCACCACTAAAATCCCATTTGTATAACTAGTCCTATCTTCTTTTGTTTTCTCTCTAAGAGAATAAGAAATTTCACGCGGAATCCATTGCAATTTTTCCTCTTTGGATTCTTTCATATTTTTGGAAAGCAAAATTATAGTTACGGTGCTATCGTAGATTCTATCATATAATTTTTTCTGTATCGTTTCCTCAGTAAGATAGCTAAGATCTTCATCATCTTTTTCTGCTTTATTTGTATGGTCTGTTAAAACTTTTTCCATTAAATAAGTCACATAATCTCTTGCTGTTAAGTAATTGCCATTTTCTGAATCGAGTAACCACTCAGTGTGATTATAAGAATTATGCTGCCCCACATATTTATCCCCATATTTATAGCTAATAAATATTTTTGCCATATTTTTACCAAGTTAATTTCATAATTATTGACATAGAAATTAAAAGTATTCCGTAAAACCAAAATAATGTTGGTCTGAACATGGTTCGTAATGGAGATCTGTCTCGTAATTTTATAAACTCACTAATATTCATTGAAAAATCAATTTCGTTCTCATTTGTTTTTCGTATTTTATCATACAAATCTCTAAAACATCGTTCTAGAGAAAGGAAATAACCATCCAAAACCCAAAATAGAAATAATAAAATCACTAATAGAAAAATTGACCATTTACCATCTGGTAAAATTCCAGATGTAGAAAAAGCAAAAAGACCTGCGAGCAAAGTAATTGACCACCCACGTAGATAAAATAAATTACCGCCCATTCTGTCAATTACGCCTTGAATCATTTGTAGATGTGCAATTTTATTTGGACCATGGTTGTTCTGTTTTAAATTTTCATTTTCCATATAATACTTATACTTAATTTTCAATATTCGCCACAATCTTATCAATCGCCGTGCGAAGTTCGTTTTGTCTTGCAACTATCTTAGTAATTTCTGCATTGAGGGTGGTTATGTCTACTATTTCGCGAGTGTCTTCTGCGGTAACATAGCTTGAAACAGCTATATTGTAGTCGTTTTCGGAAATTACTTTGTTATCTACAACTTTTACAAAGTATTCTACATCTTTACGTTCAATAAAAGCATTGAGAATCTTTTTGCGGTTTTCTTCACTTAATTTATTTTTATTACCACCTCTCACAAACTCAGCCGAAGCATCAATAAACAAAGTTTTATTGTCTTTTTTGCTCTTTTTTAAAATTACAACACAAGTTGCTATTGTTGTCCCAAAAAAAAGATCGGGCGGTAATTGGATAACCGCATCAACATAGTTGTTATCAATTAAATATTTACGAATTTTTTGTTCAGCTCCCCCGCGGTAAAGAACGCCAGGAAACTCAACAATAGCCGCAGTACCGCTTGTTGAAAGCCAGGAAAGCATATGCATAGTAAATGCCAAATCGGCCTTGCTTTTTGGGGCAAGAACTCCGGCAGGAGAAAAACGAGGATCATTTATTAAAAGTGGGTTTGCATCGCCTTCCCACTTAATGGAGTATGGCGGATTAGAAACTATGGCATCAAACGGCTCGTCGTCCCAATGTTTTGGGTCAATAAGCGTGTCGCCGTGAGCAATGTCAAAATTATTATAATTAATATCGTGCAGGAACATATTAATACGGCAAAGGTTGTATGTAGTAAGGTTTATTTCCTGACCGAAGAAACCTTGCCGGACATTTTCCTTACCGAGAACTTTGGAAAATTTAAGAAGTAAAGAACCTGAACCACAGGCAGGATCATAAACTTTGTTAACTTCTTTTTTACCAACGGTGGTAATTTCTGCAAGGAGCTCACTTACTTCCTGAGGAGTAAAAAATTCTCCTCCGGACTTGCCGGCATTGGAAGCATACATAGTCATAAGAAACTCATAGGCATCGCCGAATGCATCAATTGTATTATCTCCATAATCACCAAGACGTAAATCGCCAATAGCTTCTAAGAGTTTAACTAACCTTTGATTTCTTTTTTCAACATTAGCACCAAGTTTATTCGAATTAACATCTAAGTCATCAAACAGTCCTTTTAAGTCGTCTTCACTGCTTGAGCCTTTCGCGGAGTTTTCAATATTACTAAAAATATTCGAAAGTGTTTCGTTTAAGTTCGCGTCATTGCGAGCATTTTTGCGAACATTAACAAATAACTCGCTGGGTAAAATATAAAACCCCTTTTCTTTTACAGTGTCAGCGCGACCAAACTCCGCTTCTTTGTCTGAAAGTTTAGTGTAATCAAAATCTTTTTTCCCCGACCGATGTTCGTCAGTATTAATATAGTTAGTAAGATTTTCGCTAATAAAACGATAAAAAAGTATTCCTAACACATATTGCTTAAAATCCCAACCATCTACGCTTCCCCTCAAGTCATTGGCAATCTGCCAAATAGCCCTATGAAGCTCTGCTCGCTCTTGTTCTTTAGTTGTGTTTAAATTTGATTTATTATTTTGCATTTATTACTAATGTTTAATTGGGAGCCCACTCTTTAGGAGCTAATATTCACTTTATAATTTTACTCTTTTTCCACTCAAAATACAACAAAACCCGCGTTTGGGCGGGTATATATAAAGTAATAACTTAAGACATTATCTTTTCCAATAACACTTAGAGCATTCCCAATCCTCAAGTAACTTGTAAGGCACAGGGTCTTTTTTCATTACTTGTAAAATAGTACCATGAAAATTCCATGGCTTGGTGCCAGCCTTTATTGCCTTTTTCCACTCTTTGTCTGTTGAAATTGGAATCTTTCCAAAATAGTGTCCGCCTCTGTAAGATTTATCTGTATATATAATTACCGCGAGCGGCTTTCCGCAACATGAGCAAATTCTATTGAGTCTTAATTTAATTGTTTTTTTGATTTTGCGCATAGCTAAATATAGACGGAAAAGCGCTCCGACTGTTACATGTCGCAGAATTAAAACATGCCTATCATCTGGATCCCGGATCGGGGTCCGGGATGACACATAAGAGATTGCTTCGGATGTACTCGCAATGACAATAAAAAACTATAACAAGTTCTTTTCTTTAAAACTTGTGTATCCTTTGGCAGTGACGATTACTTGGTCAAGCACTTCAATTCCCAGTAAACGGCCGGCGTCTGACAGGCGTTTGGTGACTGCGATATCTTCATTACTAGGATCAAGGCTCCCGGAAGGGTGGTTGTGGGCAAGTATAACGTGCGCGGCTAAATGTTTTATAGCCGGTTCAAACACTTCGCGCGGGTGGATTAAAGAAGCATTTAGTGTGCCAACAGATACAAGCTCTCGCTGAATTTCCTGGTTTTGGGTATTTAAAAAGAACACAACAAAGTGTTCCTTTTTGTTTGTCCGAATATCTTTAAGCTGATCCCAAACTTCCCTTGGTGAAATAATTAACGCCGCCGGCTTGTCCAAAAGCAGTCTACGGCCAAGTTCAAACATTGCCACAATTTCACAAGCCTTGGCCGGGCCAATGCCGTGGATATTTTTTAGTTCCTTAAAACTCGCGTTAGCCAGTTTGTTTTCCGGAAATTGTTTAAAAATTTTAGCCGCAAGTTCCATTACTCCTGTCCCCTTTGGACCGGTATGCAATAAAATAGCCAGGAGATCGGGATTATTTAACTTGCCCGCTCCGTATTTAATTAATCGCTCTCTGGGTTGTTCAATTTTGTGTATGTTTTTTATAGGCATACGTAAAACTCTTATTACGCATTTTATTAGCCATTACCCGCTTATTTTAGCACTTTCGTACCTTGTGGACAACTTGGTAGTGGATATGGTATAATAGGCATACAAAAACCTGTACTCCGAACTGTCTCCGTATGGTGGCGTGATTAGGACACTAATCTAGGAACGTGGTTGGAAAAAGCCCTTAATTGGGCTTTTTTTTATTATCCAAATTTCCACTCATCCTCAATATGGTTTTTTATTAAAATTTTATAATCTTTTGCGTCCTTTTTTTCTGAATAATAACGGTGAATACTACCAGCAACGACATCCGCCATTTGAATTAAAACATTATTTTTAGAATCTTCCATTTTGCAATGCTTCATGACTGTATGATCAATACTGTTCAATTCTCTGCGCAAGTATCCAAGAAAACTTTTCCTAAAAATCCTATCACCGCTGCCGTCAATTTTTATTTTTGCATTTAAAATTTTTCCGCCATTGTGTTTTAAAGCTTCTTTAATAAAGTAACTGTAAAATTTGTCTTTTTTATTGCGAAGTTCGTCACTTCGAATTAATTTTTTTTCAACAACCAAAGCCCTAACTCGAAAATCAAAATGTGAAATAGCTTTTAGAAACTTTAGTCTAATATCTCTTGAGAGTTTAAAAAATCTGAACTCTCTATAATTTTCCCAGCCCAAACTTCTTCTTAATTCTTTAATGGCGACGGCAACCTTTTCCGCTTCCAACTCATCATCGAACACAACCATAGCAATAATAAAAAAATTAGTTGAACCTTTTTCAAGTTTAAAGCCGGCATCTCCGGAATCGTCAATAAAAACTAACATATAATTATTTTTATATTACTTCCTTAAGTTCATAGGCTAGGCGGTTGAAGGAGCCTACGGCCATTATTATGACGACGTCACCGGGTTTTAGTTCGGTTTTTAGGATGTCGAGGGCTTCGGTTTTGCT
>CAZFQP010000004.1:37661-78094 GCA_964520505.1 uncultured Candidatus Saccharibacteria bacterium | reverse complement strand
CCGCCGGCCATAAACGAACTATCGTCCAAATTTTTAAACACGTGGCCTAAAAATCCGGTGGTGGTAGATTTCCCGTGCGTGCCGGCCACAACAACGCGCAATTTATCTTTGCTTAAAACATAAAGCAACTCCGCAAAAGACGTGCGTGGTAAATTTTTCTCTACAATTTCTTTAACTTCCGGGTTATTTAAATCTTCCCCGGCAGAGAGAATAAACAAATCTATGCCGATAGAAATATTCGTGGCGTTGTAGCCTAAGTTAAATTTAACTCCGGAATCAGTTAAAACTTCTTTGGCCGGCGAATATAGCTCCTTGGAATCGGAACCGGAAACCTCATAGCCCAGCTTAGCTGCAATACTGGCCACAGCCGACATAGCAATACCGCCAATACCGACAAAATAAATTTTGGCCGTAGGATTGTTTAAAATTTCTTGAATGTTTATATCTTCCGTCATATTTTAGCTTTGATTAATTCTAAAATTTTAGGGGCGTACTCCGCGGCTGTCTCCCTGCCCTTTTGATAGTAAAACAAACTAATTTCCGGATTAAATTCATCTTTGCCGGATTTCGGCAAAGGAGAAATAATTGTTAAATCACAATCAGCTTCAGAATTTTCCGAATTTTTATTTGCCGCAATGGCAAGATCCATACTTTTGCCAATGACTTCAAAAATTCCCGGAATTTTACTGTTGTCAGTCGGGTCTTCTTTAAACACGCTATTTAGCAGGCTGCCTAAACCGTTTATTAGTAAAATTTTCTTAAAAAAATTTAAAACTTTTTTGGCGTTAATTTGGGTTTCCGTAAAAATATGTTTGGTGCCGCGCATATTTATGCCAACGGTCACATCCATCCCCGCTTGTTTTAAAAAGTCGCTCGGGACCATAGTAAGCAGTCCCCCGTCCACCAAAGTTTTTTCTCCCCACTTTACAGGTTCAAAAATCCCCGGCAAAGTGCAGGAAATTCTGGCGGCTTTGGCAATATCTCCCATAGAAAGCAATACCTTTTCCCCGCTTTCAATATCTACGGCCACAAAACCCATTAGCGGGCGCACTTCTTCAAAATTTAGTCCCTTGGTGTATTCACGTAAAGCTT
The DNA here is from genome assembly GCA_964520505.1 of uncultured Candidatus Saccharibacteria bacterium. Lineage (GTDB taxonomy): Bacteria > Patescibacteriota > Doudnabacteria > UBA920 > UBA920 > PALSA-1336. The sequence continues at coordinate 77,002 of CAZFQP010000004.1, read as the reverse complement.
CTTCAAACAAATCCACATTAAAAATGCCGCCACCCTTTGACCGGACCATATAATTTTTTAAGGAATCCGGCGTTAAACCCAAAGCTAATTTTTTAAATTCAGCTAACGAGCCGCAAGCATAAGCAGCCGCCACCATACTGCCGCCGCTGCAGGCGGTAATGTAGTCGGGCTTTAAATTAATTTCGTCCAAATATTCCAAAAAGCCAATGTAAAAAGCGCTGCGGTTGCCGCTGCCCGATAAAGCCAAGCCGAATTTTGGTTTACTCGCGTTACTTTCCATAAATATGTTTGTCGCTTAACGTAATAATTATGTCGGCAATTTTTTTGGTGGCATTTTTTAAAACCAAGTCGCCAATGTTTTGTTCCAATAATTTTTTGGCTTCTTGGGCAAATAACAATTTGCGAATCAAACTATTAAACCCGGTAGATGTCACCCGGCTTTGCCGCAAAACAATTGCTGCCTGTTTTTCTAGCACATAGCCGGCGTTAACTTCCTGGTGGCTGTTGGGCATAGGAATTATTATGCTCATTTTGGATAAGTTGGAAAGCTCAGTAATAGTGGAAAGTCCGGCGCGGCTAAGCACCATATTGGCCGCGGCATAAGCATCGGCTAAATCTTGTCCGTTAAGGAATTCGTAAGAATGGTAATTTTCACACGGCGCGCCCGCGGTTTTATTTTTGCCGGTAACATGAATAATTTGTACGGTCTTGGCCAAATTGGGCAAGCACCCGCTAATTAAAGTGTTAAAAAATTCCGCTCCGGTGCCGCCGCCCAAAACTAACAAAGTGGGAAGATTTGAGTTTAAACCAAAAGTTTTTCTTGCACGCTCAATTTGGCCGTCTGCTAACTCTTCCCGAAAAGGGTTGCCGGTTAACACAACTTTGTCGGAATTTTTTTTATACAGCAAACCTAAGTTGGAAGAAAATTCTTTTAAGCTTTCCGGAAATGTTACGGTAATTTTGTCCGCGGCCAGTTGGCACAGCTTATTGGCCAAGCCGGGAACTAAATCTTGCTGATGAATTACTACCGGAATGTTTAAAAATTTAGCCATCCAAACCACCGGCACTTGAACAAAACTGCCGGCGGCAAACACACAATTCGGACGAAAACTTTTTAAAATGCCATGAGCTTTATACATTCCTGCCACAACCAAAAACGGCGACAAAAAATTCGCCCAGGAAAAATAGCGGCGCAGTTTGCCGGCCGGAATTGCCACAAACGGAATATTCGCGGCTTCGGCCATTTGCTGTTCCGGGCCATTGTTAGTGCCGACCAGCAAAAAATTGCTGGACTTATGCAAGGAATGTATTTTTTTGGCCACGGAAAGCAAAGGTGCTACCGGTCCGCCGCTGCCGCCGCCGGCAAGTAAAATTCTCATAAATGGGTTTGATATAAGTGTAAAGTTTTTTTAGCTGCTTCGTCCCAGCTGAAATGTTGGCTTCTGGCGAAACTTTTTTCCTGAATTTGTCCGTAAAACTTTTCGTCGCGAACCAGTAGATTTATTTTTTCCGCAATATCTTCCGGGCTTAATGGGTCAAAATAAAGCGCGGCGTTGTCGTAAATTTCATTAAATACGGCAATATTGGAAACCAGCAGGGGCAGGCCAAAAGACAGCGCTTCTACCCCAGGCAAGCCAAAACCTTCGTGCAATGAGGCAGAAATGAACGCATAGGCGCCCTTATACAGGGCTTTTAGCTCGCGGTCGTCCACTTGACCAGTAAACACCAAATGCCCGGGGTTTTTAATGTCCAATGCTTTATGGCGGATTTCGGGATAGTGTTTGTCTGCCTTGCCGACAATAACCAGATCTATATTGCTTTTGTATTTTTGTAAAAAGACGTCGAACCCGCGAGTTAAATTAATCAGATTTTTCTTGCGTTCCAAAACGCCGACAAATAACAAATATGGCTTGTTAAGCAAGTATCTTTTTTTTACAATATCAACTTCTTGCGGCGCGACATCGGCTTCCAGCGAGCTGGCTTCGTATATTACGGAAATTTTTTCCGGTGGAACTTGCAAAAAATGAGCAATATCTTTTTTGGAATATTCCGAGACGGTAATAATGCCAGCGGAATTTTGCGCCGCGCGCTGGATAATTTTTTTATAGGCTAAAAAGTGCAAGAGATGGCTTTTTTTCGCGCCGCTAATTTTGTGATGCACCATATCGTGAATGGTAACCACAAACGGTTTTTTATACCAAAAGGGCACGTTAAAATTCGGAAAGTGTACCAGGTCTAAATTATAGGAGTTAAGCAACTTTAAAAATACTGTTTGTTCACCCACCGAATAATGCCGAATAGCGGTTTCCACCAGTTGGACTTTGGAAAATGGTTTAAAAATAGCCAGATCTTTTTGGCTGACGGTATGCTTGTTGTAAAATAAAAAATACTGGTTGTCTTTGTCCAGTTCTAAAATTTTTGGCACAAGTTCAAAACAGTAACGGCCAATGCCGCCATTTTGATAACCAAATATGCGAATGTCTATGCCGATTCTTTTGGCCATATTAAAGCTGTTTTAAATTCTGGAGAACTTTTGCGCCGGCCTGACCCCAAGAAAATTTTTGGGCTTGGGCTAAACCTTTAGCCACCAGCTGCTGCCTTAATTCTAAATTAGAAAAAATATTTTCCATCGCCTCGGAAACATCTTGCTGGCTGTATGGGTTAACTAAAAGCGCGGACTGGCCGCAAACTTCCGGCAAGGATGTTATTTGACTTGCAATTACCGGCGTGCCAATGGCCATGGCTTCCAAAGGCTGGAAGCCAAAACCTTCATAAAAACTCGGGTAAACCAAAGCCTGCGCCAGTTTAATAAGTGCCGGCTTGTCATTTTCCGCTACATAACCAATATATCTTATTTTAGCATTTTTTTTGCTTCGTTTAATCAGTTTTAAGTCTTGGCGGAATTTCCAACCGGGACGTCCGGCAATTACCAGCCAAGCGTTGTTATTCAAATTTTCAAAAGCCTTAATCACCGTAGCCAAATTTTTTCTTGGTTCTATTGTGCTTAAAAATAAATAAAAATCACCGGGCAGTTCGTAACGGTTCCTTACTTGCTTTTGTTTTTCCGGGGATATGTGCGGGTTAAATACGCTGTGGTCAATGCCGGGGTAAACAACTTTAATTTTGTTTTCCGGCACATTAAATACCCGGATTAAATCTTTTTTGGTATGTTCCGAAACGGTAAATAAAACATTGGCGCGCGCGAATGCTTTTTTGTAGTTTAAAAATTTATGCCAAATTTGCCTTCTTATGTCGTAAAATTCAGGTGTTAAAATTGGCGACAAATCGTGCACGGTAATGGCCAGTTTGGCACCGGGCAAAATGGAATACTGGTTTAAGTTCGGCATAAACAGCAAATCAAACTTGCCGGCCAAACGTTCCAAATTAATTAGCCCAAACTTTAAGCCGACATTTAAAATTTTATTTGGCCAGCGGCTGCGCACCACTTTGGAATTTACAAAATGAAAATCACCCGGCTCGCTCCGGTCGGAAAAGGAATTGTAAAACAAAGTGTATTGATTGTCTTTATCCTGCGACAGCAAACTGTCCAGCAAGTTAAGGGTGTAATTTTCCACGCCGGAAATACTCCCCGAAGACAAACTTCTTAAATCAATAGCAATTTTCATTAGTAAATCGACTCGATTTGATTAACAAACTTTTGCTTAAATTGTTCCTTGCTGAATTTTTTAGCTTGAGATTGTAGAGTTTCTAAATTATATTTTTCCGGTTGCCAGGAGCGAATAGCTCGTTTAATTTCTTCTTTGTCGTAGCTGTAAAAAAATTCCCCGGTTTGACCGGCCACAACTGTTTCCAGGCTACCGCCTTTAGCAAAGGTGAGGGTTGGAGTACCGCAGGCTGCCGCTTCCAGCGGCATAATGCCAAAATCTTCCACCTGAGGGTAAATAAAGGCCAAGGCTCCGGCATATTGCTTCCTTAATTCTTCGTCGGAAACCTTGCCGTAAAAACTCACATTTTGCTGGGCAATGGACTTTAAATATTCTTCCTGCCTGCCCGTTCCCACAACATGCAGCGGCAGGCCTAGTTCGTTAAATGCTTCCACAATCAGGTCATTTTTTTTGTGCGCCTGCAGGCGGCCGGCTAAAAGAAAATAGGTTTTTTCCCCGGCGTCATCCTGATACCGACTTGTTCGGTGAAGGATCTCTGGATGCTTGTTTTGAGATTCTTCCGCCTCGTCTAACTCGGCGTCAGAATGACGCCGCTCACTAGGTTGCCAAAAACCTACATCTATAAACGGATAAATAATTTTACTGTCGCGATGATAATACTCTTTAATGCGTTTTTGGACTTCCAGGGAATTGGCAATAAAGTAGTTTACTTTTTGCGCGCCTTTATAGTCCCATTTTTTCATCCAAGACAAAAATAATTTGACCACTGGTCTTAATAATTTTGGCGCTTCCTGGTCAACATATTTCGGCTCGCTCCATAAAAACCTGGTTGGCGTATGGCAGTAATTAATATGCACAGCCGGTTTTTTTACCCGGATATTTTTTACAAACCCGGAACTGGAAGAAATAACAACATCGAACCCTCTAAAATCCAAAGACCACACGGCAAGCGGAATAAAGGGCAGCCAATACTGTAATTTCGGAATAAAGTTGTAAAAAATTTGCAGCCAGGAGGTGCGGATGTCCCAAGTCTTATACTTGTCCTTTAAATTTTGGTCAATGGCCAAAACAAAAACCGGAGCCTGCGGATACATTTCGTGTAAAGCCTCCAGCACTCGCTCCGCGCCACCTAACTGCGTTAAGCTGTCATGGGCAATTGCAATATTTAATTTACCGGCATTAACCATAATGACCTTAATTGACCGACTTATTAAATTATGGTCAATTTTACTTAATTTTGTTCAATCCTTAGTAGTCTGCTTTCGGTTTCTTAGCAAAAAACAGCAGCCAAAAACTCTTGGCTAAAATTTTTATATCTAACCACAAAGACCAATTTTCAATGTAAAAAGTATTTAAGCGAATTTCCTCGTCAAATGGTAAATCCGGCCAGGACACTTGGGCGATTTGAGACAGGCCAAAAATTCCCGGCTTAATGCTAAACATTCGCGGGTAACGGTCGCGATACTTGCCCACCTCGTCCAAAACGTGAGCCCTAGGGCCAACCATACTCATATCCCCTTTTAACACATTCCAAAACTGCGGAATTTCGTCCAGCTTGCTGCGGCGTAAAAACTTGCCAACTTTTGTCACTCTAGGGTCGTCTTTAATTTTTAAAAATGGCCCGCTTTCGCCGCCTCGGTCATTCTTTTTCCATAACTCTTGGCGAACTTTTTCGGCTTCCCGGCCGCCAAATTCTTCACCCACGCTTAAATGTTTAAACATACTGCGAAACTTATAGAACCTAAAATCTTTGCCACGGCCGCCGCGCATGGCTCCATAAATAACTTTTCCGGATGAATCCAACTTAATTGCTATGGCAATAATTAAAAACAATGGTGAGGTTAAAATTAAACAGACCAGACTGGCTAAAACGTCCAAAAATCTTTTACTGACTTTGCCCCAGCCGTCCAGCGGTGTATTTTTTAGGCTTATTACCGGGATGCCGCTTATTTGGTTTGTTTCCACAATATTTCTTTGAACTTCAAATAGGTTAGGTACAAAACTAAAACTTAAGCCCTTGCCGCGGGCAAACTGTACCAGTTTTAAATTGTCGGCGTCGTTTAAAGAAGAATTAGTTTGTAAAATTTCGTCTACTTGTCGGTTGTTATAAAAAGTTTCTAATTTTTCCAAGAGGTGTTCGGAAAAAGGCAATTCGGCCACTACCTGATAACCGTGTCGCCGACTTTTATAAACGCTTTCAATAATTCCCGCTTCGCTGCCGCCGGAAATAATTACCAGTTTGTGTAGGCCAATATTTTTAGCAAACAAAAAAGTTTGAATAAGTTTTAAAATCAGCCGGCCTAAAATGACAAAAACAATTCCCAAACCCCAAGTGGCTAAAATTATAAACCGGGAAGGAAAAATATTTTGGTTAAAAAAGAATAACAGTATTACTACTAACAACCCAAGTGAGATGCCAATTACAATTCTGGCTGATTCGGAAATAAATTTCCTTGTTCCTTTAAGGTTATATAGCCCGAGCAGGGCAAAAATTATTATTAAAAAAAGAATTAGCCGGTAGACCACAGAAAGGAAATTATTTAAATCTAGCTGGTAAATAATCGGACCAACAATAGTAGTGGTTTTTTGGCGCAAATAAAAAGACGCAATTCCCGCTATAAGTAGTGAAATAGCGTCCATTGGCACCGAAATTAGGTTAAAAATTAGCTCGGTCTTTTTCATATTCCTTATTATATCACGTCCGTTCCTTAAGAAAAAGGGTTATATTACACTATATATTGACATTAATGTCAAATAATGCTACTATACTAACTGCTCCAAGCAAACCGAATAATCGCTCTGCCCTTTGGATTTATTCAAAGAGTGGGGAGGAAAGTCCGAACACTTATTTGATAACCTCTATAGAGTTATCAAGAATGGTAGCGGGTAATTCCCGTCGGGAGTAATCCTAGAGGTGCGAACAGAAACGACTGATGCCGAAAGGCTAAGTAGTCCCAATATGTATTGGGACTGTTCCCGCAGTAATGCGGGAGTGAAACGGCCAAATCCTTACTTGAGTGCAAGGCCAAATTTGGTAGGCTGCTCGATCCCTGTGGCAACATTGGGACAAGATAGATGATTATTTTAAAACAGAATTCGGCTTATGAGTTTGCTTGGCGCAACAAAAAACATCACCCAAAGGGTGATGTTTTTTTATCTGTAGGTATCTGTAAATCTGTTTTTTTTTATTTGACTTCAAACACCACGGTCATACTCTCGGTAATTTCCTGGCTTCCGGGTTCAACATTTGGCGCTACTGATTTTTGCATTGCTACTCCCCCGCCACCCATGCCATACGCTGAATCGGCATAACTCATTACTCCCGGCATATAAGAACCGGTTTCGGCAATGCTTACAACTTTTCCTAAAGTTAGCCCGGCCTCCTTAGCCAAACCTTGAGCTTTAGTCTTAGCGTTATCTATAGCTAATTTTCTGGCTTCTTGCTGAACATTTTCCGGATTCTCATAACCAAAATTTACGCCTTGAATTTGATTTGCTCCACTGTTCACAGAACCGTCCAAGATTTTTTCTAAAACATCCTGGGATTTATCTACACCCTTAACTTTAACTGTAATGGTTTGGTCGCCTTGGTACCCAATAATTGTTCCCTTGCCATTTTGCCAGTTTTGCTGCGGGTAAAAACTAAACTGAGATGTTTTAATGTCTTCCGAGCTTATGCCTTGGGCTTTTACAAACTCTATAATCTTGTTAATTTTTGTGTTGTTGCCGTCTTTTACTTCCGCGGCCGTATTACCTTGGGTCATTACTCCAATGTTCACAGTAGCTAAATCCGGCACGGCTTTAATTTTACCCTCAGCCGAAACCGAAATAGTATTTGCCGGCTTCTGATTCTTAACTAAAGTCTTTAAATTATAACCCTGTTGGATTATCAGCAACGCCACAAAGGCAATAAGCAGCGCCCCTAAACCCGAAACTAACCACTTGGGAAATGTATTTTCCATATATATTGATTTTAATTATTTTGCTTTACCTATATTATACCAAAAATTAAGCAAAAAGTAACAAAACTCCTCCTTGGTAAACGTTTTTTAGGATCCTAAACTGCTCTATACAGGGATTAAATTACTTATAAGATTTGTTAGTTTTCCACCTTGACTCCTTACAAGAACGGTTGTATAATACGGTTGTAATAGTTTTTCTATTACCTTGCCTACAGCTGTAGGTCCGAGATCCAAACTCCGCTATAAAAGGCGGGGTTTTTCTATTGTCTGTGTAATTTCAGCCTTTATTTGCTGCCCATTTATATTTACAGAGACTACTGATTTTAATTGGTGGGAAACATGTCCTGAGCTTATAAGTATTACTTTCTTACCTTTTTTTACTAAGTGGTTCAATAGATAAGCAAAATCTGAATCACTGGACCAGAGGCAAAAGGTGTCATAATAATCCAATAACTTCATGGCATCAACTGACATTTCTACATCAAAGTTACATTTTGGGATATAAATATAACTCCCCTCTAAATCTTTGTTAACAGACCTAGTATTTGACTTAGCTTCTACATCAGTTAAATAATGCTTTATCCATTGAATTGGTTTAGTGCCTGTATAATCAAAGCACCCTCTTGCTTTTGAAATAATCCTAATTGACTTTTTATTTTCGCTATCTAATCCAAAATAAAATCTTTTCTTTTCGGCAAACTTGTTAATAAAGCTAGAGAGTTTCTCGATGTCGATAGTTAATTTAGAACCAGACGGTAAAACATTCCCTTTACCATCCCTTTCATCTCTTTCAAACCAGTAGTTAATGTTGCCAAAATCAACAAAACTAAAGATTCTTCCTAGTTCGTTTTTCTTAATACCCAAGTTAACTAATTTAAGATCTTGTAAATCCATATGTACCATTATAACATACAGCTTATTTTAACCGTCTAAACTCAAGTGAGAAAATAAGAAAACTAGGCCGGGGCCTAGTTTTCTGGTCGTTTTTATGAACTATGATGTTTTTAAACAACATAGGAGATTAGTGCCAATAAGCGTTTAACGTTTTGCCCACTGTGGGGAGCGACGGGCACGTTTGAGACCTGGCTTCTTTCTTTCTTTTTTGCGGTCATCGCGGGTAAGCAGGCCATTCTTTTTTAACACGCGCCTGACTTCTTCGGAAATCTTGCCCAAAGCCACGGAAACGCCGTGCATTAAAGCTTGAGCCTGGGAGTGATGTCCGCCGCCGTTAACGTGCGCGGTAAAGTGGTAATCATTAAGTAAGCCGGTAGTTTCAAAAGGCTTTTTAATTTCTTCCTGGAAATAGGTATAACCAAAATAAACCGCCAAAGGCAATTTGTTTACAGTGCTGTCGCCTTTGCCTTCAAATAATCTAACGTTGGCAACCGCGGTTTTTCTGCGGCCGGTGGCAAAAACATATTTGCCTTTGCCAATAGATTTCTTTTCCAAAACCGGTTTGGCAACAACAACTTCCGGAGCCGAAACTTCAGCTTCCGCTGGGGCAACTTTCTTATGAGCCGTGGCGCGGGGCTTTTTTACAGCCGGGGCTTTGGCGCTTTTGGTGGTGGGCTTAGTGGGCATAGTTTATCATTTATCTTTGATCTTTTATCCTTGAGCAGTGCAAATGCATTTCTTTAAGGATTATGGACAAAGGATTAGTAATAGTTATTTCTCTATTTTATATTCGTGCTTGCTGCCTTTAACAACTTTCAAGCGGGACATAATTTTCTTGCGGAATTTTACGTCGTCTATCATGCTAAAGACTGCGCGCTTTAAAACATCTTCCGGGCTTTTCTGAATTAAATCTTTTAAGGCTGTAGTTTTAATGCCGCCCAAGTAACCGGAGTGGTGGAAATACTGTTTTTGCTGAATTTTTCTGCCGCTGAGTTTAAGCTTGTCTACGTTTATAGCCACAACATAGTCACCCATATCCACATGGGGCATAAAGTCTCTCTTGTGTTTGCCGCGCAGAAAATTGGCAATTTGAGTAGCGGCCCGACCCATTGGTTGGGCGGACAGGTCTATTTCATGCCATTTGCGCTGAACTTTTTGTGGTAATGTTGACTTTTGAGATTTCATAAATATTCTCTTGGGAAATTATTATTCTACTAATTCTAATAATGCTTTAGAGGCTCCGGCTTTCGGGTCGTTGAGCTTGGTTAACCTGGTATAGCCGCCTTTTCTTTCTTTAAATTTCGGCCCCAATACTTCAATGGCTTTTTTAGCAGCCATTGGGGTTAAGAGGCTAAGCAGCAAACGGCGACTGTGCAAGGAACTGTCTTTTGCTCTGGTAATAGCTTTTTCCGCGTAAGGCTTAACAGCTCTGGCGTTGGAATAAGTAGTCTGGATTTTTTCGTATAAAAATAGTGAAGATGCCAAAGTGCGCAAAAGTTTCCTTCTGTGATCCATTCCTTTGCCAAATTTCTTCTTTTTTTGGTGCCTCATAATAGTAATTCAAAGTTTAAAAATCAAAGTTCAAAATGGCCATTTGCCATCCCGAGTTTTACGAGGGATCCCTCTGTATTTCGGGACGATGTTTCCGCATCGTTTTGACGTTTATACTTTCATTGTCTCTATCTCTTTAAAAATTCCAGAATTTCTTTAATAGTTTTGTCGCCCAAGCCACTCAAATTATTTATCTCGTCGGTGGACAAAGCTTCCAAAGCCGCCATGCTGGTAATCCCGTTTTTGCCCAAAGCGTTCTTGGCTCTGGTGGAAAGGGCGGAAGCCTGAATTTCGTTTTCAACTCCGTCTTCGGCAACGGTTTCTTCGCCAACTACGGTAACTGCTTCCGGCTCGGCCGAAACGGCAGATTCCACTTTGGTAAAATCGTTAGAGAATAACATGGTAAAGTGGTCAACTAAAATATGGGCGGCAATGTCTGTAGCTTCTTGCCCGGAAATGGAACCGTCGGTTTCCATAACAATTTCCAGCTTGTCAAAGTTGGTAAGTTGTCCAACGCGAACGTTAGAAACGTCGAAGTGAACGGAACGAACCGGAGTAAAAATCGCGTCTATGGCAATAACGCCGACTTCCGGCTTAAGATTTTCTCTGGCTTCCACCGGTACATAACCGCGACCCTGCTCAACAGTCAATTCCATATCAAGTTCGGAATTTTTACTGTCCAAAGTGGCAATATGCAAATCTTTGTTAATTACCTGAACCTGGTCGGTTTCTTTAATGTCGGCGGCGGTAACAACTTTTTCACCTTTAACCTTTAAGGACAACTTGACCGGTTCGGCGCTAAAACTCTTAACGCGTAGCTGTTTTAAAGACAAAATTATTTGAATGACATCTTCTTTGACGTGAGGAATGGTGGAAAATTCGTGGTCAACAAATTTTATTTTAACGGAGGTTACGGCAGAGCCCGGCATAGAAGACAGTAAAACTCTGCGCATTGTATTACCAATGGTAACACCATAACCGGGATAAAGCGGCTCTAGAATAACACTGTACTTATTTTCGCCTAAGTCGTTGACCTTGGCTTGATTTGGCAGAGAGATTGCTTCCATAAAATTTAACCTCCAGGGATTAAATAGGAATATAATTGCCTACCAGAGGCAACATCCCAAATAAAATAATTAAATGTTTTTAAAATTTTTGTTTTAAAATTTGGCTTAGGTACGGCTGTAGTGTTCAACAATCAGCTGGGTGTTAATTTGATGCCCCAAACCGTCTATGACCGGAGAGCTTAAAACTTTTCCGGAGAAGGCAGCGGGATTGACTTGCAGCCAGTCTAAAGTTTGAAAATTCTTCAACTTGTCTTTAATCTTTTCAAAATAACCTTTTTTCTGTTTGCCGGTGCGAACCGCAACTACATCGCCAACTTTTACCTGATAAGAAGCAATGTCTACTTTTTTACCGTTAACTTCAAAGAAACCGTGGTTAACCAATTGCCTAGCCTGAGCGCGGGTTTCCGCAAAACCTAAACGGTAAACAATATTGTCCAAGCGCATTTCCAGCATTTTCAGCAAGTTGTCACCGGTGACGCCGACTTGTTTTAAGGCTTTGTTGAAATAAGTTTCAAATTGCCTCTCCATAACACCGTAGGCGATTTTAGCTTTTTGCTTTTCACGCAATTGCAAACCATATTCAGACAACCTCACTCTGTTTTGGCCGTGTTGGCCGGGAGCGAAGTTTCTTTTTTGCAACACCTTGGCATCTTTTGGCGTAAAGGCCATGCCCAGGCGTCTGGCTTTTTTGGCTTTTGGTCCGGTATATCTCATAAAAAATTTAAAAGTTAAATATCAAAGTTTAAAATTATGGTGTCGCTTAGCGACTCTTAATAGCTGTTTTGCGAAGCAGACAATATATTTTCAACTTTGATTTTTGCATTTTTAATTATGTTTAGACTCTTCTCGGTTTCTTTGGTCTGACTCCGCCGTGAGGAATTGGAGTTTGATCTTTTATAGTTAAAACGTTTAGACCACTGCCTTGTAAGGCGCGAACGGCTGATTCTCTACCGGAGCCTATGCCTTTGATTAAAACATCAACTTCGTTCAAACCCCGTTCTTTTAAGCGAGCCAACATATCTTCCATAGTGCGTTGTCCGGCATAAGGCGTGGATTTTTTGGAACCCTTAAAGCCAATTTTTCCCGCGCTGCTCCACATAAGAACATTCCCGGTCATATCGGTAGCGGAAACAATAGTATTGTTATATGTAGAGTTAATGAAAATTTTACCCTTGGTCACCTTAACCTTAGATTTCTTTTTCTTACCGCCCTTGATTTTAGAGGCAACATCGGAAACAACAGGCTCAATGGCCGGGGTCTTTTCTTCAGTTTGGGTTGTATTAACTTCTTCTGTCATAAATATTTTTTAAAATTATCTAATTTGAACTTTAGGTTTTTTCCGAAGCATTCTTACGACCACTTCCGGCTGTCTTACGAACGTTACCTCTACGAGTTCTGGAATTGGTTTTAGTTCTTTGACCTCTAACGGGAAGACCGCGAATGTGGCGAATGCCCCGGTAAGCGCCAATTTCTTTTAAGCGTTTAATGTTAATTAAAACTTGTTGTCTTAATTCCCCTTCCACCTTAAAGCTCTTTTCAATAAATTCACGAATACGATTTAGTTCCGCTTCAGTTAAATCTTTGGTTCTCTTGTTCGGGTCAACTTTAGCAGCAGCCAGAATTTTTTTAGATAAGCTTAAACCGACGCCGTAAATGTAAGGAAGCGCCGCTTCAATTCTTTTTTCGTTGGGAATGTTTATACCAGCTATACGAGCCATAAAATATTTTAAAGTTTAAATATCAAAGTTCAAAATGTTTGTGCCGCGAAGCGGCTCTATAACTTTACATTTTGATTTTTAAATTTTGATCTGGTTATTACCCTTGTCTCTGCTTATGCTTAGGGTTTTCGCAAATGACGTAAATACGTCCGAAACGACGGACAATTTTACATTTTTTGCACATTGGTTTTACGCTTGCTCTGACTTTCATAGAAATTATATTAATTTCTCTACTAAATACTAAAATTTCTAAAATACGAAACTGCTGTGTCTAAATTTAGTATTTTAGTCGCTTTAGTATTTAGTAGAAGTTATCTCATTCGTCTGGTAATTCGTCCTTTGGTTAAATCGTACGGGGTCATTTCTATAACCACGCGATCACCCGGCAAAACCCGAATCATATTAACGCGCATTTTACCTGAAAGATGACCTAAAACAGTCTGTCCGGAATCCAATTGGACGCGAAAAATAGCATTAGGCAAATTTTCAATTACCTTGCCCTCAATTTCAATAACGTCTTTATTGCTTTTTCCAGACTTCCCAAAGTCTTGATTGCTCGTTGACAAATATCTTATATTTAAGTTATCTTCGGCTATTTTAACATAAGGCACGGCCTTATGTCAACATAAATAAAAAACTTAAGCTAAATTAGTTAATTTAGGCTTAAATAAGGCTATTTTTTACTAATTTTGATCCTGGCCAACTATAATTTTAATTTTGCTGGCAAATAAAGGAAAGTTTTTTTGCCAGACCGGAGCTAAAGTAATGTCTACTCTTTCTATTTCCGCCTTAGATCTTAAAATTTCGTTTACATCGTTCAGACTTTTACCAACCAACTCAGCCGAAACATTTTTTAGGTCGATATTAAACAGTGCCTGACCTTCGTAATGAACAGAAATTACTCCGAGTTGATTATTAAAATCAATGGTTTTAAGCTTAACTACAGTAGAAGTGTCGCTTTTGGGCCGCAAATTTTTGTTCCCGGAAATGGTTTGGGCAATACGTTGGTTTATAAGGGAGTTTAGGTCATCAACGCTGTAAGCTAAACCGGAAATTTTGACCTGAAGAGAGGCGGAAAAACCAGGAGTTTCTGTACCCACGGCGTTATCGGTAGTAAACTGCAAAACCTCAATCGTATAAGCTTTATCCGGCATCACTAGATGGTTTGCCGCAATTTTCTTAGCCACCTCATCTATGGCCTGGGTCAGGAGATTATCTTTAGCCTTATCTACATCGTCCTGGGATATGAGAGACAAATATCTGGTTGTGCCGCCGGAAATCTCAGTTTCGGTTTTGGCATAAAGAAACTGTGGCTTGCTGCCAAAAACCTGATTAGAAATTTCCATTCTGGTACCGGCCGGTAAGTTGAAGTCCTCACCTCCTGCAGTGGCCAAAATTTCCACGGCTGCCCCAAGGCTATTTTGATCAACCTCTTTGGTTTTTGCGTTGCTGTATGCGGTTGGCTTAACGCCGGAGAGGTCTTCGTTTAAGGTGTAAGTTTTGCTGCCAACCATTAAAACGGTTGTGGATGATTTTAAATTAATAGGCTGTCTTGTAAAGTTATAAATTTTTACAGAGCCCGAGGCCTTGTTACCCATTTGTCTTTTACCCTGGCTCTGAAACTTACCACTTAAGTTTAAAGTTTCGGTTACCGGTTGCGCGGGCAAAACCAACCTGGCAACATCTATGTCCTTAGCGGCTGAGCTAAAACTAATTTCCATATCGCGGGTAACGGGCTCGCTTTTTGGTACCGCTACTACCGTGGCTTTTGGCAAAACGACAAAAACTAAGACCAAGGCGGTAATTAGTGTAATTACCACGAAACCGGTTAATATTCTTACCCAACGGCCTTTTCCACTGCCCCCATCTTTATTGTCTGCAAATTCTGCAAGCGGAAAAATTGAATCTGAAACCATAACTTTCGGCACGTGGCTAGTTTTATGGTTTTTTGATTTTTCGGAGTTCGCCGCTAGAGCAAAAAAGTCATTCTTCTCCGGAATAATTTTTTTAGCAATATGTTTTATTTCTTCTACCGTTTCTTCCAAGACTCCCGGTTCTTTTACCTCTACAGGCTTAAGTTCCGCCGGCGGGATAATTTTTTTACTGACTTTAATGTCGGAAAAAGAAGTAGCGGCGTGGCTCTTGGGCAGAAATTTTAATTCAAACCCCGCCTCTTTGGCATATAACTGACCTTTTTCGTCCATGGTCAAAATAAAAATCTCTTTGCCCAAAATATCAGCTTGTTTTTTTAACAGTCTTAAATTAATGCTGTCATTAAAAAGAAAGCAGCGTTTAGGGCAAACCAAAACTAACTGCTTGGCAGTCTGGTGTTTAATCCGGGTGACGATTTTAGAAACATCGTCCTCTAAATTAATATAAACGCTGGGGATGGACATTGTAGAATTTCAAATTTCCAATTTCAAATTTCCAATGAAACTGCTAAACCCACCTGGGATAATTAAGCCTGTCATTTGAAATTTAAAATTTTGAATTTGAAATTTACAAGCAAATTACTAACCCTATTGTAGTATGTTGGCTTTTTATAGTCAATTTCATTAAATTATAGCAGTCCTTTATACGCCAAGCGCTTGTTAAAGCTTATCTTCTTACTGCTTTCAACTTGCGGCTGGTCAAAAGGGTCTACGCCTCTTAAAACTGAGGCATAAACCGCGTATAGCTGCCAAAATGCCACCAGTCCGCCTATCTCAGGGGCACTAAAGGAGGAAATGGATAAATGAAGCAGTGGGATGCCCTGGATGCGAGCGTCTTCCATAGTCCCTTGCAGCTCAAATTCCATGGAGGCTGAAAGCGGCATTTTATTAACGTCGAACATCGCGTGGCCTTTAATTTGTACGCTGTGTAGCGAGGGCGGATAAATGGCTGATAAATTATTTTTAAAATTTTCTACGGAAGTAAAAAATCCACAAATATTTTTTGTTCCGCCAAAAAATCTTTGGTTGGTGTGATGCTGGCTCTCGGGGGCTTCGTGGGCAAAATAAGTTTGACCTTTTTCCGCTTTGCCAAAACTTTCGTGGCACAATTGGATAATTACCGCGCTTAGCGGAAATAAATTATGAGAGTAAAAAGGCATAAAGACATCTACATAACCTTTTTCTTCCAACTGATATAAAACGGAGGCGGCTTTAAACGCTAAATTGTCTTTTTGATATTGGTTGTAAAATAATTTTGCCCCGTCAAATAGCCCTTGTACGTCCAGCCCACAAAGTGCTGCCGGGACCAAAGCTACTTCGGTTAAGCCGGTATAGCGTCCACCAATAGGCGGGTGAAGTATCATAACTCCTTTTTCCAGACCCTTTTCGGGCAAACTTTTTGCTCCGACGCTTATGGTTACCAAATCCAATTTTTGGCCGATGGCTCTAAGGCTGCTGCTTTTACCCGTAATGATAAGAATTGGAAACTGTAAAAATTGCGACAAAATTTCAATTTGCGTAATTGTTTCCCCGGATTTGCTAACGGCAATTACCAAAGTATTTTGTGGAGTTAATTCTTTTTTAAGCTCCGCAATATAATCCGGATCCACGGTACTTAAAAAATAAGCCTGTTTGGTGGCCTGGAATTTTAAAGCCTGATAAAACCCGTAAAAACTGGTAATGCTGCCGCCATGGCCAATCACCAAAATATTTTTATACTTTTCATAAGCCTTGGCTAAATTTTTAATCAACTCAAAATCCGGCACATACCGAACAAACTCCGGTGTTTCCGGCAATTTGATTTTTTCTATCTCTTGCGGCTGAGGACAGTTGTAAAATTCAAGTTTCATTTTTTATTAGGTGGTAGGTATTAGTTTGTAGCTTGTAGGGTTGCAATCAGCTTGTTTAACATTTTCATTGTTTCAAGTAATAGAGAATCAATTTTAGTAAAATCTAAATCTTTCCCAAAAGGCAATCTTTTTACTATTTCAATTTGTGTTTCAAGTTCTGAGCCCGAACCAAATGATATTGTGAGGAAATGATTGAAATCTTTCCTACTGCTTCGTCTTTTTCCCTCAGCAATGTTTGAAGGAATTGAAACCGCACATCTGCGCATTTGTGATGTAAGCCCGTACAATTCTGATTTAGGGAATATATCGGAAATTTTATAGATTTCCACCACCAAATCCATTGATTTTTGCCAAACAATTAAATCTTTATAGCTTTCAACTGGCATTTGTTTCCTTTCTACAAACTACCGCCTACAAACTACAAGCTAATCAACTGTTGCTTTAATTCTTCTAACTCCTGCGGATGACGCTTCTTCTTTTTGGATTTTAAATTTGCCTATTACGCCGGTATGCTCAACATGCGGGCCGCCGCAGAATTCGCGGGAGATAATTTCATTAGTCGCAGGATCAAAGACCGTGTAAACAGAGACTGTCTCGGCATACTTTTCGCCGAACACACCAATAGCTTCCAGCTTGCGCGCTTCTTCGTACGGCATAATTTCTTTTTTCATAGTGAGATCGCGGGCTATCCAGCCGTTAACCAATTCTTCCACCTGTTTCTTTTCTTCGTCCGTCATTTTTTGGTTATGGGTGAAATCGAACCTAGTGCGCTCTTCCGTAATATTACTCCCCTTTTGCCAAACATCTTTGCCTAAAACAATTCTTAAAGCCGCGTTCATTAAATGAGTGGCGGTGTGCAGGCGAACTATTTTATCTGAATGTGATGCGAGCCCGCCTTTAAACTGCCCGGCGGAAGCTGTGCGGGAAAGTTCCTGATGTTTTTTAAATTCAGTTTCATACTCTTTCTCTTTTTCAGCATCAAATACCTGTCCCGACTGTATAGCCAGCTCCTTAGTCAGCTCTTTGGGAAAACCATAAGTTTGATACAGATCAAAAGCATCGGTGCCACTAATCCCTGATTCTTGATTCTTAATTCTTGATTCAAGTTGCTTTAATCCTTTTTCCAGTGTCGCTTCAAATTTCTTTTGTTCGCCTTCTATTATCGCAAAAATATTTTCTGATTTTTCCGCTAAGTCTTTATAACCTTCAGCGTAAATTAATATGACTTGGCCGACTAAAGCTTTGAGCCAGTGCAATTTTAAATTTAACATTCTGCCCATAACCATAGCGCGGCGAAGCAAACGGCGCAAAACATAACCGCGATCTTTATTGGAAGGCTCCACGCCGTCAGAAACAATAAAAACAGCAGCGCGAATATGGTCTAAAATAATTCTGGCTTTTTTAACTTCATCATTACTTAAAATTTCCTGATCCAGCGCCAAAACGTCAAACATCGGTTTGAATAATTCTGTATCATAAACGGATTTTTGCCCATTAAGCACGGCTAGCGTTCTGTCTAAACCCATTCCGGTATCTACGTTTGGCTTAGGCAGTGGCGTTAAGGAACCGTCTTCGTGCTTTTCAAATTGCATAAAGACATCGTTCCATATTTCCACCCAGCGTTTGTCATCTTTGGTTTCTTGAAAATTCTTTGGCGCCGGAGTGCCGTCATCTATCCAATAAAACATTTCCGTGTCCGGGCCGCAGGGGCCGGTTGTGCCGGCAATCCACCAGTTGTCGCTCTTTGGCAAATAAGCAATCCGTTCTTCCGGTACTCCCAAAGATTTCCAAATGTCGGCCGCTTCTTCGTCGCGCGGAGCATCGCTGTCTCCGGCAAACACAGAAACTGCCAGACGCTGGAGCGGAATGTTTAAATTTTCTTTTCCGGTTAAAAATTCAAAGCTCCAGGTAATCGCTTCTTTTTTAAAGTAGTCGCCAAAGCTCCAATTCCCCAACATCTCAAAAAACGTCAGGTGTGTGTTGTCACCGACTTCTTCAATATCGCCCGTGCGAATGCATTTTTGCACATCAGTCACACGCGTGCCTCCCGGGTGCTGCTGCCCAAGCAGATAAGGCACCAACGGATGCATTCCGGCCGTGGTAAACAAAACACTGGAATCATTTTCCGGCACCAAAGACGCCGAAGGAATAATGGTATGGCCTTTGGATTGAAAAAAGGATAAATATTTAGTTCTCAGTTCTTGGGCGGTAATATTAGGCATTTGATAATTTCTAATTATTCTAATTTCTAATTAACCTAAATAATATCTAATGACTTAATACCCAATACTACTTACTCTTCCACGATTGATCATCTCTTCCGGAATTTTTTAGAGCACTTAGGTCAATTAGGTTAATTAGAAATTTACCTTGTAATTTCTTCTACGGCTTTGTCCATTTGCGGATCTTTACCGGCGTTAAAATCTTCTTCAGTTAATTTAACCGGGACATCAGGCTCTAAGCCATCATGGTTTAAATTCTTGCCGCCGGGAGTAATCCATTTGGCCACCGTGACTTTTACCGCACTACCACCGGGCAAATCTACCAGCTCCTGTACACTGCCTTTTCCAAAAGATTTTTCCCCGATCAATTTGGCAAAATTGTGGTCATGCAAAGCACCGGACAAAATTTCCGCGGCGGAAGCACTACCGCCGTTAATTAAAATTACGGTTTTCATGGAAGTCAGACGACCGTCACCGGTGGAATTGTATTTAGTATTTGTGCCGTCGCTCTTGGCTTCGGAAACTACCAAATCTCCAGCCTTTAGCCAATAGGAAGCAACTTCCACAGCGGTTTGCAAATATCCGCCCGGATCGTTTCTTAAATCTAAAACCAAACCGCTAACGTTTTTGCTTAATACTTCATTGACCGCCTTATTGAACAACGGTTTTGTGTCGTCGCCAAAACGGCTTAAGGTAATAATGGCAATAGTTTTTTTCTGCCCGTTTTCTTCCACCTCTTTATAGCTGAGTTTAACGCTTTTTACTTCAATTGTGGCGCGAACCAGTTTAACATCAAAAGGTTTAGTTTTGCCTTCGCGATAAATTGTTAAAGTGACTTCGGTGCCTTTTGGTCCGCGAATTTTATCTACGGCCTGCTCCACCGACCAGTCTTGAGTTGATTGTCCGTCAACAGACACAATAATATCTTTGGCAAGCAGTCCGGCTTTTTTGGCCGGCGTGTCGTCGAGCGGCGCAACAATCACAATATTGTTATTTTTTTTGCCGACTTCCGCGCCTATTCCGCCAAAACTTCCTTTCAAATCAGTTTTAAAACTTTCCAAATTTTTTGGTTCAAAAAAAGTTGTATACGGATCTCCCAAAGATTCCACCGCTCCCTTAACTGCCCCGTAAAGCATTTTTTGCTGGTTGATGGAATCTTTTTCTATAAACTTGGCTTGCACCACGTTTATAGCTTTCCACAATAATCCGTAGTCCACAGTTGCCGGAGCATCCGCTTGATTTACTACTTTGAATTCTTTTGGCTGAAAAGTATATCCTTTTTTACCACTGACAAAACCGGAGTAATATGCTCCGCCAATTAAGGCGATGATAATTACCCAGCGTGATATTATGATAAATGTTTTTGAGCCTCCCTGTCCCTGGTATCCGTTGTTTTGATTTTCTATTGGTTCCATTTTTATATTCTAATATTTAATACGTGTATTATAACAAACTTTCAGCCAAAAAGTGAAATTATTTGCTTACTTGCGGCTTGCTTTTAAAAGCGTTTAAAACGACCAGCAAACTCAGGCGCAAATAGATGCCCAGGAAGACTAGCCAATTAAATACGGGAGGATATTTTTTGGCGTAGTGTTTACGGTAAAAAATCCACATCGCATCATGAAACCACTTTAAAGCTTTAAATGCGACCTTAGACGAGGAGGAGCCTTTAAAATGGGTGATGCTAGTTTTCGGATAATACCAAACTTGGAATCCTGACTCCTTACAACGCCAACATAAATCCAAGTCCTCGCCGTACATAAAAAAGTCCTCATCGAGCATACCAATTTTTTCAATAACTGTTTTCCTAATCAATAAAAATGCTCCCATCACTGAGTCTATCTCCTGTGGCTGATTTTCATCCGTGGTTGTTAAATTATAATCCTTGCGGGAAAGTAAAAATAATCTTTTAAAGCTATTCCAAGGGTTAGGAAATTTCCGCCGGCAAGCCAAATCTAAACTGCCGTCCGGCTTTACAACTTTACAGCCGCTAATGCCAACTTCTGGATGACTTTCCATAAAGTCCAACATTACTTCCAAAGTGTCGGGACGAATTTGCGTATCCGGATTTAACAATAAAATATATTTTCCGACGGCCTGTTTAATTCCCAAATTATTTCCGGCCGCAAAACCGGTGTTTGTATTACGGATAGCTTGTAGTTTGTAGCTTGTAGTTTGTAGCCACTCAAAGGTACCATCGTTTGAACCATTATCAACAACAATAACCTCATATGAATACTTGGTCTGGGAAGCAAAAACAGACGGCAACAGCCGCTGCAAATCATTTTTTGATTTGTAAGAAAGGATAACAATCGATAAATCTATTGTATTGACTTTTTCCATATTGTTGGTAAATTTATGTGGATAGGATGAGTAAAGGAGGCCATAATGAGAGTCGTCTGTGTTGGTGAAATGGTAACTTGTAGAAGGAGACAGGGCAAGCCCAACTTCGGTGTTGATTTCTTCTCCGGAGAGGAACAGGTCATTGTTCCTCACAATACCATTATCGAATTCGCCAGGGATGGTAAAGCAACCATCGTGGTGATTGCCTCACCACTTACCGGCCAAACAAGCCAGTTCCTTTTCTGGATATGGAAGGACAACAGCCACGCCCTACACCCGATGGGAACGGACGCTAACATTGTCCCATTTAACCTAATGCCTTTTAAGGTATATGGTTTGCCATAAACAAGAGCTCAAACTCGCACAAGGTCAGGGAGCTATTCCCTGGCCTTGTATTTGTTTTACCAGCTTTCTCTTGACCCACATTTTCGGCAACAGTTTTAGCATTTGCGGGACAACTTTTAAAGTACTAATTTCAAACAATAAAACATAGCCTAGCATAAAAAACTCGCGGACAAAAAATTGCGGGTAAAACCACGGGCTATTTTTTATATACATAAAAATGTGGTTTTGATAGTTTAGCTGCCTAATTCTAGAAGACAAAGTTTTGTGATGCTTAATAAACCCAACAACATCAACATATCCGTTTTTGGACGACCCGGCTCCCCTGCCGTGATAACCAACAGCAAGCGGCGCAAACTTGCATTGCCAACCGGCATTGCTCATCCGCCAGGCTAAATCTACATCTTCCCAATAAGAGTGGAAGTCTTCGTCAAAAAATTCCTTGCTAGCCTGTACCTGCCTGTCCGGTAGGCAGGGCTTGTAGCTGGCAGCTTGTAGGGCGGAAGCTCTATACATTGCGCCGGCGGCAGAAACCGCCTTAACATCAACCAGCTGGTCATACTGTCCCTTGTCTTCTTCGTGCTGCCCGCGGTCACGCGCTCTGCCTGATTTGTTAATTGTCACACCTGTTGTATCGATTAATTTATGATTTATGATGTAAGATGTAAGATTTGGACGGCCTTGGGCAATCAAATCCGCAGGAGCTTGATACAATTTTCCTGTTGCAGCGCCAACTTTTTTATCCGCAAAAACTTTTAGCATCTGTTCAACGTAATCCGGCTCCATAACGAAATCCGGATTTACCAGCTGGAAGAAATCCGCGCTAAATTTGGAAAAAACCAAATTATGCCCCTTGGCAAAACCAATGTTATACCCGGGGTCAATGATTTTTACTTGAGGGAATTTTTGAGCCAGCAGTTCTTTGCCGCCGTCGTCATTGCCGGAAATAACCGCAACAACTTCCATATTTTTGTGCGTCTGAGAAAAAATCGCGCCGAAAACCGGTTCAATAAACCGTTTGGAATTATAAATAACTTGGACTACTGTCACTTTAGCCATTGGCAATTTCTCAATTTCTCAATTTCTTAGTTTCTTTCATCTTCATACTCCTGATATCGTTTAACTATTATTCCCGCTAACCCTAAGTTAATAAAAAAGTACATTAAGACCTTGTCATTCAATAAAGTAATATCAAATATCGCCGAGGTTAGAATCCACAGCACCATTAAAAAAGCCTGAGCAACAAAATAAACTAAGAAGTCCTCGGTTTTTCCGTAATGACGAATAAATTTCCATAAATAGTTTAGAACACTGGCCCAAAACGCGGAGAATAACAAAAAGCCAACAATCCCCGTTTCCACTAAAATTTGCAAATACAAACTGTGAGCCGAAATATATTTTGCCGGCAAGTTGTAAACCTTGTCTACTTTTTCCGCAACATCTGAATAATTGTTTTCCGGGTCAACATTATTAAATGAGATAATAAAATTGCTAAAGCCCACGCCCCACGGATGCTGCAAGAAATACAAGGAACTATTTTGCCACATCGCAATCCTGCCGCGATTAGAAGATTCCTGGAGATTATAAATGCTTTGCGCTCTGGCTAAAAAGTTTTCTTGAAATTTTTCCACTCGTAAATAACCTAAGCCTTTATTTATTAAGGGTGAGATCGCGAACAAGATAAAAATAATAGCAAACGGCCAAAGATATTTTTTAGCCAAATGTTTTTGAAAATTTCTTAAATAAGCCAGGACAACCACCGCGAATGGAGCTACCATTCCAACCCAGACCGCTCTGGTCCCTGAAAGAATTAAAGCCAAACCGGCAAAACGTATTCCCGACCACAACCATTTTTTTATATGAGTAAATACCCCTCGGGTCAAAGCCGTGCCCATACACAAAGAAATAATGCAAATGTAGGCGAAAGACTGCGAATCGGGCATTATGGAAAACATTCTTAAATCACGTCCGCCGTAATAAGAAAACCAGGAGTTGGAATACAAAGCCACTTCGGCGAAATGTTGGCCATAGTAAAGTTTGGTTATGTTATTCGCCCAGTAAACCCAAAATACATCCAGGTTAGTTAAAAAAGTGCCGAACAACTGGGTAAAGCCCAAAGTAATAATAATAGCCAATGACCAAATGACGTAACGAATCAGTTCAAAAATCTGGTGCTTGCTCTTTAAAGTATTTATAAGTACCAAATACAAAAAGTAAATATTCAGCCAAAACAAAACTTGTTTTATGGCCTCAATCCTAAAACTTCCGAACACGATTGCGAGTAGCAAGCCAAGAAAAACGAATACTCCCAAATATTTGTCCCATGGCAGGAAAATTATTTCTTTGAATTTGAATTTTTTCTCCCGAACCAGCCAGACCGCGAAGAGGGCCGCATATAAAATCCGCCACATCGACAAAGAGTCAAACTTGGAATTTGGGACAACTACAAAAAATGGGATCGACAACACCAATAGTAAAATTGATTCATATATGGGGGCCAGCAGAATAAAAGCTAAAAGCAACCCCATATTTAGCCAAATTAATGCCGGCGACCAGTTTAAAATGGCAATACCGGCAATGCTAAAATATTGCCAAACGGTAAAAATAATAATTAATAACTTCAAACGAGGCAAAGCTTTTATTTTTTCCCAAAATTCTTTATTCATTTATGAGTGTAAAATTACGTTTAAAGTTTCTTGCGCGCACTTTTCCCAAGCGAAATCTTTTAGGCGTGCCTTACCTTTTGCGATTAAATTTTGGCTTAAGGAAGCGTCAAACAAAATATTTTTTATTGCCGTTTTAATGTCGCGAATGTCGTGAGGGTCAAAATATACCGCGGCCTGTCCGGCTACTTCCGGCAGGCTGGAAATATTAGAAGCCGCGACCGGCACTCCGGCCTTAAAGGCTTCCAAAAGCTGCATTCCAAAGCCTTCGTAAAATGCGGGTTGAACCAACAAACTGGCGCGCTGTAAAATTATTTCCCGGTCGACATCTGACACATAATTTAAATAAATTACCTCGCTTTTATTTTCAGCCATTTTACTTAAGATACTTTCAAACTTCCAACCTGGCCGGCCAACCACCACCAACTTATGCGGCAGCTCCGGATATTCTTTTTTTAGCAAGACAAATGCATCTATTAGCCCCTCCAAATTCTTCCGCGGCTGAAGGGTAGATAAAAATAATACGTATTTTTCCGGTAAATTTACGGCTGCTTTTTGTTCAGCTGCTTCTGCCTGTTTGCCTGCTTCATAGCCGTGATGCACCACAACAATTTTATTTGGATTGATTTTGTAAAATTTTTCCAGGTCTTTTTTTGTGCTTTGAGACACGGCAATAACCCTAGACGCTCTTCTGGCGGCAAAACCGGTAGACCATTCCAAAAAATTCCTGGTAAACCGGGTAAAACTTTGAGGGTAAAATTTCCAAGCCAAATCATGAATTGTAACTACACTTTTTTTCGGGTGAATTAAAGGCAGTGCCGAAGCCGGAATTAACAAGACATCCACCGGAGAAAAAAACATTTCCCAGCTCAGCCTTAACTGAGTCCAAAAGATCGGGAACGGAATAACTTTAACAGAAAAATTTTTCGGCAAGCTTAAAAACCACGGTTCCGGCTTAGTCCGTAAATATAATTTATAGTTATTTTGCCGGTCAATTAACGCCAAATGTTTAATTAACTGTTTGGCATAATGTTCAACCCCGGTTTTATAAGGATTGTTGGCCCGTTCCGCCTCAATACCAATAGTCATATTAGTTGTATTATACCTAATATTTGGCTTAAGCCCAAATTAAATCCCGCCCCAACCTTTTTGAGTATGCTAAACAAATAAGTGATAATTAAAATAGATTAATTATCCAGATGCACGCATTATTTGCAATAGCCTAAAGGCGCGAGACGGGATTAAGTTGAAATTAAATTATTTTTTCAATGTTTTCCCGGAAGTAGTTTTAGCCGGAGCGGTTTTTCCGGTGTCAGTAACCGGTTCTTTATGCCTGGTTAAAAACATGGAGTTTATGTCGTCGTTTAACATGTTGTTATAGGCAAACGAATAAATTAATCCGCCTGCCACCATGCTAACAATCACAATTATCGCTAATGGCCAAAAACTCTTGCTAAATTTGGCATTTGAATTACTTTTTTGATTTTGCATATTTATTTTTAATTATTTTCTTTATTATATCATATTTTGGACTAATTTGCTCGACTTTTTGCTTCTTTATCAAGCTACTTTTATAAATTCCGGGGGAAAAAGGCTTTAATCGAACAACTTTAACTAAAACCCCCCTTTCTTTAAGGTCTTTTTGCAAATTGACCACATAAGCAGATTGGTCATACCCTAAAGCAATAACGTCGGGATTTTCATTAATAATATGAGGGAGATGGTTTTTTAGTCCTCCCAAGACAACTTTATCCACATAAGCGCAGCGTTTAACCGAAGCTAACCGCTGTTTTTCGGAATACAAAGGAAGTGATCCTTTAATCCTTTTAACGTTAATGTCTCGGGCAACAGAAACAATTAGTTGGCTATTTTTAACCAGTCGCTTGGCTTGGTAAAAAAAATCTTTATGGCCAGGATGCAAAATATCAAACGTGCCAAATACCATAATTTTTACCGCGGGAGTTTTTTTCATACGCTTAGACAGAGGATGGTTTAAATAATTGTTTTGCCATAGCCATATCTTTTCTTCCCAAAAATCCTGTAATAATTAAGACCAAAAAATAGACTACGGCGCCAAGTGGTAAACTCAAAAACAAGCCGGCATTCTTAAGTGGCCATAAAACTACACCCATAATCAAAGCCGCCATCATTGGCTTAAACCACAAACCTTGAAAACTAAAAGACGTAATGTTCTTGTTAATAAAATAAAAATAAAAACATCCTTGAATGCATTCGGAAAAAACCGTCATTATTGCCGCGGCTTTAATGCCGCAGCGGGGCAATAAATATAAATTACCCAGAGTATTTATGACCACATTGGCCCCGGTAACCGCCAATGCTTTTTTGGTTAGCTGGGAAATAACTAAAGAGTTGGCTGGTATATAAATAAACAAAACCGCCGGCGCCCAAATTAAAATGGCTAACACCGGTGCGGCCGTGGCATATTCCGGTCCGGCCACCAGTTCAATTAATTTTCCTGACAAAACCGAACCGCCGACAGCCAAAGGCAAGGCTGCGGTAATCATTAGTTTCAAATACTTTTCCAAGTTTTCTCGCACTTGTACCAGGGAGTTTTTTGACATCAATCCCGCAAAAAACGGAAACAAAGTATAAGACACCACGGATGGGAAAAAACCAAGCAAGTCAAAAATTTTATAAGCCGCGGTATAATACCCGGTCTGCTCATACCCTTTTAAATAGGTAATCAGTAAAACGTCAATCCGATTGTAAATTGCGCTAAACCCTACCAGTAAGGCAAAAGGCCAACCGTGTTTAATAATTTGCCAAATCGGTTTTAAATCAAAACTAAAAATAGCCTTTAGCACTTCCGGCTTAGGTAAATGTTTTGTTACAAAAAACCGGTATAGTGCCAAATCTATCACACCAAAAATTAATTGCACACTGGCTAAATAAACAATATGTTTATGAAAAATAATTGCGGTGAAAATTACGCCGATATTTACAAGTGAGTTAATAAAATTAATTAACGCCACTTTACGCATATCCTGAAACGCCGCCATAACGGCCAAATAAGGATAAGTGAGAGCGTTGGCCACCAACCCCAGGCCGGCAATGCAAATAGAATAAAATACTTCCCGGTCATAACCTTTAAAATATGCTAGGGAAACTAAAATAATATAAAGCCCGGCAGCGGCTAAAATTTCAAAACTGAAAAATTCGCGGAAATATTTTTTTGCCTCCGCGGGATTTTCGCTAATCTTTTTGGTAATAAATTGCTGGATGCCAAAATCCACAATCGTGGCAAATATGAGAACGTAAGACAAAACAAACTGATACTGTCCGGAAAAATATGGCCCCAAGTAGCGAAATAGCCTGGTGTAAGCCACAAATAAAAAAATCAGCGCCAAAGCCCGGGAAGCCGTTAACCAAAAAATATTTTTGGAAATTTGGGTACTCATATTGGTATTTTAGCATAACTATAACCGGAATCATATTCTGCCGCGTTATCTGAGGAAAACTAAAATCAGCAAGTGAATTTTTGTGCTACAATTATCTTATGAATAAAAATCAAAAACAGATTCCATTATTTATAGCTTTGACAGTATTTTCTCTTCCTTTTTTATGCAAGGCGGATGTTGCAACTTCTACTATAATTTCCACATCGTCAGCACCTCAAATTCTTGGCCTGCAAACTCCGACTATTCCGCCGATTCTTGCCGCTGTTAAAGACGGCAAAGCAAAACTTGCCGGCGTGACATTAAATCACGCTTTAGTACCGGTATATAAAAATGTCAAAAATAAAAAAACCGGCAAGACTACAAAAACTTTATCAAGTTATAAGTTAGGGGCAAAAGATATTGCTTTGGCAATTTTGGACCCGGCTACAAACCAAACGG
The DNA here is from genome assembly GCA_964520505.1 of uncultured Candidatus Saccharibacteria bacterium. Taxonomy (GTDB): domain Bacteria; phylum Patescibacteriota; class Doudnabacteria; order UBA920; family UBA920; genus PALSA-1336. The sequence goes on along the minus strand of CAZFQP010000004.1, from coordinate 48,976 downwards.
TTATTACCGTTGGCAGCCAAAACGGCAAGAGTATGACCTTTGCCGACCAGGCCGTAAGCGTTAAGCTAAAAACTTTTAACGGCGTGAATAGTAAATTTCAAGTAGACTCCCCTGCCGGCGGGCAAGTGGTGGCCTTAAAATATTTAATTAGCCCGACTGAATCGGGCAGCAAAGCGGCCATTGAAAAAAGTTTATATGAAGCGGTTTATGTCCCGTCGTCTCCGAGTTTTGCCGACCCGGCAGTTTTGGCTTATGGTTCGGATTATTTAAACGGGATTATAAACAAAGTGGCTCAAGATTTGCAAAGCATTCCTTCCCAATCTGTACCGGGCAAAACCATTACCCAAGCCATAACTCCGGCACTCATAAAATCCCTGGTTTACGCTGAGCATACAGACACCGGTAAAGTATTAAACAGTAGCGATATTAAAGATACTATTGATCAGTTAAATATTTTATTTGCACTTAACGAAGGCGATGCTTACAAATATAGCGTCTCCACAGCTAATGCGCGCGGCATTGCGCAGTTTATTCCCTCGACTTATGCTTCCTTGGTCCAGCGTCATGCCGATGCCAACTTAATTCCCGATTTTGTAGCCGGGATGTCTGACCATGAAAATTCCATTAAAGCAATGTATTTATTACTGGACGACTACGCCGGGACAGTGCGTGTTAAAGCCTCTTTAGGTTTTGCGGAAGGCCGAGTATTTGAATACGGCGCGGCATCGTATAACGGGGGCACCACCCGCGTTGCTAAAGCTGTAAATTTATACGGTGAAACCTGGAACGAAGACCGCAGCGGACAAATAAGCGCAACTAAAAGCGCCATAGCCGGATTGAAAGCTAAAATTAAAAAAACAGCTGATAAAAAAACCAAAGCCGGCTTAAACTCACAACTGGCAGAAGAAAATAAAAAATTAGCCGATCTTCAAGACGGCACTTTAAGAAACGAAACAGTAAACTACTTAAAAAAGATTTATAAAGTCATTCAATATTTCAACGGCCAACAAACATAAAGTTAGCTTATAGCTAACAGCTGTTGGCTTATAGTTTTAAAGAAAAACGCGGCTCCCGAGAATTTAAATTCGGGAGCCGCGCCGTTTTGGCATTGGCTATCCGCCGCCTATGGCTCTTGTGAGCGTACTCAGAATCATCGCCTCATAGAAAGCCGACAACTTGAAAGCCTTGAGCACCAAACGCAGGCGAGTCTTGTCGCTCAGCCAACCCATCGCCACCAACTCTTTGACAATGTCTTCGTAGTCATTCGGGTCCACCACCACACCCACATAGCGCCAATTTTTGGCGGCAGCGCGGATCATTGTCGGTCCACCGATGTCAATCTGCTCGATCATGCTGTCGATAGATGTGCCGGGCTTTTCAGCCGCCGTCTGGAAATCGTAAAAATTCACTACAACCAGATCAATCGGCTGAATCTTATACGTGCACATCGCCGCAATATGAACCGGGTCATTTCTCTTTGCGAGAATTCCAGCTGCGACTCGATGCGAAAGGGTTTTCACCCTCCCATCAAGCATCTCCGGAATCTCGGTAATCTGTGATATGTCTCGGACTTCAATGCCGGCACCGCGAATGATTGCCGCGGTTCCGCCGGTTGAAACGATGTCAAAACCCAAGGCCGAAAGAGAACTGGCAAACTCAACTATGCCAGTTTTATCCGTTACGCTCAAAAGTGCCGTTGCTATAACACCTCCTACAGAATTTCAAACGTGGGTAGATTTTATTACAAAACAGCAATTAAGTCAAAACAAAACTCCGCGACCAATGCGCGGAGTTTTGTTTGTAATATCCTATTTTGCCAGTGTGTCGCCTTTGGCGTAAGCTTCAACTTCCATTTGCGGGAGAGTGACTATCTGTTTAGCTGTTATCCTGCGATTTTTAAAGGCTTGCGCGGTAAGAGGTCTTAACTGGCCTTTAACCACTAAATATACAGTTTGATCATCACTGCCTTTAACCACTGTATTGTCTGAAGGCGGCACCGGAATGCCGTCATACCATTCAGCTACCACGCCGTCGCTAAACACGTAATCCGGCGTTATGTGGCGCTGTTTGGCCACAAAGCTCGAAATGCTATGCTTGGTACCTTCTTTAAACATATACAGCTGTCCGGTTTTGGAACCAACCGAGAAGAAGGTTCGATCTTTTGGCGTGGCATAAGCACCTATTGGCAAAGCGCTCATTTCATCCTCGGAAATTGAGGCCACGCTCTTGTAGCTAAAGCCGCGGATCTTAAAGATGTCGGCCAGAATTGGACGCTTTAAAGAATTTTCCACTAAATAGACAGTCCCGTTGCTCGCAGTTTTCACCAAACTGCCATCCTTTGGCGCCACAAATCCATTTTTAGTATAAGTAGCAATTTCTGTGTCCGGCACAAGATAAATATCTTTGGTTTTAACTTTGCTTTGGGCAAAAGTATAACCGCTATACATTTTTATTTTACCATCCACTACCAAATATACACTCTTGTCTACCGTACCGCGAATAACCGTACCATCCTTTGGCGGCAGCACCGAACCGGCCTCAAAAATTTGCGCTTCGGCCGGCGTAATTGCCAGCACGCTGGCTTTGTCCAAGCCCCTTTGCTTTAATACAAGATCGGAAACTTGATGTTTAACATTTGTTAAAAACACATATTTTATACCGCCGGTATCCTGCACCACGGTGTTATCTACCGGACCCAAGGGCTTGTCGGTTGTATAACTGTCATATTCGTTTGGCGAAACAACAATCGTTGCTGTTACGTCCAGGCTGCGGGCCTGTGCCACAAATTGCGGCACTAATAATTTCACTCCATTTTGAATTATATAAATATCATTAGCACCGGAAAGTTTTAACAATGTTCCGTTGGGATATTTAAACCAACCTTGAAAAAACCGCCAAAAATTATAATTGCCGTTAAAAACGTGTGGCGTATAGCGGTAAAGAGCGGCAGTAGCGTTATTGGACAAAGTGATGGTTTGCTGGGGTAAAATATTTTCGTAACCGCCCATAGTGTTGTCTAAAGTAATTGTTTGTCCGACACGGGAGACAGCACCATCGACAACCGGACCTCGGCCACCAACAGTGGAAAAAGATTTCATTAAAGATTTAGCCGCGCCTAAATAACGATTGTTTTCCGAATCGTTGTTGCCGAAAAGTTGATAGTAAAAACCGGGAAACAAATTACCGCAACCCGAAGAATCCGGACAGTCAAAACCCATAGCTCGGTCTAAAGCTTTTTGCAGCTTATCCGGAGCGTAATCATTCGCCGAGGTAATTAAGCCCTGCTCTTTATTTAAAGTGACTAAAATTACTTGGGGGTTAAGCCCGCTCTGCCTGGAGGCATCCCAAATCAACTCCGCTGCCGTGCGCAAACGTCCCAAGTTAGGGTTTGGATCATCTAAGGATTGCTTTAAAGCAACCGATTGCGGTTCTTTGAGTTTGGCAATAAAATCCTGGCTAGTATTTGCCAACACTGAATTTTTTGCCACTAAAAACTTTTGAATTCCGTCAGCGCCCCCAAAAGTCTGGACATCGGAAAAAACTTTGTCTTCAATTAATTTATTTGGAGTAAAAGCGGGGTCGGGCGTTTGTGCTACTGCTAAAAAAGGAATTGCTCCCAATAATACGGCGCTAATAATTTTTAAAGTTTTTTGTTTTCTCATTTGTTCCTTACTTAATGCTATTTAATATAAGCTTCACCTTTGGCATAACCGGCAACTTCCGCGTCGGAAACGTATATTACCGGAAAAATATTTAAACCTCTTTCCATATAAAAACCGTAGTTAATAGGATGTAAAGATTTTCCTACCACCCAATAAACCGTCCTATTTTTTGGCGTGCGAATTAACGAACCTTCCAACGGCGGAAAAAATGAACCGCTTGGCCATGAATTCAATTCCGAAAAGCTCACGGTGTTAATAGAAGCATAATTCAACTTTCTTTGCTCAAAAACCAAAGCCGTCACCGGCAGCTTTTGTCCATTCTCAATAAAATATACCGTTGGATCGGCATCCAATTTCACCAAAGTTCCATTATTTGGAGTAATATAACTTCCTTCCGGCAATCCTGACAACTGAGACGATGACAAAGTTTTAACTAAGGCACTGGCAAACCGCTGATTATAAACAAACGGGGAGACTAGGCGTTTTTGTCCGCCGACAATTTGGTAAATTGCTCCGGTTTCCTGGGCTTTAACTAAATCTCCTTCCGCATAATTTTGATTGATTGCCGTTTCCAAACTTTTTGGAACATTAATACGCCCGGTGCCCACAAGGCCGCGACAGGAGGAGCCACCGCATTGGCTTAAATTTAATCCGTCAATCGGATCGGCCGTAGAAATTATCCTGTCACGAATCTGCACATTGGTCGCAAAAGGAAACAAAGAACGAATCAAGGCTGCCTGGCCAACCACAAAAGGCACTGCCATAGAAGTCCCTGAGGCATAAGCATAAGAATTTGGCGCGGATTTTTTGGTCAGCGGGTCAATGTTGATTGTCGACAAAATTCTTTTTCCCGGTGCCGCCACATCTATACAATTGCGTCCGTAGTTGGAAAATTCAGGTTTAATGTCGTTTTGATCCGTGGCCGCCACGCCAATAATCATATTAAAATTATTGTCATCGCAAATCGGAAAAACCGGACTCTGATCTAAGCTGGTGCCGGTTGCTGCGGTATCGTTTCCGGCAGCAGCCACCAGCAATACATTTTTATTAAATGCATAAGACACGGCATTAGCCAAAGCTGTGTCGTGGCCAAAACCGATTCCACCAACGCTCAAATTTATAAATTGTGCTCCATTATCCGCAGCCCAAACAATCGCTTCGGATAAATCTGCCACTTCTCCTTTACCGGAAGAATCCAAAGCCTTAAGCGGCATTACAGAAATTTGCCAGTTAGTGCCCGCAATACCAAGCCCATTGTTCACGCTGGCGCCCAAAATTCCGGCCACCAAAGTTCCGTGCCCGTTGTCGTCGGAATTAGTGCCGGGTAATATGTCCTGATTAGCCAAAAAATTAAAACCTTTAACAAAAGTAATATTTTTTAAATCTTCATGAGATTCATCTACCCCGGTATCTATAACCGCGACCACATTCGCATTACTGCCGGTAGTTTTTTCCCAAGCTTGATTAAAGCCCGGTTTAATTAATCCCCATTCTTTGTCTATATCTTGCCCATTTACGGAAAAACCGGGATCATTAACCGCTACCGCTGCAATATTTAATTGGCGGCTGGTTTCCAAATAATCAAAATTTCCGGCAAAAGCCAGCTTTAATTCTTCTAAAGATTTTTTTGAAGTAAAAGTATAAATTGCTTTAAACTCCGAGCTGCGAGAAAAAGCAAACCTTCGGTGAACGTTGCTACCGTTATCTAATAACTTAGAATAATCAGCTAAGGTTCTTAATTTCACAATATAGTTACCTTCGCCTATGGGACTCTGCGCGCTAGCCGTCCAAACCGGCAAAGGCGCCAAAAAAATCACAGCCAAAACAAAGCCGGAAAAAATTTTAAAGATTTTTTTTGATCCTGTCTGTAAATGCATTTACTTCATTCTTACTGCTAAATATTTGCTACCAAATTAATTATATTTGCCGACTATTAAATTCCAACGAACCTTAAATAAATCCATTAATGTGGCAAAATAGCTTTTTAAACTTACTTTTGAATCTCCGGCATTATTCCAAATAACCGGCAGCTCCTTAACTTTAAAATTGAATTTTTTAGCCAAAGCCAAAACTTCTATATCAAATCCAAACCGTTCAATAGTAACTTTGGAAAAAATCCCCTGAGCCGCCCGCGAGCTAAATAATTTAAATCCGCGCTGAGTATCTTTTACATCCCACAATCCGGCTACAAAACGAATTAAATATTTTGACCAGTGTCCAAGGGCGCGCCGGTACCATTGTGCGTGTTCGTTAATTTTTGCCCCCTCAACTTCAATCGAACCAATAACTACATCAAAACCCTGGTCTAAATATTTAAGCATTGGCACAACCTGGTCAATTGTGGTGGAATTATCCGCGTCCATAAACAGTCGGGCGTCGCCTGTGGCTTCAAGCATTCCTTGCCTGGTAACATAGCCTTTGCCGTGGTTTTCTTTATTGTCCAAAAATTTTAAATTAGCGATGCTGGTTTTTAGCCCGTTAACCACACCGGAGGTATTGTCTTTGGAACCATCGCTAACCACCACGATTTCAAAACCAAACGGCTGAGTTTTTAAAAATTCACTCACTGCCAACAAGGTTGCGCCAATGCGCTTTTCCTCGTTATACGCGGGGATAACCACGGATAATTTTTGCATGTTATTATATTAATTAATTTTGTCTTAAAATGAGCGGGTTAAATCGCCCTATTTAATAGTATCATTAGATATATTATAACATACAAGCTACTTCCGTCTCATATTATGACGAATTAAAGGGAAGTTTGTTTCAGAATAAATTAAAAGGCTTTTAATTTACGGCAAATAAAAATTTAACTCGCGGAACTATAAACAAAATTTGCTATTAATTTTTTGAGGGAGCAGGCGTTTATCTCTACTCCCTCATAGGTGCTCCTCTTTACCATCTCGCTACGATACTAATCTTTGCCGGAGTATGTGTTGAAGTCGAACCAAAGCTGTTAGGGCCTCGTTCAAAACCAACCGTCAAAGGGATTAGTTTGAGCTCGACAGTAATCCCTAATTGGGTGCATCCTTGCAAAATATATTCAACAACAGGGGGGATTTCAAACGTTGTGTACCCGACTAGCTTGCCACAGTCCTGCTTACATACATGCTTTGAGCGTGGCGCGCTTGCTTTATCGCAGTAATACTCGGGTACACTATTTGGCGGCAAAGATACGCCAAAAAATCTGTCAACGAGCCCGACGCTATGCTCGATTGTTTTAACTCTGGATGTGGAAAAAATCACTCCGTTGCGCGAGTTGTATTTGTCTGCGCGCGCGAGCTTGATTACAATATCGTGAAGGTTGTTAACAACATCCCGCGCTCTACTCCACTCCTCTTGTTCCGCTTGCTCTTCCGCTCGCTGGCGAGCTAAAATGGCTTTCTGTTGTTCTTGTTCTTTACTTTTCTCCTTAAGCTGTTGTTGCGCAGCTTTGTTACTATAGATATCGTCCAGATCGTCCTGTAAACTCATTTCAATCCTCCTTCATCAAAGATATATTAACATTACTCATCAACAAAAAACAACCCGTGAAAGAGGTTGTTTTTTTCTTGAAAATTAATCTTTTTTTAATACTTCCCAACTGCTTGTAAGAATGTTACTTAGGCTGCTAAATTTTGGCTGAAACCCGAGCAGGTTAACCAGCTTGGAGTTGTCGGCAACGGTTGCCGGAGCGTCCCCGTCGCGGCGAGGCGCGGTTTCCATTGGAATAATGCGTCCAATGATTTCAGAAGCGCCGTTAACAATTTGCGCAACGCTCAATCCTTGACCGGTGCCAATGTTAATAATTTCAAACTTAATTCCTTCATCCATTTTTTCCAAAGCCAAAATATGCGGCAGGACAATATCCGTCACGTGGACGTAATCTCTTATGCAAGTGCCGTCAAATGTCGGATAGTCATTTCCAAAAACCTGCAAAGTCGGGCGGTCTCCTTTAGCTACCATCATCACATTGTAAATTAAGTGCGACTGGTGCGTTGGCAGAACGCCTGCTGAAGGGTCAAAACCGCAGGCATTAAAGTATCTAAAAATAATAGCGGAAAGCCCCAAATATTCAGAATAATATTTTATGGCGCGCTCAGACAGCAATTTACTGGCGCCGTAAGGATTATTCGGCCTAAGCGGAGCATTTTCGGCAACCGGGGCGTTTTGCTGCACCTCGCCGTAAACCGCTGCCGTGGAAGAAAATACCAGTTTTTTTACGCCGGCCTCGGCCATAACCTCGATCAACCCAATGGTATTTACCACATTGTTCTTAAAATATTTTTCCGGCTCTTTTACGGATTCTCCGACTTCCAAACTGGCAGCCATATGAAAAACCGCTTGAAAATTTCCCGCGGCAAACAAATCTTTAAGCAAATTTTTATCGGCCAAATCCCCTTCCACAAAAATTGCTTTAGGATTAACGTTTTCTCTGCGGCCGGTAGACAAGTTGTCCAATACTGTTACCTGAAAATTTTGGGCTATTAACTCATTAACCAAATGCCCGCCAATATATCCCGCACCCCCGGTGACCAAAACATTTTTTTTGGGTTGGCTGGCGGCAAATTCCGACATGCTTTGATTTTCAGGCTGTTCCCCATTTGAAATTTGTCGTAAAGATCTGTCTCCTTCAGAAAATTTAGAATTTGAAATTAAACTATTATATTTTTCCACGTCTAAAACCACTACAGCCGGCCGGTCTTCAAAATTCAACATTAAGCCGCCGCCGCGAGCCTTTACTTCATTTATTAAATCTAATAAGTATTGATTATCCATAAAAGTACAATTATCGGTTGTGTGCAAACTACGACGATCGTCCTATTTTGCACACAAATTATTAAACGGGTATAAAAAATATTTGCTAGAAATTAAACAAAAAACAGTCGGCAAAAAACATGCTACTGTTTTATTTTTGTTTGATTTGTATTGTATTATTTATATAATAGCATCCCAATAAAATAATGCAAGCATTTAAAAAAGCCCCTATATTTGAGGGGCTTTTTTCTTTGGTTTTTAGGTAAAAATTAATTTGAGAATATCTTTTCTGCGACGAATGAGCGCGGTAGCCGCGGTCAGTAGGCCGGAGAAAGCAAAGGCACCGGTTTCAGCTCCGGTTTTCGGAGCAATAAACGCGCCTTGGACCTGCGGGGTATTTATCCGAATGGTCAAGGTGTTGCCGTAAGTGTTGGTCATGGTATAAGCCAAGTTGTCAGCCAAAGAATATTTGACTCTAACTTTAAAGCTGCGGGAGACTGAACCATAAGCCGGAACAGTTAGCCCCGGGAAAGTAATAACATTTCCGGAAACGCTGCCCCCGCCATTGTCCACAATATCCGCGTAAGGCAAAACCTGGGACAAATCATCGGTAATCACAAAATTATTAGCCGGAGTGTTGCCGTTATTGGCGGCTGTTAAAGTATAGGTAATGTAATCTTCCTTGGAGGCCACGACAGAAACCGCGTTTTGATTCTTGGTTTCGTTTACAGCAGTCTTGCTGTAAGTCAGGCTAACATTGCCGCCTTGAACCCAACCGGTGTTAACAAATACCCAAGCGTCGTCCTGAACAGAAGAAACATTATCGCCGGAAACCGAAGCAATATTTTGAATGCTGGAGGAAGACCCGCTGTTTACTCTGGCTTGGAAGTTGATGCGTTTTTGCTGACCGGTAGATAGCGAACCCAAATACATTCCACTGGACAAATTGCTGTCGGAAACATAAGAACCATCTACCCGCAAACTGCCGCCAACTAAACTTAAACCGTTATACAAATTGTCAGTTAAGCGAACATTGTTGACGGTTTGATTGCCGGTGTTGGTAACCACTATTTCGAATTCCACAGTGTCGTTGTTATTTACACTAACGCTATTGGAAAACGCGCCGCCGTTGCTATTTCTAACAGATTTGGCAATACCCAACTGGCTAAATTGATTAGCCGGAACGGTTGTGCCGGAATTATTTATATAGACGTAGCTGTAATTATTATAGGTATAGTTGTTATTTGTTGTATTGGTGGTGTTGGTGGTGGTTGTGTTGGTAATATTGGTGATATTCGTATTGCAGGAATAATTTACGCAATAATTATAAGTTGTATCGCCACCCGGGTTATTCGGCTGGGTAGTGATGCTAATACTAGCCGAGGCATTTTGACTGGCCGCGTTATCTGCGGAAACAGTAGCAACGTTAACAATTGTGCCACTTTCTGCTTTGACGGTGGCCTCATAAGTAATAGTCACGGTTTCATTCACGGCTAAATCGCCAATAGAAATTCCTTGCGGGATGCCGCCGGTAAAGCTCTTGCCGGAAACCGCAATGTTGCGCAACGGCTGAAGCTGGGACGGATTGCTGTCATTAATATAGACATTTTTTGCCGCGGCCTGGCCGATATTTTTTACAATAACCTGGAATTTAACGGAATCATTTTTGTTGGCTAAAACCGAGGTATCGTAAGAAGTATTTTGGGTAACGTTTTTTACCTGCTTGGTAATGCTTAAAGCCGGCTGACCAGGGTTAACATAAGAAATGTTAACTAAAGCTTGATCGTTCGCCGTGTTATTGGCATTACTTGCAGTAGCCGAAGCGGTATTAACTAAGCTACCAACAGTGGCTGTAACTTTCGCGCGGTAAATAATTATTACCGGGGTCTGGGTGACCTTGTCAAAACTTAAGCCCCCGGAAGTCAAACCCGAAGCATGAGCCTGGCCGTTAACGGTTAAAGAACCTTCAACGTAAGACAAACCGCTGGCAAAAGTGTCGGTGACGACTACATTAGTCAAATCTACCGAGCTGCCGGCCCAAACTTTAATGCGATATTCTACGGTGTCATTTTGCTTGGCAGACACACTGTGAGAGAAAGTAGTTTCAGATCCGGTAATATTTCGGACTTCTTTGGATAAGTTGACCAAACCTTTTTCCACAACCTGCTGGTTTATAACCACACTGCAATTGGCAGTTTGGCCGTCGCCGCTTATTACCCCAACGGTTTTAACTCCGGCGGAGGCAAATACGGTATTAAACACGCTGCCGTTACCGCTGGCCGGGCTGCCGCCGTTAGTCCAAGCATAACCGCCGCTGCCGCCGGTCGCTCTAAAGGTTACATTGCTGTTAACATTGTAAGAAGAATAATCTGCTGCACAGGTTAAAGTTTGCGGATTAGCCGGGGTTGTCACCTGAACCGAAGTTAAATATTGGTCGCAGGAAGTGTCATACATTCGGAAAATATATGTGGAGCCGGGTTGTAAATTGTTTGCCTGTTTGCTGCCGGTGGCATTGCCGCTGGCAAAATCTTCCACACTGCCGTCAGGATTTATTTTGGTAATTTTAATTTGATTGTTGCCGGTAGAAGTCCAAGAAATCGTGCTGGTATAAACTGAACCATTCTTAATAGGAGTTCCGGCATTTAACGCGAAGTTGCTGTTGGCTATACAAATATTTTGGTTAACCTGAACATTACAGCTGGCTTGTTTGCCGTTGCTGTAAACTGTGGCTACATAGCTTCCGGCATTAGCGAAAGTGCTGCTAAAGCTCTTTTTGTTGCTGGAAGTCACGCTACCGCCGCTAACTATCCAAGAATAAGTATTGTCGCCATTGGCCGCGGTAAAAGTTGCGGACTGGCCGGCGTTAATGTTGGAAGGATAAACGGAACACACTACATCCTGATAAACCGGAGGAGG
>CAZFQP010000004.1:1211-37561 GCA_964520505.1 uncultured Candidatus Saccharibacteria bacterium | reverse complement strand
CGTTAATGTTGGAAGGATAAACGGAACACACTACATCCTGATAAACCGGAGGAGGAGTTCCGCAGTCCAAAGTCGGAATAGCTAAGGTATAACGAGCTAATTCATTTTTAAAGGCTCCTGAAGTGTTGTATAAAACAAAACGATAAGAACGGTCTGGCTTCATCCAGGCTGCGTCTGTAGTATCGTTTAAGTTATAACCCATAACATTAGTGACGTTGTCTTTTAAGTCGGTGGCCTCAACAACAACAGAGGTAACATTCTGGGAAGTCCAAGTGACAACACCATTGTATAAACACTGACCATCGATTCGGCTAGTAACACGAGCGGTTATAGTTCCTGTCGGGGTTTTAGCCGGAGGAGGAGTTACTTCACAAGACCCGGTGCTGACATCGGTAGAAGCCAGGCGGGTTTTGCCGCTGGTGGTATCATAAAAAGTAAAACGATAAGTTCTGTCGGATTTCATCCAGGCAGCATCGGTAGCATCATTGACATTGTAGCCCATTACGTTAGTGACGTTGTCTTTAAGGTCGGTGACTTCAATGACAGCAGAAGAGACGTTCTGGGAAGACCAGGTTATGTTGCTATTAAACAAACACTGACCGGCAATACGAACCGCCGGAGTGGCGGAAATTTGAGCGGAAGGAGTCGGAGCCACATCACAAGACCCGGTAGTAACATCGGTGGAAGCTAAGCGGGTTTTGCCGCTGGTAGTGTTATAAAGAGTAAAACGATAAGTTCTGCTCGGGTTCATCCAAGCCGCGTCTGTAGTATCGTTTAAGTTATAACCCATCACATTGGTGACGTTGCTCTTAAGGTCTGTAACTTCCACTACGGCAGAGGTTACATTTTGTGTGGACCAAGTAACGTTGCTATTAAACAAACACTGACCGGCAATACGAACCGCCGGAGTAGCGGAAATTTGTCCGGAAGGGGTTGGCGCTGCTTCACAAGACCCGGTGCTGACATCGGTAGAAGCCAGGCGGGTTTTGCCGCTGGTGGTATCATAAAAAGTAAAACGATAAGTTCTGTCGGATTTCATCCAGGCAGCATCGGTAGCATCATTGACATTGTAGCCCATTACGTTAGTGACGTTGTCTTTAAGGTCGGTGACTTCAATGACAGCAGAAGAGACGTTCTGGGAAGACCAGGTTATGTTGCTATTAAACAAACACTGACCGGCAATACGAACCGCCGGAGTGGCGGAAATTTGAGCGGAAGGAGTTTGGGCGGGAGTGTCGGCCACGACTCTTAAAGTAAAGCGGTAAATTTTGGCATATTCAAAACACGGCTGTAAATCGCCAATGCTAAAGTTGGTGTCGCCGCTTACCAGTTCCAAGTGAGTTCCCGGTTCGGTGGAAATATTTACTGTGCCTGTTTTGCTGGCGGCATTGCTGGCGCTCAAGGTGGTGGAAACTGTATGGTTGGAGCCGACAGAAGTATCTATGTTAGTGCTGACATTTACATTATTCATTACTGCGCCGGAATTACTGCCCGCGCCGTTGTGAACGTAAATTCTCATGCTAATAGTATCCCCGGCCTTGGCCTGGAAATTATCAGCCCACACGCCGGCGCCCTGGACGTTACCGGACAGCACCGCAAAATCGGTACAATCAAAACCGGCATTTTCGCCCCAGGTTATCGGATACGGACTGAAAACCGGCTGAGTGTAAGTCGGAGAACAGCTTTCGGCTTTAGTGCGGGATACAACTCTGGGAGCCAGAGCCAAACCCGCGGCCAATACCAAAAACAAGGACATCGCCAAGGCGGTCCCCAATTTGATATTCATTTTTGTCATAAGTTTGTTCATAAATATTTCCTTACTTAATTTATAATAGTTAATTTTCTAAAAACTAACAATTTATTTATAACCTATAATTATACACTTTTTTCAATACTTTGTCAATAATTTTCTTAGATTTTCCTTATGTTTAAAAGGGATATTATTTTATTCCCTTTATTATCTTAACATATTCGATTATTAGCTTTTGCCCTTGTTTAAGCCAAAAGTCAATAATTGAATTTAAGATGGTAGGTCGGGGTGAGTTGTTTAGACTCTCCCCGACCTCCAAGAGTTTTCGGACTTAAGATTCAGGGCCTTCCGCCCGGAACCGTTTGTGGGGTTTTGTAAACCCCAGATCCTCCCCTGCCTGCGAAGGCAGCTGCAGCACCGGCAGCTGCACCCCCAACCAATACCAGCCACACCCAGCCATGCCCTTTTTTGGGCGGCTGTTCCACCTTGACTGACAAGGCTGGAGGCGGGGGTGGCGGCAAGGCAACCGCGAGCTCTGTTGTGCAGCGCTCAGTGTTGATATGCTTGCCATTGTAGATGGCATCAACCTGAAGCAGATACTGCCCCGGGTCAAGCCAAGTCGCATTGATTTCAATGCGTGGGTCGCCAGTCGATAGCGGCATTACGCGGCCGGTCTTTTTTTCAGTCAGCTTGTAGCTGACCGAGAGATCCAACCCGCTGGGGTTGGAAAACTCAGCAACATAGACTCTGCGATCAGAGCCCACGAGCGGAGCACTGGAACCGTCTACAGCCTTGAGGCCGGAGCACTTGGGCTCCACCACAGTCGGAACGACTGGACGAGGCGGCACCGCGTTTTCGGTGACTTTGGTTTCCCAAAGAAATCCCGAGAAAGGTTGGCCGAGGTTGCGGCAGTAGCTGGCGAATAAAAACCAGTCATTGGTTTCCACCGCGTAATAAAGATAGAATTCCGATTCTTGGAACTTAGGTTCCAGATCGAAAACTACTTTATACGCTTGCCAATTATAGCCCCACCACGACTCCATAATGGGGATTTCACGGGCCTTAACAGTTATCCACCCGTCGCCGCTGTCCAGACCTTTGTTCAACGCGGCCTGTTGTTCGGGGTTGAGGGTTGTCATAGTGCGGATGTACTCGCGGACTTTTTTGTCCTTGCGAATTTCCGCAAGCGTGCCGGGCTTGCCCCATGGCTTTTGGCCAAGGGTGCCCACCCGCTTCCACTCCTCATCCCGGGAACGGGACTGGGTGACCTGCTCAGAATTTGGATCTTTGACAATCCAATTCTTGCCGACTTTGCCGTCGGTGTCGGTCACGACCGCGACATACGTGTCGCGGACGGAATCCTTTTCAATGACCACTTTCGTGGGCACCGAAGTCGTCATTGCCGGTTTGTCCTGCGCCACGGCGGGAAATCCCCCACCGATTAACAGAACGCTCATCAAAACTGCGAGCTGTTGTCCGAAATTCATATTGCCTCCTCTGGCATTTTCTAAAACTTTTTGTCCCGGCACTAGCCGATTTGCATCGGCCGAGAGCCGAGCAAACAATGTTTACAAATTAGATTTATAACCACTGCTCGCCCGCCCTAACTTATCGAAAACAGTATATTGGTGAAATTAACGGCCGTTAATTTCACCAATATACATAATTTATTACTTTTCCACTTGAGTTAAAGTACCCCATACCACTAAGCGTTTAGCGGTGGAACCAACCGGCCAGCAGGTGGACAAAGCCACTTGTGATTTACCGGTATTCTTAAATTGTTCCTGGTCTGTGGCTTTATATTCTTTCCTGCCGGTAACAACATAATGGAAAATCACGTCGCGGCCATTTTTATCAACCACGGTAATTTTAAAGGAAGTGTCGTCGGCTAAATCGCCCAACTTGGAAAATACTTTATTGTAATCGCCTTTGGCCCAGGCGTAGTTGCTGGAATGTCCGGAAATATAGGTGGTGCCAATTTGTCCCGGCACTGCTGTGCCCGGATAATGCACGACGCCGGTTTGTAAATCTTTGTCAAAATTTTTCGGATCTTTGGTCCAAATAATCGGCACGTTAATTTTTAACGACGGAATTTCTAAGCGTCCGGCAATGTTCTGATTCATATTCACGTTCGCGGCTATTTCCGACATTAAGTCGGCGCCGGTGGTCGGTGAAGTTAGCGGAACCGAAGATGGATTGTTAGTTGTAGTTCCACCAAAGCCTGAAGTCGGAATCGGGACCAAAGGAGCGCCGACGGAATTGGTATTGCTGCCGGCTACGCGTCCCGGGTTTTGCATATTGGACAAAGTTAAGCGGTTCATCACCACTTCCATATCTACATATTTGGACAAAATATCTTTTTGTTTGTCGGTTATACTACCGCCGGACAGCGGATTAATTCCGCCGGCCAAAGCCTGGCTGTCAGGAATACCATTACCCAAAGAATCGTAAGCTTTAGGGTTTAAATTCAACAAATATTTTTGGAAGTTAGAAAGACCATTGCCGGAGTTGTCGGCTTCGGGGTCTAAAATTTTAGCGTCGGAAACATCATAGTAAAAACCGGCAATCCATTTTTGGTAAGCCGCCATATTAGCTTTTTCCAATTGCTGCATTGCGGTTTCTTTGCTGGTTTGCGGAGCGGAAGTTTGGTTTTTAAAAATTCCCGAAAAATTAATTCCCGTAAAAAAGAAGTAATACAAAAATATCCCGACAATAAACACCATTAAATACGGGGCGGCCGCTTTGGCAACTTTTTTCAAAGCCGCACCGCGGTCGGTCTTAACCACGTCTTCCAGTTGAGTTTCCGTTGAGTGAGTAGTGGTGGAATGTTCAACAGTATGTGTAGCAACCGAAGTTTCCTTTACAGTTGAATGAGTATCCGAAGCTACAGGCAAACCGGCAATGCCGGCTACAGCAACCGGAGCCACGTCTAAATGCTCACCATTTAAGTTGAGGAGTTTGGCCGCTTCCGGAGTGGCCGCTGGATAATTTTTTATGATTTTATCGTTGTTCATATTATTATAGAGTTAACTATCAATATTAACATAAATTCATTAATTTGTCAAGTAGTAAATAAGGTGATAGAATAATAATGCAATTCCTCCTATATGTTAAAAAACCTCATAAATAAAGCAAAAATAGCAACTAAACCAGACCATCCACTGGTAATGGCCATACCTTATGCACTGGCCCTGGTCTTACTAATAAAACTACTAGTCGGTATAATTGTTTCCCCTGCACCGGCTATTTTTGCCTCAGATCTGTCTGTTGAATCAATTTTAAAAGCAGTAGACCGCGAAAGAACTTTACGCAACCTGTCATCACTGACCACAAATTTTAAATTAGGGACAGCGGCTCAAAGCAAAGCCGATGACATGCAGGCCAGACATTATTTTGCGCACGTTGACCCGGATGGAAATTATATTTGGGATAAAATTGTCGCGGCCGGTTATTCCCCCTACACTCAATTGGGAGAAAATTTAGCCATAGAATTCTATGACACCGAAAGTTTGGTGGCAGCCTGGATGAACAGCCCCACACATCGCGCTAATATTTTGCAGCCGGGTTTTAAAGACCAAGGGGCAGGGTTGGCCTTTGGTGACGTAACTCAAAACCAATACCACTCAGCCATTGCTAATACTTTCGGAACTTTGGCAGTGACGGCAAAAAAAACTAACCCGGCAACTTCTTCTGCAGCCAAACCTTCATCTCCGGCTAAAACGTTAGCCGCGGCTTTGCCGTCTGTAGAAAAAGCTCCTGAACAAACAACTCCCGCGCCCCCAGCTACAGCTCCGGAGATAATTAAGCCAAAAGAAATAAAAGAACCAGTTATCCCCCGCCCGTCTGATACTTCCGGCAGTGCCGGTTTTACCCTTCCACAAAAAAATATTCCGACTACTGCTACCTCGGCAGCTGCAAATATAAAGCCGTTACCTTCCAGCACAACCGCGGCTGTCGTTGGTAAAATACAGCAATCCACTTCGCCTTATCAAGAAAATCGCAATTTGGTTTTAGGTTTTTGCGCCGTGCTGTTGTTTATGCTTTTGTCCAACTTACGCCAGGCAATATTGAAAAAATTTGACCACTTAGATAAAAAAACCAACGACATTGTTTTGTTAATTTTGTCGTTGATAGTAATCGCCTTCTTGTATTGGCTTTAATTAAAAAGTCGAACGGTTAGATAATTCTGTCGATAAATTTGTTTACCACTCAGAGCGTAGCGAAGAGTCGCTTAATTAAGTTAATATAAGGGATCCATCGCTGTCGCTCTGGATGGATAGGCTCAAATATCCATGTATTGATTTAAAAAACATACACTCAAACCTTTATTCAATGCTTGATTGTATTTTATTAGCGACGTAGAGCGAGTCCGTCACCCTTCGGGTGATGAGCGAGCCGAGGAGCTAATATAGGTTAAATACCTCGTAGCTTTGCTACGAAATCCAGTTGACTCCTTGGTGTAAATACCTCGGAGTTCTACTCCGAGGAACCTTTATTATCAAAAGTTTTATTTAATAGCCTCAAAAAGACCAAGTGCTTTGATACTGGCAGGCGTCCAATATCCGAGCCTGAAAATTAGTCACGCTAAAGACCATCGCTGCAATAAGACCGCAAAAAATTAAAATTTCAAAAAAAACTTTTACTGTTAAAGCCTTGTCTAGCCGGTAGTGGAAAATACCCCAGAAAAAATTATAAAATGCGCCCAAAAAAATTGCGGCGGTAAAATAATTATAACCCCAAAACCTGCCGACCGGATACGCAATCATCGCCTGAGCAAAGGCTATTAACAGAGCGACGAATAAATTTTTTATGGTCACCAAGCGATGCTGGAACAAGGCCTGATAAATTAGAAGGAAAGTCAGCGCAAAAGTTCCTAAAACAAAATACTCTAACGGCAGGCAATAATGACGAATAATAGAAAGCGCGGCGCCAAAAGTTAAAGCGCTGGCGTAGATTTTCACCATAGACATAACTACAAAAACATCCGCCTCCACCTTGCCCTGTTTGCGACAAAAAATTTCCTTTAAATACCAATAATTTAACAGCATAGCAGTACCTGAAAGTACTACAAACAACTGTTGAATTTTTAAAAAACCAAAATTTATAAACAACACGCAAATGGTGGCCCAAAAAACAAACCCCGGCAGGAGCAAATAGTTGAGCCATTGTCCCAAAAATTCCTTGCTAATAAAATGCTCAAGCCTGCCCGCAAAAGCGCTAAATAAGATTTTTACGGCCCTGGCCAATTTGGTCGGGGTATTTTCGTGGTGAGCTCTGGCTCTACCCCACGCCCCTCTTGTTTTAAAATGCAAGTCATAAAGAAAAATAATTTGCAAGACAAAAAACAGCCAGACATAAAACGCCGTGGTTAAATAAATTCCAACCTGATTTAAATTTAAAATTTTAATTAAAATCTCAAAACCGCCAAAAATTACAAGGGCGTTTAATCCGGCACTAATTATTTTTTGCGTTTTTACGGTCATTTAATTTTGCAGCGCTTTTTTTCTTGCTAATTCTCCGGCTTTAAACAATGACTCAAAAGTTCCCGCATCCACCCACTCGCCTTTGACTTTTTCCACAGTTAATTCTCCTTTTTCCAAATACCAATTATGCAAATCCGTAATTTCCAATTCTCCCCTGGCCGAAGGCTTAACCTGCTTAGCAACTTCACAAACCCGGTTATCATATAAATACAGCCCTGGGATGGCATAGTCAGATATCCATTCTTTCGGCTTTTCTACAATTTTTATTGCCCGATTGTTTTCGTCAAAAACCACCACACCACTTCTTTCCGGATCCGGTACCTTGGTGGCAAAAATTAATCCGCCTGATTTAAAATTTTTAATGGTCTCGGAAAAATCATCTTCAAAAATATTATCGCCTAAAATCATACAAACACTGTCTTCGCCAATAAAATCCTTGCCGATTATAAAAGCCTGCGCCAAGCCCTCGGGCTTGTCTTGAATTTCGTAAGTAAACTTTGCGCCAAATTCCCTGCCGCTCCCGAGCAGTCTTAAATAATCTCCGGCACGCTCCGGCGCGACAATAATTAAAATTTCTTTTATCCCGGCTTTCAGCAAAGTTTGTAGCGGATAAAAAATCATCGGTTTATCGTAAACCGGCAACAACTGTTTAGAAGTGACTTTGGTCAACGGGGAGAGCCTTGTGCCACTACCCCCGGAAAGTATTATACCTTTCATAAATTTATATTTAGATATTAGGTGTTAGATTATAGATTTTGAGTGTGGGGAGATAAAAATTCAGCCAAAGCGTTTTGCCAAGGACGCAAAGGCGGTAATATGGAATTAACTAGAACGGCTTTTTTTGGCCTAACTGCTTTTCTGGCAAACTCACTTGCGGATACAGGAACAAGGTCTATTTTTTTGCCTTGAATGCGAAAAATTTCGGTGGCAAAATCATACCAGCTGGCAAAACCGCTGTTAGTAATATGGTATACCCCGTAAGGCATTTTGTCATCTAGTATTTTTTTTACCGCCGCTGCCAGGTCCGGCGCGTAAGTTAAGCTGTTAATCTCATCCGCCACGGCTTGAATGCGGTTTTGTTTTTGCCCCAATTCAGTCATTAATTCCACAAAACTTTTTTTGGAAAGATCACTTTCCCCCTTTGGCCCAAATAAAACTGCAGTCCGAATAATATAGTATTTATCGGCATTATTTTTTATTGCCAGTTCACCGCCGTATTTGCTTTTGGCATATTCGGATTTAGGGCTCGGTTCGTCGTTTTCGCCATACTCGCCTGTCCCGCCGTCAAAGATATAATTGGTGGAAAAATGAACCAAAGGAATATTTAACTGCTTGCAAATTTTTGCCAAATTTTCCGGTACTTTAGCGTTTAGCAAATTGGCAATATCTTGTTTTTCCTCAGCACCGTCTACGTCATTATAAGCCACGCAGTTGATAATGCCTTTTAATTTTAAATTTAAAATTTTAAATTTAAAATTTTCAGCATCGGTAACATCACAGTCTTCCCTGTCCCAACCGATAGCAGACGAACTGAAAACTCTTAATAACTGCCCGCCCAGCATTCCCTTACTGCCTAAAATTAAAATCTTCTCTTCCATTATTTTTTTGAAGAATAATTATCTAAATAATATTTTTGGTACTCGCCGGACTTCACATTTTTCCACCAAGCTTCGTTATCCCTATACCAATTAACTGTTTTTTCCAGCCAATCTTCAAAACTGTGCTCCGGCTTCCAACCTAGTTCATTGCGGATTTTAGCACAATTAATTGCGTATTTAACATCGTGCCCCGGTCTGTCACCCACAATTTCCAAATTTTCTTCTCCCAAATCCATTAAACGTAATATCATTTTGGCAACATCCATATTGGTATACTCAGGGTGGTCAGCACCGACTAAATAAGTCTCACCGGTTTTTCCTTTTTGCAAAACCAAATCTATGGCGCGGCAATGGTCTTCCACATATAGCCAATCTCGCACCTGGTTGCCCGGGGTATAAACAGGAATTTTTTTGCCTTCCAAAAGATTTGTTATAGCCAGTGGGATAAATTTTTCCGGAAAATGGAAAGGACCAAAATTGTTGGAACAATTTGTAATGGTCACCGGCAACCCATAGGTAGTAAAATAAGCGCGCACTAAGTGGTCGGATGCCGCTTTGCTGGCTGAATAGGGACTCCGTGGACTGTAAGGCGAACTTTCGGTCCATTTTTCTTTTGACTCCAAAGGGATCTGCCCAAAGACCTCGTCGGTGGAAACATGATGGAATTTTTTAATCTTGTTTTTTAGTGCCGCCTTTAGCAGCTGATGCGTGCCGAGGATATTGGTTTGTACAAATTCATCGGGTCCTAAAATGGAACGATCAACATGCGATTCAGCCGCAAAATGTACCACAGTGTCAACACCGGCCAAGCTTTTATCTACCTGATCAAAGTTGCAAATGTCGGCTTTAATAAATTCAAATTTATCTTTAACGGCTGTTAAATTTTCTAAATTCCCCGCGTAAGTTAATTTATCAAGCACAAAAATCTCATCTTGAGGGTGGTGCTTGACCCAATAGTGGACAAAGTTTGAGCCAATAAATCCGGCGCCGCCGGTGATTAAAATTTTCATAAGTAAAATTTAAGGTTTTAGTTCGGTGGCAGTTAACACTAAACTAATGTCTTGCTTGCCGCGGCGCACCGATAAGTTCACCTGACTGCCGGCTGAATATTTATTTAATAATTCTTCTAAAAGAGAATTTTCGGAAATTTTATTGCCGTCAACGGAAACAATTACATCTCCTAAAAGCAACCCACCGCGCCTAGCCGCAGAAACTGCTTCCACGTTCTTTACCAAGGCACCCTCAGGCAGCCCTCCCAACCGGTTTTCGTTAGAAGTAATTATAGAGTAGCTAAAACCGAATGCTGGCCGGCTGATTTGTTTAGTATTTTTAAAATATAAGTTTTGCGCTTGCTTAATCACGTCGGAAGAAATTATATCCTGCCCGTTCCATATTCCAACGGCTTCTCCGCTGGTGTCAATAATTACTTGCCCGGGCAGCAGTAAATTTCCGGGCACTTCGGCACCAAAACCGCGGCGCGGGTAATCACTGTTAAAGATTCTCTGTTGAATGTCACTTTGAGAATAATTAACTAACCCTAAAGAAACCTGGTCGTTAAAATTTTGTATTGAATTGTGAACAAATACTATTTTTTCTCCGGGCTTCAGTTCATTTGCATTGCCAAAATTAACAGTGGGCACACCGTTTAAATCTGCCTTTAAAAAAACCAAAGATGTGGCCGGATCAACTGCCGACTCTTTAATTTCCGCAAAACGACCATCACTCAGCAATACTAAATATTTTTTGGTTTTATCCGCTAGCGCCGAAGCAGCCGTTAAAAAACCACCGTCTGAAGTTAAATTTAAAGCCCCGCCGGACACAAATAATGTTTCGTCGTTAATATAAACTATTAAACTAATTTTAGACTTTACATCCGTAGCCGCCTGTTGCACATCACCGCTATCGCTTACCCTAACTGTTTCGCGGTTTGTAATTACTATTGGTGTTTGCGGACTTAAAATTTTAAGTCTATTTAGCAAAGGCCAGGTGGATATTTTGGCCGTCACGTAGCGACCGACTAGGACGTCAAAAGTCCAGGAAAAAAAAATACAAACAATAATAATGAAAGCGATATTTTTTTTATTCATCCCGTTAGAAGTTCCCATAAAAATTTGTATTATTTATTTAATTACTGGCCCAACACACTCCACGGCGTAGACAAGACCACCAAAATACTACACACAGCAATTAACAATAAATGAAATTGCATTTTTTTAATATTTAAAACGTGAAATAAATGATAATAATTCATTGTCAAACAAAAATAAAAAAAGTTAAAAAGTAACAAAGATAAAACGCTAAAATGCAAAGGCAAAAAACTTAGTGCCCAAAACATTTGGCTCGCAAACAGTCCCATGGCAACCGCCCCAATGAGTTTGGTTTTTTCCGGCCTTGGCACCTGCTCATAAAATGACCGTGTCAGTAAAAATACACTGGCAAATACGGCCATTACATACCAGGGTCCAAAACTTGGAATATATTGCATGAAGGCCGCAAGGCTAAAAAACAAACCAAAGGCAATTGTTAAAGTCTGATTTAATAAAATATTTTCAGCAGTGCTGTCCAACAAAATTTGGAATAAAGCCACAGTCAGAACAGCGGCAATTAAAAATAAACCGCGCAAGCCTTCGGACGGAATTACCAAAAACAAACCAAATGCGGCAAAAAGCAACAATGCCATCCTAACCAAAGCCCACACATTATATTTCCCTAAACTTTTTAAATACCGCTTGTCGTA
This sequence comes from uncultured Candidatus Saccharibacteria bacterium, assembly GCA_964520505.1. Lineage (GTDB taxonomy): Bacteria > Patescibacteriota > Doudnabacteria > UBA920 > UBA920 > PALSA-1336. The sequence continues at coordinate 25,993 of CAZFQP010000004.1, read as the reverse complement.
TTGATAAACCGCGGCCAAATAAAACAAAAAAGCTGGCAGCAGAAAACGGAAGATCGGCTCGGGGTTGGCAAATTTTTGCATAATAATCAAAAAAGCCAAGCCAATAAACAACGAAATTATTTTATGGTGTTTGAACATTCCTTTTAGTATAGATTACTCCGGCCAGCCCTACCAAACATAGAATTAGACTGGCAAGGGAATTTAGCCTGATTGCTCCAAAAAACGTGCTGTCTACCCGGAGCAGTTCAAGGAAAAATCTCATACTATTATACAATAAAAGGTAAGAAAAGAAAAGCTCACCGCCAGAAGCTTTTTTTTGCCTGCCAAGCCTGAAAACAATAAAAAGAATAACGAGATTACCTAATGCTTCATACAAAAACAATGGGTGAAAAAAAGAAAATTGAACCAAACTTTGAGGACGGGAAAGCAGGGGCACAAACATTTTCCAGGGCAGGTTTGTTTGGTAGCCAAAAGCCTCATAATTAAACAGGTTGCCGAAGCGCCCGATAATTTGACCTATGAGTATAGAGGGTGTAAGCCAATCAAAAAAAGTGAGTAGTGAATAGTGAGTAGTGAGTAGTTTATTATAAACCCATAAGACAACAAAGCCGCCGAACAGTGCGCCAAAAATAGAAAGTCCGCCTTGCCAAACTTTTAAAACATCCAGGGGATTTTGTTGGTAATAACCAAAAGAAGAAAAAACATGATACAACCGCGCGCCAACAAATCCGCCGACAATTACCCAAAACAACAAATCCTCAGCTTGTTTTGTCGTCAAACCAAAAATCAGTGCTCGTTTTATTGCCAAATAAAATCCCGCGCCCACGGCCAAGGCCATTATTAACCCGTAATAATGAACCGACAATGATCCAAGACTAAAAGTCTGAGGCAAAATCAAATTACCCGAAAAGACCCGGGCTAAAAAATAAATCAAGATTATTAAAATCGGCAAAAATATTAAATACTTTGCTTTCCCATAATTCATAATTCTTGATTCTTAATTCTAAAAAAGAGCTGTCTGATGCATTACGCCTTCCCTGGGCACGGCATCAGCCAATTTTAATGGAATTTCTTTGGTCTTAAAAAAATCTTTATACAAAACTTTGCCGTTTTTCATAGCATAGTCATAAACCTGTTTGGTAATCTTTACGTCGTCCAAACAATATTTTTTAAGCAAATCAAGCCTGCCGTTTTTATAATATAAAATGGCTTCTAAACCGCTGCCGGATTTGCCGCTACCCAACGTCCCTTGCGCCACTAATTCTAATTTTATGCGGTGATGGATGACTTTTTCTATTTCTTCCAGCAAATCTAGGTATGGTACTTGGAAAATATCAAAATTTAAATACGGAACCAGAACTTCGAAGTCAAAATCTTTTATATTAAACCCAATAATCTGGTCTGCCGTCTGTAAAATTGGCGCCAATTTTGGCAGCTCGTGCTCTTCGTAAGTTGAATATTTGTCAGTGGAATAATCATAAATTCCCACCACGGAAATTTTTAGTAAATGATTTTTCCCCCTGCCTCCAACTTCCTGGAATGACTTTTGCGTTTCCAAGTCTAAAACAATCTTTTTTAGCATTTTTTGTTTCTAATTACTAATCTCTATTTGTTAATTACTGTTTAAGGTAGTATAAAAAAAAATTAACTATTGCACAAATAAAAGTGCCCGCTTGTCCAACATCAAGCGGGCTATGGCAGCCGACCCAATCAAGCGGCTGCAGACCTACGGCGTTAGGGCGCCGTTGTTGGATAGGATATTTATTAGTGCCGGGCGCCTTGACGACGCCCGTGCGTAGGTATGTTAATCATTGGCTCGAACGTTAATAGCGCGTTACCGCGCCGGTTTAACCCTTCAGAATGAAGGGCTAGATTCAAAGCCTTCTTTACCGACTGAATACGGCCCTCTAACTGGAGAGGGAGCTATTTTTCTTGGAGCTTTAGAAGGCGGCGGCTGGCGAAGTGGCTTTGCGAAAAGCCACCGGTCGGCCCCGACTCGGGGCCGCTTTGTTAGTCATATAGTCCTCCCTACGATTCAGGCAGTAAAATCCCATAGACAACTGGTTTACAAATGGGCTCACTGCCGGGTCTTTATGCAACGCTGGAGTTACACCAGCATCTTCGTCTTTGCAAAAGACTTAAATAAAAATTACACCTTTTATTTTAAAATGTCAAAAACAAGCCAAATCTTCAAACTTGGCAAAAACACATTACTTTGGTAAAATAAAATTAATTAAGTCCTGCCGACTGTTTATCGGACTAGGACAGAAATAACATCAGCGAGATATCTGCGTTGATATCCCTGATAATCCGAGTTTTATGCCACGAACACTTTCTATTAGCACTACCGAAATGGTAGGCCAAGACGTCAGCCTTTCCGGCTGGGTTAACTCCCGCCGCGACCATGGTGGCGTTATTTTTATTGATATGCGCGACCACACCGGCCTGGTTCAATTAGCAATACATCCCGACCAAAAAGAGGCTTTTGCCGTCGCGGAAAAATGCCGAGACGAATTTGTGATTCAGGCCGAAGGTAAAATTGTGGAAAGAAGTTCGGAAACAAAAAATGAAAATTTGACCACCGGTGGGGTAGAAATTCTTACATCTAAACTCTTAATTCTTAATTCCAGCAAGCCTTTGCCTTTTCAAGTTGCCCACGGACACGGGGAAGAAACATTGTCTAACGAAGACTTGCGCCTTAAGTTCCGCTTTTTGGATTTGCGCCGTGAAAAAATGCAGCGCATGCTTAAAAAACGCCACACTATGATTCAGGCCATCCACCACTATATGACTGAGCATGGCTTTATTGAAATTACCACGCCAATTTTAACGTCATCCAGCCCGGAAGGCGCGCGCGACTTTTTGGTTCCCTCACGCCTGCATCCGGGAAAATTTTATGCCCTACCACAAGCTCCACAGCAATTTAAGCAGTTATTGATGACCGGCGGTGTGCCTAAGTATTACCAAATTGCTCCGTGTTTCCGCGACGAAGACCCGAGAGCAGACAGGTCCCCGGGAGAATTTTACCAATTGGATTTGGAAATTGCTTTTGCCGACCGCGACGAAACTGTATTCCAGGAAATGGAGCCAATGTTTATAGAGCTAACCGAAAAATTTGCCGGCAAAAAATGCATGCAAAAACCTTTTCCGCGCATCCCCTACTTAGAAGCCATGGAACTCTACGGTTCGGACAAACCTGACTTGCGTTTCGACATGAAGATGGTTAACTTGACCGACGACTTAAAAAACACCGGCTTTAGCGTTTTTGGCAATGCCATAAAAGGCGGCGGGGTCATAAAAGCTATTTGCTGCCAAGGCGGCGCTAAACTAACCCGCTCCCAGATTGATGAGTTAACGGAGCTGGTAAAAAAAGAAGGTGCCGGCGGACTTGCCTATATTGTCTTGGGCGAAGATGGAATGAAATCTCCAATTTTAAAATTTTTGTCAGAAGAAGAAATTAAATCTATTACTTCAAAAGCCAACGCGCAAACCGGCGACATTATTTTCTTTGGCGCCGACCAAAAAGTTGTAGTAAACAAAGTCTTAGGAAAACTGCGCGATAAACTTGGTGACGTTTTTGGCCTTAAGGATCCAGGCCTCGTTGCCTGGGCATGGATTACAGATTTCCCAATGTTTGAATGGTCAGATACGGAAAAACGCTGGGATTTTATGCACAATCCCTTCTCAATGCCGCAGGGCGGAATGGATGCTTTAACCTCGCAGAAGCCGGACGAAGTCCGCGCCTACCAATATGACATTATTGCTAATGGATTAGAATTATCCAGTGGCGCCATTCGCAATTACAAACCGGAAATTATGTATAAGGCATTTGAAATTTGCGGCTACAGCAAAGAAACTGTAGACGAAAAGTTCGGCGGAATGATTCGCGCGTTTGAATATGGTGCGCCGCCACACGGTGGCTTTGCTCCGGGAATAGACAGAATGCTAATGCTGTTTGAAAACGAACCCAACATCCGCGAAGTAATTGCCTTCCCGAAAAACGGTTCTGCCGAAGACGTAATGATGGGCGCTCCGGGCACCGTGGAAGAAAAACAACTTAAAGAACTGCATATTAAATTGGATTTACCTAAAAAACATAATTCAGATAAGCAGATGTAAACAGATTTACAGATACCAACAGATGTTATGAAACCATCAACCACTCAAAAAGAATTTTTGTTTGGCGACCTAACCTTTAAGATTAGAAAAGTTTTATTTGATGTCCATAATGAGTTGGGGATGTACGGGAGAGAAAAACAATATGCGGATTTGGCTGAAACCAAATTTAAAGAGTCGGGATTAAATGTTAGACGCGAGGTTCGCGTTGGAGACACCGGAAACATAGTCGATTTCATAATCGATGACAAAGTTGTTCTTGAATTTAAAACTAAGCCATTCCTTATGGCTGATGATTACAACCAGATACAAAGATATCTGCATATATTAAATTTTCGTTTAGGCCTATTAATTAATTTCAGAACCAAATATCTATCGCCAAAAAGAGTTCTCAACTCTTCGAATCTGTAGGTATCTGTAAATCTGAACTAATCAGTATATCTGACATATGAAAACTAAAAAGAAACCAAAAAATAAAGCCACTAAATCAAAAATTCAGAAAATCATAAAACTTTCCAACTCTATAACCAAACTGCTGGACGCTGCTAAGGTTAAATATCAAACTTTGGAACACAAAGTAGTTTTTACTGCGCATGATGTTGGCGCCACCACCAAAAAGAAACTGAGCGAAATTGCCAAGGTGGTTTTGGTCAAAGCAGATAAAGATTTTGTTTTAATAGTTTTACCCGCCGGGAAATATGTAGACTTTGGCGGCATTAAAAAAGCCCTAAAGGCCAAAAAAGTCAGTATGGCCAGTGAAAAAGACATTACCAAATATTTAAAAACTAAGGTTGGCCTGCTACATCCATTTGGTTCCGAATATAACTTGCAGACCCTGCTCGACAAAGGAATGTTAAAAGCCAAAAAAATGATAGCCTCGGCCGGCACTTATACTCACAGCATTGAAATTAGTTTAAAAGATTTTGAAAAAATAACGCAACCGATTAAAGGTTCCTTCTCCAAATCTAAAAAATAAAATCCGCAGCCATCCGCAAATCCGGATAAGTCCGTAAATCCGGATCGGAATAATATAATGCAATCCATAAAGCTCCAACAATTTGAAGGCCCATTAGACCTACTACTCACTTTAATAGAGCAGCGGCAGTTAGACATAACCACCATTGCCTTAGCGGAAGTCACTGAGCAGTTTTTGCAATATTTAAAGCAACTTAAAGACATAGACCCGACCGTTTTAGCGGACTACTTATCCATTGCGGCCAAGTTGTTGGTAATTAAATCCAAAGCGATTCTGCCGACTTTGGAATTGGAAACCGAAGAAGAAGACGCCGGGTTCGACCTGGAAGGCAAGCTGCTGCTCTATAAGCAATTTAAAGAAGTAGCCAAATATTTAAAACATTTAGACAATAAGCGCAAACAAAGCTTTACCCGCAGCATTACTTTTGAACAAAAAATTAGCTTTTATCCCGACCCCAACATCACCACCGAAGTTTTATACCATAATATTTTAACGATTCTAAGTGGTCTAAAGGAATTAGACGCTCTGCCCAAAGCAAAACTGAAAGAAGCTATTTCCATTCAGGAAAAAATTGATCATTTGCGCGATTCTTTAAGCAGCCGCATAGAAACTAAATTAAGCGACCTGCTTAAGTCGGCAAAAAATAAAGGTGAGGTCATTATTACTTTTTTAGCTTTGCTGGAACTAATCAAACAACGAATTTTTGTGGCTGATCAGGAGGCACTATTTACCGAAGTTGTTATTAAGAAGTACGAACAATAACCTGTTTATCCTTAATCCTTAATTCTGACCTGTTACTGCAATCCATATGAGCAAAACTTTAATCGGATTAATATTTATTTTAGTCGGCATAGCTTACGGCTCTTTAGCCATAGACGACGTTTATAACCGCACCCTAGGCTGGCTAGTAGAACAAAAATGGATTAAACCAACCGAACCCGGAAAAAACGACTTGGTTAAAGTCCTTGGTAGAAAACCCACAATTTTATTATATAGTTTAGCTTTAATTATTATTGGTATTTTTATTTTATGGAACAGGAACAACTAATAAAAACTTTGGAGGCTCTGCTATTTGTGGCAGCCAAACCTTTTACCGCCAAAGAATTGGCGAAAATTTTGGAATTAGAAACTCCTATCGTCCAATCTGCGTTAGATGCATTGATGGAAGAGAAAAAAGAAAAAGGAATAATACTGCTAAATAACAATGGCGAATATCAACTAGCTACCAACAGCCGTTATTCCACACAAGTAAAAAACTTCCTTAATGCGGAACTACGTGAAAAATTAACAGACGCCACCGTGGAAGTCTTGGCCATTATCGCCTACCGCCAGCCGATTTCCAAAGCGGAAATAGAAGCCATCCGCGGTGTTAATTCTCAATATTCGCTACGCAACCTCCTAATGCGTGGATTAATTGAAAAAATTAGCAATCCTTCCGATGCCAGAAGTTTCTTGTACCAAACTACTACCGAATTTTTAATGCACCTAGGGATAACTTCTGTAAAAGATTTACCGGAATTTGAAAAACTAGTGGAGCAAATCAAATTACCGGAGACACCGGCGTTAATAAATGCCAACACCGATCAAGCTGTAAAATCCGAAAAACAGACAATAAGCCCCGAACCCGAACCGGAGAAAACCGCAGAACCTGAATTAATTTTACCGACAGAACAACAACCGGAAACCGAAAGTGAGCAAAAAACAGATACCGAAGACGAGTTTAATGACGAAGATGATGAGGAAGACAGCGAAGATGATGAAGACGAAGAAAAATAGCATCCTATTTAAAAAGCCCACTTCATTTGTGGGCTTTTTTTGTTTGCTTTTAGTTTGCTGATGTTTTGACTTATCCATCCCGATCCCGATTTATCGGAGAAGGATCCCTTAAACTAAATAGTTGCTTTAAGGGACTCTTCGCTACTCTCTGAGTGGTAAACATCAATTGCCAACCAAAAGGTCTGCACAAGTATCAACTCTTACATCATATATCCTAAATTTGTAGGATTATTTCGGCAGTTCTTCATAAGATTCTTTAGGACTGGAAGGAATATCTTTTTTCAATTCCACCTTAGCGCACCCAGCCGCCAATAAACTGACCAATAAAATTCCCAAAATTATTTTTTTCATATTTTTTCACCACTGTATTACAAGAAAGTAATACAGTGCTAAATTGTTAATTGTTTTTTTGCTGATCTTGTTTTAAGAAAACGGCTCATTTTTTTATCTGCCGCTACTGCACCGGCTTTTATTAACTGCCCTAAAACGGTTTTTCTGTTTACCTTATGCCTAAATGGGTTCTCTAAATTTTTTTGATATTCTCTTTGCTTCTCAAGCTTTTTATTCTCCATGTAAGACAACTGTTTATCGGCCCTTCTCAAACCATCGCCCCTGTCAGCTAAAATGTTGTTCACTTTTGCGATGGTGTGGGATGTTACTTTTAGCTGCTTTTCAATTGATTGATAATTATTTCCGGCGATCAGCAATCTGGCTAATTGGAATCGTTTAGCAAACATTTTATATTCAGTGTGTGTAAATAAATCTTTGAATAAAAGTTTAATGTCTTCTTTTGAAGTTGCTAAAGTAAAAGCATTCCATAAATTATTTATGTATTGTCCAAGTTCTTTCTGGTCTAATTTTCTTCGTGAAAGCTTTGTCATATTTCTTCACTGTATTACAAGAAAGTAATACAGTGTTTAGTTCATTTGAACAAGAGGGTGGCGCCTATAGCGCCGGCGTGCTTAAAACGGGATATTAATATTTTTGGCACTTGCTTTTTATTTGCCAATAAAACTCTTAATTGACTTGTGGCTTGAGGAATAAATTTACTTCCTGAATTTGTTGCCACGCCACCGCCAAAAATAATTTTTTCAGGGCTAAATAACTTAATTAGCACGGCTAATCTTTGAGCAGTTAAAAAAGCTAACTTTTTGTAATTATTTTTATCCCGATAAATTTTGAATTCATCTTCCCAAGTAAGTTTATTATTTAATATCATTTGGCCAATTTCCCCGCCCAAATTATTTACCCCTCGGTAAAACTTTCCTTTTAAATAAAAGGCTCCGCCAACTCCGGTTCCATAAATAATACCGATTATATTTTTATTTTTAAGCTTGCCTAAGAAAATTTCCGCTTTTAGGAAGCAGGAAGCGTCGTTATCTACGGCAATTTTTTTAAACTCTAAGTTTTTAAATAATGACTTAAATGACAGCTTATTTATAAACGGTAAATTTGGCGAAGACAAAACGGTTTGGTGTTTATTGTCCACAAAACCGGCCATCCCAACTCCCAAATATTCAACCTCGCCAGAAACTTTAAGTTTTTCCACCAAATTTAACAGTTCACGTCTAAAAGCAACCAATGTCTTAGGTGTTGAGATAGTTTTGACCTTTAGAATTTTTCCACCGTTCCACACAATTCCGGTAATTTTCGTTCCTCCAATATCTAAACCAATAATATTTTTATGGGTCATATACTTAAAATTACTTGGCAAATAATTCCTTAGCCGCCTGCCAAAACTCAGGATGATCTTTTTGCTTCATCCAATACCACCATTCCACGCCCCACAAATATTGTGGAGTAAATCCGGTGGAATACGCAATGCCTGTAATAGTATTAAATTTATCCAAACTCATAGTCTTAAATTGCTCCTCAATCGGGGTATTTGGTATTCCTTTTGTGGTCCACGGCTCAGCCTGCAACTCCATAATGACCACGGGCTTGCTAAAATTCAACAACGTAAGTACTCCGGCCTTAAACCGATAATACACGGCAGGGATGTAATTTGTCCAATAACGCTTAAAGACATCGGAAAAGACATAACGATAAAAAGTGGTGCCAAAAATGTCGCCGCGGCTGCCGGACTTAAACCACATAGACAACTCGCCGCTGTCGGTGACTATTATTGGACGGCCAATATCTAACTTTTTTACCAAGGCCAGTTCACTGTCAAAAAAACTTTCATCTAGCGGCGGACAAATTCCAAAGGTCCCCAAGAATGGCTCATTTTCTACTTGCCACGCTATAATATTTTGATTATTCTGATAAAAGTTTACCACCGTTTCAATATACGATAGCTGTTCATTTTTTAACACTTCCGGAGATAGATTATGTATCCAATCCGGGTCGTGGCATTCCGGCCACCTGGGCAAACGCCGTCCAACTGCCAAAACTATTTTTACGCCGCGTTTACTGGCTTCATTAATTTGAAAATTTAAAGCAGCATTATCATTTTTTAAAAATTCATATTCCCCCATTACCGGCTCGTTGCTGTTCCAATAAGCGGACAGCCGAACATACTTTGGCTTTAAGTCATCCAACATTTCCACATAAACCTTTTTCCAGTCCAGCCCTAAACCTTCGGCATATGGCGCGCTGAAAGTTACTCCATACTCCACACGATTGCTTTTGGGCGCAAACCAAGATATGCCAAAAATAAAAACCAACAAAACCGCAAATCCCCATAAAAATCTTTTAATAAATTGATTCATACTAAATAAACAAAATTACCGTGCCGATAAAAATTAAAATGATTCCAAGGCTCTTTTGCACGAGTGCTTTTTGGCCTTCCTCTTCCTCCAATAAATGTCCGCGATGCTTAGTAATTATCATTCCTAAAAATAACAAGAACACGTACCGAAAACCCTGCAAGGCATTCACCACGGAAATCTTGCCAAAAGCAAATAAAAAGCTTAGTAATACAAAATTAGCGCCACCTAAAACTTGTTTGACCAAAAATAGCCCGGCAGTACTGCGCTTTTGTTTAATATAAGTATGGGTGAAAACTTTTTTTCTGAAAATTGGAACCGCTAAAGCCAAAATTAAAATACCGGCCGCGCCAACCCTGTCCCAAATTAAACTGTTAAAAAACGGTCCGCTTTGCGCCGCGTATTGCCACATTGCGTAATAAGAACTAAATAATAATGCGCTAACGGTTTTTAGCGCCACGTGCTTGGCCCAAGTAGCATCACCCCGAAATGAAACCAACATCGCGCCGGGGATAAGCAGAAACATGGCTGCGGCTTCCGGCAAGGTTAGCTGGCCGCGGCCGGTTATTTTAGAAATAATAATATCGAACACGGGAACTAAGGCAAAAATGTAAGGCACCACGCGGGAAGCCTCGCCTTGGGACAACGCTTTAAAAAAAACATATAAAGCTACGGAAAACATCGCGCCGGAAAGCAAATTCATTAATATGGCCTGAGCTGGCAAAACAACATAAAACCAAGGCCAAGCCAACAATAAAAGCAATCCCATAACCACGGTATAAAAAACGTAAGATTCCGGTTGAATTTTTCTTGTGGAAATCAAAAACTTGTCGGTTAAATCTACGACTGCTTGAATGAGATATTGAAAAATTGTTAGAAGAATTAACATTTTTGGTTTTAATACTCAAAAAAATTATTTTTGCAAATTTCCGCGTACTTTAAAGCGCTATAACGAACTTTTCGCTTAAGCAAACTCTCGCGATCAATCTCAACCAAGCCAAAACGAGGCCAAAATCCGTGCTGCCATTCAAAATTATCCGTAAGCGACCAGTACAAATAACCCCGGACATCGGCACCTTTTTGCATGGCCTGATGAACATAAAATAAATGGTCTTTAATGAATTTTTCCCGCTTTTCGTCTTTGGCATCAGCCAAACCGTTTTCGGTAATGTAAATTGGTTTGCCAAATTTTTGCACATATAGCAGCACGCGTTCCAAACCTTCCGGATGAATGCTCCAACCCATATCTGTGGTCTCGTGCTTACTATGACTGGTTTTGCGCCTACCCAAAATACCAATGTGAAAATGGTTGTAATAATTCACGCCGATGTAATCACAAGTTTTCACCGTGCGTCTTAAAATATATTCATTCGCCAAGTAGTGAGATAAAGATCTGGCCAAGCCGCCAAGTAAACCGTGAGGCTGTAAATCAGACAAGTGAAAAGCAATGCTGACCGGCTTGCCGGTACGTAATTTTAAAACGGGCGCTAACTGGTTGTGCGCCCAAATAATATTATTTACAACTCTTAAGGCTAAAAGAGAACTTCTGCTTTCCGGCGGAAAAATTCCAAGTAGGTATGAATGGGTGGAATAAACTTCAGGTTCGTTAAAAGTTAGCCAAAAATCCACATATTCGTCCAGTCTGGCGCTTACAATCTCGGCGTAGCGTAAAAAATATTTCATATTGTCCCGTTTGGCAAACCCTCCTTTTTGTGAAAGCCACTGCGGTAAAGTAAAATGATGCAACGTCAAAAAAACTTTCAAGCCGTGCGCCTTGGCGGTTTGAAGAATTTTTTCGTAGCGATCCAGGGCTTCCTGATCAAACTTACCTTCCTGAGGCTCAACTCTTGACCATTCAACGCCCAAACGAACTGTATTATGCCCAAGTTGCCCGGCTAGAGCCAAGTCTTCATCATATCGATTATAAAAATCGCAAGCCTGACCGCTACGGTAAGCCTCCGGGTTTCTTCCTCTTTTTATTAAAGCTTCCGTTCGCCGGGAACTGTTTTCCCAAGCCCACCAATCCGACTTAGTGTTGCCGCCTTCGGTTTGATACGCGCTACAGGCTGCGCCCCACAAAAAGCCTTCGGGGAATTTAAGTTTTTGCTTCATTTTGATTTTTAAAATGCTTTGATTAGCAAAGCAAAAATTTTAGTTTCTTTTCGCAATCTTTTATCTAATTATGACACACTTTTTTTATTTTTCCAAACAAATTTGACAGATAAATAAAAATATGGTTAAATACCTATATAGTCAACCAATACTAAACAGAACCGGGGGGGGCGGCATACTCCACAAAGAAACACTTTTTGCTGCCCCCCCATTTTTTAAAAGAGGGATTTAATCCGAAATATTTCAAAGCAGCCAACTTAGTGCCCGTGCGGGCACCTTAAAAGGCCAGACAGCTTTCCCCCAAGCAGTCTGGCCTATTTTTTTGCTTTTAAAACTTTTCTTTCTCGCCTATCAACATCAAAAACAGAGTGGGAACAATAAACAATGTTAAAAATGACGAGAGCATTAGCCCGAAAATTACCGCACTACCCAAAGACCTCCATAACTCATTGGACAAAGTAATCGGCAAAATACCAAAGATGGTGCAAATTGAAGTAATAAATATGGCTTCTAACCTTGACTTACCGGCATCAACCACAGCTTCAAAAAACGGAATACCAAATTTTATATTCAGATTGATTTTATCCATCAAAATAATTGCATTCTTAACTACAATTCCAAACAACGCCAGCACCCCGATTAATCCCGGAAAACTTAAAGGAACATTTAAAATAGCCATTCCAAAAAATACTCCGATTAAAGCTAGCGGTATTGTGGCCAAAACAATAAAAGCTTTTTTAAACGAGTTAAATTGGATAATTAACGTTGAAACTATAAGAATCATTGCTATAATCATTGCTCTAATTACCGAGAGCACGGACTCCTGGTTGGTTTCATTCTGCCCGCCGTAAATTATATTATAACCTGACGGGAGCTTGTAGTCTGCAATTTTTTTCTGAAAATCGGCCAAGATTTGGTTAGAATTTGCCCCGGGTCCAGCGCCCGCGGACAACAGCACTGTCCGCTTCTGGTCAATTCTGGTAATGCTATCAACTGAAGGTTTTAACTCGATCGTGGCAACGTCTTTTAAGAATACCGGCTGCTTGCGCAAATTTAAAATTTGCAAATTCTGCACATCGTCCAACTTGGGAATCCTAGACTGGTCAAACCTGGCAACAATTTTGGTTTCTTTGCCGTTTTGTATTACAGTAGAAACTTCTGTTCCTTCGATGGCCATTCGCAAAGCCGAACCAACATAAGCGCCATTTAAAAAATTCTGTTCCATTTTAACCGGATCCAAGGCAAAGGTATATTCCGGAGCGGAATCTTTAAGAGAAATGTCAATGTTAATTACTCCCGGAACAGATGCGAGTTTTGGCTCTAGCTCGTGAGCAATTTGATCTAACTTTGACAGGTCGTCCCCTTTTATTCTGGCTTCAAAAGCAGCACCGGAAGGCGGGCCTCCGGATTGCGTAGAAACAGTAATTACCGCTCCGTCAACCTGGGAAATTTCTTGTCTGAGTTTCTGGGCGAAGTCGTAAGATTTTTCTTTACGCTGAGATTTGTCCTTAAGATTTATGGTAATAGAAGCAACGTTGGCCTGGTTGCGCCGAGTCTGAGCCATTGGACTGGAGTGTCCGACAATAGTTGAAAAATTTGCAATTTCCTGGTAGTGCAACAATTTCTCTTCCACCAACTTCACTGTTTTGTCTGTCTCCTCCAATTTTTGGCCGACAGGCATTCTGATATCTATATAGACGTAGTCGTTATCCGATTGGGGGAAAAATTCTGTTCTAACAATGCCCGTGACAGGCAGAGCCACGGCTAAAACAAACATTAACGTCGCAACTGCCATTGTCTTGCGCCTCTGTTCCTTGGTTGTTAATACTTTTCTAACATATTTTTCGTAAATCGGGAGAAATTGGTCGAAATGCAAAATGCCGTGCATGAGCCTGCTAGTCAGGCTGGGGTTTTCATGGCTGGCCTGATACCTTAATTTTTGCTTAACCAACTCATCGCTTTCCCACTCAGCCTCAGAAAGTTTGGCGTTTTCTTCCATTACCGTCTGTCCGCCTTTTTCATACCACCAAATAGCCCAGGCTTCAGCCAAAGTCAAAATAATTCCGATTAAATAGCCAGACCATCCTCCCGAATAAAAAAATGTTCCTATTAGAATTAACAGTAAAATTTCTATCGTCCAAAAAAACTTTTTCGTCAGGCGGATACGCTCCAACACCGCAGCCAAAGGATGGTTTATCATTAATGCCACGAGCAAAGAAGCGACTAAAGTTATTGAAACTGTGATCGGAATAGACTTTAAATACTCGCCCATTATTCCGGTTGAAAATAATAGCGGCAAAAATGCCCAGACCGTGGTAAGGGTTGTGGTTGTTAGTACTACTTTAAAATCATGCAAAACCAAAAGGACAGCTTCTTCCGGAGTATATTTTCCTGTCTTTAAATATTGTTTAGTGGCGGACACAACCACAATGGCGTCGTCCACCAACAAGCCCAAGGCTAAAATTAAGGAAAAAAGAGACAAAAAATTCAAGGATATCCCCAATAAGTACAAACTGGCGAAACTGACAAAAAATACCAGAGGAATCGCCAACCCGGCCACAAAAGCTTCTTTTAATCCGACAATCACAAACAAAATTCCAAACACCAACAGCAAAGTTAGCAGAAAGTCATGGGTTAATTGATCAAAATCTTTTCGCACCTGCTTGGCGGTATCGAAGGTGACGTCATATTTAATCCCCGGCCCAAATAATTTAATTTGTTTGTCGGTTACAGCTTTGGCCTGGTCAACGGTATCTAAAATTGAGCTGCCCGTTCTTTTTACCACGGACAAGGTAACAGAGCTGGCCGGCTCAGACCCTAAAATAGAAAGCCTGGCCAGCGTAGTCTTTTTTATTGCCGTCTCTTTTATATCGGCCAAATCCCGCAACAAAATTACGCTGCCGCTGTCGGTATGGCTAACAGCAATGTCGCCCAGGCTTTCGGCAGTGTAAACTTTGCTGTCTGCGCGCACGGGGTAAACAAATTTTTCCCCGTCAAAATTTCCCGAGGGAATTGCTAAATTAGTGGCGGCAATTATTTGATTTGCCTGATCTGCGGAAATTCCATAATACAACAGTTTGTCGGGATTATAAGCTACCGAATATTCTTTTTCGTCCCCTCCTGAAATATTTATTTCCCGCACTCCGGGAATTTTTTCCAGTTCGTCTTTTAAATCCTCTCCGTATTTTCGCATTTCGAAACCGTCATACGGGCCCGTAAGAACAATAGTCCAAACCGGTTCATCGTCTAAGGAAATTTCGGTAACATTTGGCTCTTTAGCATCTGCCGGTAAGTCGGATTTAACGCTGGTCACTTTGTCTTTGAGCCGGCGTATGGCGTCTTCCAAGTTTTCCTTGGCGTCAAACTCCACGGTAATAGCAGAATAAGAGTTAGCCGAAGTTGAAGTTAACTTGTCTAGGCCTTTTAAACCCGAAATTTTTGTTTCAATTTTCTTTGTGACTAATTCTTCAACATCGGCCGGACTGGCTCCGGGATAAACAGTTGTCACAACAGCAATAGGAATTTTTACTTCCGGGTTGGACTCCCGAGGAAGTTTAAAAAAAGTATATAAACCCGCGGCGGTTACTAAAATAATTAGCAGTATGACCACGCGGAAATTGCTAACAAAAAAATTCAGCCAGGTTTGGCGCAAAGCCGGATTAAATTCCAGCTTCTCAAGATATTTTTGGTCGGAGTTAGCCGGAACCACTCTGACCTCTTCTGTTAATTTATTTTCGCTCATGATAATTTGTTTAGTTATTTTCAACGGAAACTTTTTCTCCTGCCTTTAACTCGTAGACTGTGGTAACAAGCTTCATATCTGCGGACAACCCTCCGATAATTTCAACTTTCTCGCCCGACACATTTCCAAGCTTTACAGATTTCTCTTCTAATATTGAATCTTGATTAACTGTAAAAACAGAAGCATTGCCTGAGGTTATTCTTACTGCTTGCAGCGGTAGCAAAAATACCGGACCCTCTGAACCTGAATTTTCTTTTGCGGTAATTTTCACGCTGGCATTTTGTCCAACTACTAATCCGGAACTGTCCGGATCCGAAACGGCAACATTAATTTCCACGTTCTTTGTTCGCGGGTCTACGCTCGGGGAAACCCTGGCAACCTTGCCTTTAATGGCATCGTTAATTGTGGCTTCCGCACCCTCGGACACATAAGGCATATCGTAATCACTTATATAAGATTTAACCTGCAAGCCGCCCTTGTTAACAACCGAAGCGACCAAAGCCCCGGGGCTTACCAATTCGCCGTATTTTACCGCCAATACGGAAACAGTTCCATTTATTGGGGACCTGATAATTGTTTTGTCCAACTGGGCGGATATTGCTCGCACGTTGGCCTGCGCCTGTTCTACCGCGGCTTCTTGTGCCTGAATTTGCTGGCTACTGGCACCGGCCAAAGTTAATTCCAACTCCCGCTGAGCGGCGCTAAGCGCACTTGAGGCTCCATTAATTGCTGAGTTTCTTGCTTCCAAAGCGGAATTGTAAGCATTGCTAACCTGGGAATAGCTGGATGACTGGGTATTAGGCAAAGAAACAGTCCAGGAATTATTTGTCGGCATTGAACTGGAAGGAAATTGAATAAACAATCCCTTAGAACCCATTGGGATCGGTGTGGTGCTCACTGTTCCGCCGCTGTTTTCCAAACCGGAAATTTGAAAACGCAGGCCATCGCCGGCAGCGTAAAGAGTAATTTTATAACTGCCATATTCGGTACCATTATATAACCCGGTAATTACCGGATTACCGCCGCCGCTATTTCCTGAATCGGGAATGGCAGCCAGTCCGGTATTTAACAAGGTGCTTAGGGCGTTGCCAACCAAAACATCCTGCTGTTTTTTTGTGTCTTCCAAAGCTTGTTTTAAAGAAGCAACTTTTGTTTCGATTAATTTTACCTGCTCTGTTCTTGCCCCGCTTTTCAGCTCGTCGAGCCTGGCTTCTTGTGCTTTTAGAGTGGCTTGGGCTTGGGCTAATTGAGCGGCAATATCTGAATTCTGCAAACTAACCAAAGCTTGCCCGGCCGAAACTTTTTGGCCGATTTGAGCATAAATTTTCGTTACGGGCCCGCTGGCCTGGCTCCGCAACTCGGCCTGCTCCAAAGATTCAACTGCTCCGTTGGAAGAAATTGTTCCTCTATCTTTTAAATAAGATTTTGCTTCGGCCAAAACAACCCTGGGCAGAGCGTCGCCGCTATTGTCATTTTTCACGCCCCCGCCTAAGCGGGAAACTATTGCAGTGGCTATAACCACTACCGCCACCAAGCCGCCCATTAAAAAACGGTGATGTTTCAAATAAGAAAATGGATTCGTCATACTTTAATTAAATTAATTAATTGGTTTAAAAAAATAATTGGGTTAAATATTTAGCATAAACTCTGGGGGTTGATTCCGGGTGTCGAAACTGGGCTCTGGCCACATAAGCGAAAACTGAATTCATAATCACTTCCGTAGCCAAGTTTGGCTGTCTGACTTTATAATCTTTCAAAAATCCCTCTAACATATTCCGAATATCTTGTATGTGGCAAGCCGGACCTATTTTTTGCCGCTGTCCACCCTTGTAAAACCGGTCAATATTTAGCATTGCCAAACCACTTTTTAATCCGGTCACCAGCACGTGGTTTATAAAAAATTCCAAAATTTCCCCGGGTTTTTTGCCGGTCAAAGTAGAACCATTGCAATATTTTTGCATTTGACCGTTTAAATTTTTCCAGACTGACTCACTAACAGCGTCAAACAACTCGTGTTTGTCTTTGAAATGATAATACAATGAGGCTTTTTCCATTCCCACCCGTTCGGCTATATGGGACATTGAAACCCCCTCAAAACCGTCTTTAGCAAAAAGTCTCGCGGCTTTAGAAAGAATTTTTTCTTTGGACAACTGTTTTCGTTTGGATTCCATAAAAAAGTTTTTCTACCTACCGTTTGGTAGGTAGAAATATAATAAATGGTTTTAATTAAGCTGTCAAACTGTTATTATTATATAAAGCGGGCGCCGGAAATTATACCGACACCCGCTCGCAATCTATCACTACCCAACCATCGCCTTTCATGGCGGAGACAAGGCCGTCCACATGCCTCTGCCCGAAATGGATGTAGATTTTCTTTTGTTTCTTCGCCCGGCTGAGGTAGCCGCTCAAGGATCCCCAAGCCCGGTCGTTACGCCAAAGCACCCCGACCTGAAACCAAAGTCCCGCGTAACTGAAGAAAGGAGGTCGAAGCCAAGCCGCCCACTTTGGCAAACGCCTTACTCTGTCCAAGGCTAACCAATAGAAATCATATTCGGCCAAACGGATAGCCAGGGAGGGCAAAGCAAATCCCCTCTTTATCAACTCGCGAACCAAGTCTTCAATTTTTACATCCAAAATTTTTGTTCCGCTTGGATATTTAATGAACTTTGCCTGGGTCACCCAGCCGCGTTTTAGAGCCGCCAGTCCGTAGCCCTTACTAGTGAGCCGGGACAGGTAACTCAAAACAACTTTTTCCTCTGCCGTCTCCGGGACAAAATTTCTGGCGGAAAGACTTTCAATAAGAATTTTGAACCCCTGGCTGAAATAGCCGTCCATTTCCGTTTGAATCCGCTGGTATACCCCAGCGGGAGCCAGATGGCGCATCCCTTGAATGACCACAATGTGGCCATCTTTAATCAAAGTGTGTTTAGTAAGATAGCCCATAATTCCTCCTTGGATTTGTTAGTCATTATAAAAACATTCACATAAAAAGACAATACCGACGGTTGGCAAAAGTTCCAAAATTTGCTAAAATCGATAAGTCTATTTAGGATTAATTGTTTTGCCCTTAATTCTAAATTCAGTATTCATAATTCTAGCTAAGGCACTATCGTCCCACCCTGCGGGTGGTCACCCGCAGGGTGATAATGGTTAGGACAGGTAATTTGCCAACTTCGCATTGAGTTCGTCGATTCTATCAAACAAATTAAATATGGCGCTATCGTCTAATGGTTAGGACAGGTGGTTCTCATCCACCAAATTCGGGTTCGATTCCCGGTAGCGCTACCAAAAAATAACCCACTTTTGGGTTATTTTTATTTTCCCAATATTTGATGCTGATTTTCTGATATAATATCTATATGTATTACTTTTATATCTTGCGTTGTAAGGATAAAACTTTATATTGCGGGATGACCAGGGATTTAAAACGCCGCGAGGCGGAGCATAATGCCGGCAAGGGGTCGGCCTATGTTCGCAGCCGGGGAGGCGGAAAAATAATCTACCATGAAAAATTCCGCACCCTTAGCAAAGCCTTAAAACGGGAAGCGGAAGTAAAAACTTTTAGTAAATTGAAAAAACTGGAACTCATAAAAAATGGCAAGCATTCTTAGATTTTTAAAATCAATTTTTAATTTTCGCCAGCAAAAAAAACAACTACTGCATATTGTGCTGTTGTCTTTTTTGGTATTCTTTACTATTGCGCGCGGCTGGTCGCTAATAATTGGCAACGGTATCTACTTCCGCGGGTATCACATTCATCATTTCTTTTTTGGCACTTTGGCCTTAGCTGCCGGCGCGCTTATGGCCTTGCTTAGCGGGAACCAAAAAGTCCTGCGCTGGGCCGCCGGTTTCGTTGGCCTGGGAATAGGACTTTTTGCAGACGAGATAGGATTATTGCTTAATTGCACCACTACTAGCCGCATTTGCGCTTATACTTTCCCGGACACCTCGGATATTATTGGGGCGATTACCTTGGCAATTTTTTTAGTGCTAATAGCTGTCGATATATCCCAAAAAAAGCAAAATTAAGCAGATAATATTATACCTACATTCAGGCGGAATTTTTGCATTGGCAAAACACCTGCAATAGCGTAAAATATAAGTACAAGACACCAAGGCAGCCAGACTTCTTGGCGTCTCCCGCAAGCGAGCCGGTTGAAAAGTCAACCTCCCAGAACTACCACACTTCATCCTTGCACATTCGTAAGTAGTCAGTGGGAGAGACCTCCTAAACAAAACCACAAAAAGGACAACCGGCTCGTATCATCACTCCAGGAGGAGAAATTTCGGCTGACGCCGAACACACACAAGCAAAAACCGCCCCATGCTCTTTGGTGGCGGTTTTGACATTTTAAGATATTCAAGACTTACACACCACTGCTTTCTTGGGCTGGCGGAGCCAGTCCTAAAGCCGGCTCTGGCCAATTTCTTCGTTATTTTCCTGTGGTATTTGTCGTCGTAGATTAACAACGCCTCCAAACATCCTAGGAAAATGCCTCGAACTTGGCTTAAGTAGCGTAAGTCTTGAATTGTTATAATTATCTTCCCCAGAGTAAACCTTTAAATTGATTATTTACAACAAGCGGGACACCTTGCAGATGCTGAACCCTCAAGGCAATTTGCTTTACTGGACAAAAATGTTCCCTTGTTGAACGGGTTGAGCAATGAGCGCAAAGACCACTGAGTTGGTTTACAATGCTTTGTTTTGTTTTTTCCATTTCAGACATAAAATTAATCCTTTATAAACTTATTTTATTCTAAGTTTCTAATTACTCCTACCACTTTTCCCTGTACCATCCATTCTTCTTTGGGATAAATATTTTTATAGTCAGGGTTCTCGGCTTTTAAGTAGGCTCGATTTTTAATTTGAATAAATCTTTTAACTGTTGCTTCGTCGTGCAGCAGTGCTACTACAATATCGTTATTTTTTACGTCCTTGGTCGGGCGGACAATAACCAAATCGTCTTCAAAAATTCCGGCATTTATCATACTGTCGCCTCTCACTCTGAGTAAAAATACGTCACGCCTTCCTTTAATCATAGTTTGAGGCAGGTTAATCCATTCTTCTATTTGTTCTTCGGCCAAATGCGGACTGCCGGCTTGCACATTGCCTACCAGAGGGACTGCCACCAAGCCTTTCACCAAACTTTCACCTAAAGCATTTAAGACTTCTATTCCACGCGCCTTGCCGTTTGTTTTTATAAAACCTTGCTCTTCCAGCGAGTCCAACAATTTAGCTACGGCATTTTTTGATTTAACTTTGAGATATGTAGCCATTTCGGAAATACTCGGAGGCATACTATATTCTCTTATTTGGTTGACTATAAACTGCAGTAATTCTTTTTGACGGTCGGTAATTTCTTTAGACATATGCTTTAGTTGTTAATGCTTGTATTGGTATAGTATACTATCGTTCACCTTGAGTCAAACTTTAATAAACATCAATAAAAATAAGGTAAACAGTCGTTTACCTTAAAGTTATCCACAACCCTAGAATTAAGAATACAGAATTATGAATTAAGGGTAACCCTTAATTCTTTATTCATAATTCTAGTAACTACTTCGTATTTAACAAAAACTTGACCAAGGTTATGATTCCCTGCCAGACGCTTTGGAGTATAGTCTTACTGCCAGGCAACAGAATGACCAGAGCGATTAAGAAAATCCAGTCTTTTTTAATGACTTTAAAAACCGAATAAATAATCAACACTGCCAAGCCAACAGATATTAAAGGCTGGGTGTTGACCGGGAAATTTTTTAAAAACTCCAAATATAAATTTTGTATGTCGGTCATAAAAAATTATTTCCGCTTTTTATTTTTTAGCTCGTCGACTACCACCAAGTGGGGGTAATCGAAAATATCTTTAATAAATTTGTCAAAAGTATCGCGCCGCAGTAAAAATTCATCTACCGTCATAACACTGTAATTAATTTCTTGCCCCATCATTTTTTCCGCTGAGTGCAAAAAATCCGACAGCTTGTTTAAATTAACCCTTCCGACTAATAATAAATCCACCGGCAAACCTGGTTGGCCGCAAAATATACCGCTTAAAAAGGCTGCCCGCACATCACCCACTCTTTTTATGGCGGCAAATAATTCGTCTTGGTACTTTACTCCGGACTTTAGCCAGTAATTTTTCATTTCCGGCAGAAGTTTATACCGGGTATTTAAAATATAGTAACGCTTGGTTTTTTTAGAGAAGCTTTTTACCGGTCCTGTGGATACCAGTTTATTCAACGAGTGGGCTGCTTTTAAATAAGGGATGCCAAGCCGCTTAGAGACCTCAAGCACCGAGAAACTTCTAGCGGGAGCAGTAAGAAAAAAGCTTAATACCGCGGAATCGTGCTTGGAATCGATAATATCTTGAAGCATAAACAGTAAAAAAACCTAACTATTGAATTATTAAATCCTCATAATTATAGCACATTTTTATTTTCCCATAAAATGTTGTATAATTAATGAGATTGAAGATATGGCACAAACCATCATAGCTAAAATTGTCTACATATTACAAATCTAAAAAATTTCATGGAAGAAACAGAATCACAAATAGCAAAAATTCTCTTAGGCAATAATAAAGCGTCCAATACCTACGTTCACGTTATGGCGGAAAAAGCCGCCAGCGGATTGGCGGAACTTTATGTGGTTGCCGAACTACCCCTATTTAACCCGGCGGCGGAAGAAGCCTGTGAAAATATTTGTCTGGCCATATCTTCCACCTTAAAACGCGCTTACAAACGCAACTCCAACCAAAATTTTGAAAACGCCATTAGTCAAATTAACGACGAACTGGGCAAACTGGCCGGAATGGGGCAAACGCAGTGGATAGACAAACTTAACTGCATTTTAGCCGTAAAGGAAGGGACAAATTTTTCTATTGCCAGCTGCGGCAAAGTCTCGGCTTTTATGCTGCGCAATAAAGAATATACGGATATTTCCTGCTCGCCTGAGCAAAGCCACCCGTTAAAAACTTTTGAAAATTTTGCTGTGGGAAAAATCCGTTTGGGTGATTTATTTATTTTATCCACCACGCAATTATTTAACCACTTGTCCATGGACCGTTTGCTGGACATTGTTTCGCATACCGGTTTTTTGTCGGCCACGCAAACGGTTATTGAACTGCTTAAAGCCAATTCCGATCCCCAGGTTTCCTTTGGTGTGCTGTTTAATTTGCAAGTTACTCCCGGACAAGCCACGGAAGAAGAAATTGACTTAGAAAATTATATTGTAGAAAAACCCACGGGTTCCATTAATCTATTTTCCAAAAGCTTAAATTACGTTAAATCAGCTTTTGTACTTGACCATGGCCGATCACGAGTCCCCAAAGTTAATCTACCCAAAGTTAATTTACCAAAAGCTTCCCTTGGTCAAAGCCTTAAAAATCTTTCCGGCAGCACCAAAAACTTAGTAAATAAAAGCAAGGGTTGGTGGAAATATGTTATGGCCGGAGCAACAGCAGTAAAGTCCGCCGCCAGAGCACAAAATTATAAAAATTTTAGCCCGATTAAGAAATTTTTGTTTATTTCCGTTGCGGTGTTACTAATCGCCTTAACGGCTAACATTGTTATTGCCCTGCGTTTAAAACAAACCAGCAAAATTAACGCGGAAATTAACACCAAGCTTAAAACTGCTCAAACCTTGCTTGGCAACGCTCAAGCTTCCCTGTTGTATAAAGACGACCTCAAGGCTGCGGAATACTTAAAACAGGCCAAAGATAATTTACCGGCAGCCGATAAAATTGGTTCAACTAATAAAGACTTATTCCAACAAGTTCAAACGCAAATAAAAGAAACCGAGGATCAAATGGAAAAGATAGTTCGCGTCGCCCCGCAAAATCTTGGCTCATTGGGGGCGGCGGAAAGGCTTATTTCCTTACCGGAATATTTTGCGGTTTCGGTCAACTCCACTATAATCAGCTACAACCGGCAAAATAATAAAGTTGAGGATAGCAACTTAAAGCTCGGGCTCGTCGCCCAGGCTTCCGTTTGGTCAGAAAAAAACCGCGCCACGATTTATGACGGTAAAACACTTTACTCCTGGGACTACGTTAATGGCAGCGTAGGTGCCGGCTATTCTCAAAGCGTGCCGGACAAAGATTCCTTTGCGGGATTGGCATTTTACCCTACCAATAATCGCGTGTATTTAGTTGATAAAAAATCTGCGGCTATCCTTAGTTATATTTCCAGAGACGGCCAAATTTCACGACCTGTGGTAGCCGCGCGCGACCCGGGGCTAGCAGAGGCTATTGACATTAGCATAGACGGCAGTATATACGTATTAACTAAAACCGGAATTAACAAATTCCAAAGCGGCAAGTTGGCAGATTTTTCCCTGCCGCCCCTACCCACGCCTTTTTCCGGAGAGGGCAAAATTTACACACAAAAAGATTTTAAATATATTTATGTCCTAGACCAAGGCAATAACCGAATTTTGGTACTGGACAAAAAAGGCAACTTGGCTTTCAGCTTAAAGTCGGATGATTTTACCAAACTGAAAGATTTATTTGTTGATGAAAAAGCCAAGACCATCTATATATTAAATGATACCAGCCTGCTAAAAGCAACGCTGCCTTAACATTAAAATATTTTTCTATGAGCGAAGGCGTGGATAACCGAGAAATTGAAGTCCGGTTTCTAGAGATCGACCCTGTTGAAATGACTAAAAAAATTCTGCTGATTGGCGGAAAAGATTTGGGGGAAGAAATACTGGAAGAAACCATTTTTTATGACAAAGATAAAAAATGGTTGGAAGAAAAAAAGATGGTGCGGCTACGCAAGACACCCAATAAACAAACCCTCACTTATAAACATACACAAACAAACAGTCCCGACGGCACCGAAGAAATAGAAATGAATGTGGAAGACCTGGCTAAAACTCGGGCGCTTTTAGAAGCCTTAGGATTAGTGGCTTTTCGGGTGCAAGAAAAAAAACGCCGCGTATTTTTGTGGGACGGCGTGCAAATGTGCATAGACGAACACCCTATGGTTCCGGTTTATTTGGAAATTGAAGGCCCTTCGGAAATGCTGCTTAAGGATGCCGCCAGAGCATTGGAACTGGATTGGAATAACGCGCACTACGAATCTTCCCGAGATTTTATAGAAAAGATTTACGGCATTCCGCTTACTAACTTAAAAATTTACACTTTTAAAAAAATAGAATAGCCAAAATTTTTAAAAAACCCTCTCCTGGAAGCGAGAGGGTTTTTTAAAAAATTACAGGTTCACTTCATTCACGGCCGTGAATGAAGTGAACCTTCTATTATGCTAATATTTTTAAATAATTATTTACAATATTTTCCGTTTCTTCCAAATTTTTTGCCTGCATCAGCTCGGCGCGAAGTTCGTGGCTCCC
>CAZFQP010000004.1:0-1111 GCA_964520505.1 uncultured Candidatus Saccharibacteria bacterium | reverse complement strand
CGGCCGACCATAGCGCCGTCGGCGCCGCTTTGATTTATACGCTCCAGGGCTTCGGTGCGGGATTTAATGTCTCCATTACCCAAAATTAAAGTTGTCGATTTTAATTCGTTGCGAATCTGCACGGCTTTGGCAATTGCTTCCCAGTTAGCCGGAACTTTAGATTTTTCCTGCTTGGTGCGCCCGTGCAAGGCAATAACAGCCAAGTTTTGATTAAGCAAGAATTTTATCCAATCGTCCAGCTCTTCTTTTTTACTATAACCGATTCTGGTCTTAACAGAAACCGGCAAATCCCCTGCTCCCCTTTTTACAGCTGCTATGATTTCTTTGGCTAGTTCCGGTTGACGAATAAGCGCGGCACAGGCGCCAAGGCCTATTTCCCTGTCTTGGGGGCAGCCCATATTTATATCTATGCCGTCAAAACCTAAAGAGGCACAAATTTTTGCCGCTTCATAAAATTTGTCCGGGTTCGTGCCCCAAATTTGGGCAACCATCGGCCTTTGCTCGGGCGTAAACTTTAAATCTATTTCCAGTTTCTTTCGCCCTTCCGGATGGGTTAACCCGTCCACGTTTACGAATTCGGTGTACATAACGAAGGGGTTCAACTTTGATCCTTTATCATTCATCTCTGGCGAGGATATGCCCGAAGCAATCCGACTTCCGATACTCCGACCCCCGCTATACTTTGCGAACATTTGCCGGAATGCGACGTCGGTTACTTCTTCCATTGGAGCCAATGCAAAAATCGGCCGCGGCATTCGCGCCCAAAAATTCTTGTCTGTTTTCTTCTTCCAAAAATTGAACATACCTAATAGTTTAATTGAAAACCGCCACGTCCGCCAGTGGGCGGATGAATCGTGGCGGTTTTATTCGGATCATTCGGATCGAAATGTGTTACTTCAAGGGATCCTTCGGTCGTCTGACTCCCTCAGGATGAATTTGAAATAGAATGCTACTATTTCAAATTCACTTTAGCACCGGCCTCTTCTAACTTCTTCTTTAAGGCTTCGGCGTCGGCTTTCGGCATGTTTTCTTTCACAGCCTTCGGAGCGGCGTCGACAATGTCTTTGGCTTCTTTTAAGCCCAAACCGGTGACTTCGCGGACAACTTTAAT
>CAZFQP010000003.1:16665-80823 GCA_964520505.1 uncultured Candidatus Saccharibacteria bacterium | reverse complement strand
TGTCTTCAATCAACTGGATTTTAAACGGCTGATTCTGCCCTTTAAAAAATTCTTTGGCCTCGGCGGTTGTCTGTTCAATTCTTTCAAACGGTAATTTAGATTGCGCCAGCGTGCGCATTCTTTTTTCCAGCTTGGACAAATCTTCCGGCGTCAGGGGGCGGGGGAGCAGGAAATCATAAAAGAATCCGTTTTCAATTACCGGCCCCACGCCTAACTGAGCTTTAGGAAACATTTCCAAAACAGCCGAAGCCAGCAAGTGCGCCAAAGAATGGCGGATGTTATGTAGTTTATCAATCTCATTCATAGTGTTGCTCTATTAATATTAAATTCTTAATCCGAATACAACGAATTTTATCCGAATGACCCTAATTCTGACATTCGGAGAATTCGGATGCATTCGTAAATTCGGATTGCTAATAACAAAACCCCGAGATCCACTTATTATAAAAAATAATAAGTAAATCCCGGGGCCTTGGTTTTTTCCAAGACGTTTCCGTCCCAGTTTTCCGGCCTTTTACCAAAAGACCGGACTTTTAATCTAAAAACAGTCTCTAGAACCAGTTTTAGATTTATTGATTCAATTGTTTCAAGCTCCCTGACTTGGTATGCCAGTTCAGCGCTTGAAGAACTAAATAAATTATAATACAAGCCTAATCCTTTGGCAATACCACTTTTCCACAATTATTTTGGCTTATTTATGAGTTAATTATTTACCGACGGTTGACAATCATCTAAAAAAGGAGTATAATTACTAGTTATTTTAAGGGGGACATTTCAAGTAGTGTTGGTCACGCTACTCCTTGCCAGTGCAAGACCCTTCCTCGGAGGGGCCTTGCGCTGGCATTTTTTTACCTTTGACAAATTAGCGCCCCAGTGCTATTTTAATCGCGATAGATTAAGGAGGGCGAATGTCTTTTCGCTTTCCTGCAAAGTCCGAAATCCCACGTAAGGAGTTCTGTTATGATTATTTGGAAGATTATTGGCTGGATGATGATTGTTGTCGGCCTTCTCGGCCTTTGCATCATCGCCTTCCAGGATTTGATGAACCTGCATCTGTCCGACTGGCTGGTTCCTATGGGTGTAACGGCTGCCGTTGGCGGCATCACGCTCCTGATAACTCATATCGTAGAGAGCCGCGCCGAGAACAAGGAAAAGAAGGAGCTGCCCCTGGGTAGCACTTTCGGCCTGTAGCGCGTATACCTCCTGGGGGTGTGATGAACAAGACAACCATCCTAATGATTGCTCTTTCCCTCCTAGGAGGGCTGGCAGTCGCAATATGCTCCATCGCTAACGGCCGCAAAGGCCGCAAGTGGGGCAGGTCAGGAA
Source organism: uncultured Candidatus Saccharibacteria bacterium (assembly GCA_964520505.1). Lineage (GTDB taxonomy): Bacteria > Patescibacteriota > Doudnabacteria > UBA920 > UBA920 > PALSA-1336. The sequence goes on along the minus strand of CAZFQP010000003.1, from coordinate 79,497 downwards.
ACTAAAACAACGCCGCGGTCTGAGTTCAAACTCAGACCGCGGCGCAATCATTTCTACAAAACTTTCTTGTTCATAACTCTCACATTTGTGAGTTTTATGAACAAGACTTTAAAAACTAAACACTACCGGTTCTTTATCCTCGGATGCATTTGACCCAGCAAAATACCACGGGACGTTAATCTGTGTTATCTGAATTTTATCCGCGTATCCGCGGTTAGTTAACATCTATCATCACAATCTCGCCAATGCTGTGTAATTCGGCCATCAGTTCATTGCTCATTCCCACTTGCGTTTGAGTTTTTATTTTTTTGGCGTTAGCTCCCGTGCCAACCGACAAAAAGACTTGAACATTTCCCGGATGCTTTTCCAAAACGCTTTTAATTTTATTTAGAGCGGGTGCTCCGGCCAAACTGGCCATATGCAGCACCACCTGCTTGTTTTTTTCCATTTCGGTTAATGCCATACCATACAGCTCGTCGTTTGGCAGTTCAGTAATACTGTCGGCAATTAGTTTAAATTCTTCATCTTTGTCGGAAAGCCTGCCTGAAACCTGGACAATTTTATCGTCCGCCAAAAACGGCAAAGCTTTTTCCATCACTTTAGGAAACACCAACACTTCCACGCTTCCGGTAATGTCGGACAAAGTAAAAAAGGCCATCGGGTCATTTTTCTTTGTCATAGTACGCTTAAGCCGGGAAATAATTCCGCCCATCACCACATTCGCGCCAAGCTCGTCCAGGCTTAAACTTTTTACGCTTCTCATATTCCCCAAAACTTTACGATGGACATCTAAAGGATGCGCCGATACATACATACCCAAGTGCTCTTTTTCCCACAGCAAACGTTCTTCTTTAGTGGAAACGGGGGCGGGCTTTAGGGTAAGCCGGCCGACCTTCAAACCGCTGCCAAATAGGGAACTCTGTTTACTATTTTCGTCACGGAATGATTCGCGTACAAACAGCAAAACCTCTTCGGTGTTAGCCAGCAGCTGGCCGCGCTCGCCAAACTTGTCCAAAGCGCCGGCCTTAACCAAGGCTTCCCAGGATCGCTTGTTGAAATTTTTTGTATAGGCGCGGGTTAAAAAATCTTCCAAGGACCGGAAATCACCAGAAGGAGTTTCCGAACCAAAATTTGGATCTGTCGATGCGGTTTCCCGAGCTTCAATTATTTTGGCAATCACGTCGCTGCCCAAATTTTTTATGGCATTAAATCCAAAACGGATAGTTTTTTCATTGACCACAGTAAAATCACCCAGCGATTCGTTCACATCCGGCGGCAGCACTTCTATTCCCAAAGCCTTGCAGTCTTCCACCGCTTCATAAATTTTATCTTCATCGCCGGATTCCGCGGTCATAAGCGCGGCCATAAATTCCACCGGGTAGTTAGCTTTCATATAGGCGGTCTGATAAGAGACAACGGAATAGGAAGCCGAGTGCGCCTTGTTAAATCCATAAGCGGCAAACGGTTCTATCCACGCCCAAACGCTTTCCGCTTTCTGGTGGCTCCATTTGGAAGTTTCCTGACAGCCCTGAATAAATTTAATTTTCTGTTTGGCCATTTCTTCCGGAATTTTTTTACCGACCGCTTTGCGGAACTTGTCTACTTCTTCCCAGGAATACCCGGCTAAGTCGTGAGCGATGGTCAGCAAATCATCCTGATAAACCAAAATCCCATATGTGCGCCGCAGGATTTTTTCAAACGCCGGATCAAAATAACTAATTAATGACGGATTGTGCTTGCGCTTAATATAATCTTCTATAAATTGCATCGGGCCCGGGCGGTACAAAGCTATCATAGCCATAATGTCAAAAATACTGGACGGCTGAAGTTCTTTTAAGTGCCTGGTCATACCGGAAGACCCAAGCTGAAACACGCCAAAGGTTAAACCTTCGGACAACAACTTAAAAGTCTTAGGGTCAGGGTGGGGGAGATTGTAAATATCAATGGCAATATTGTGCCGCTTTTGCACAATGTTCACCGCGTCTTCCAAAATAGATAAGTTGCGAATCCCAAGCAAATCCAACTTAACCACACCAATAGCGTGAGACGACGCGTTAACGTCCAGCGAATACATATCATACTGGGTAATAATTCTTTCGCCGTCCGGTTCTTTTTGCAAAGGGGTGTAATCGGTCAAGTCGGTCGGGGTAATAACAATGCCGGCCGCGTGCACGGAAGCGTGGCGGGCGCAGCCTTCAAGTTTTTTGGCTATGGTTAAAATTCTGTTGGTTTCCGGATCGTGCTGCACAATTTCCTTTAGCTCGGCATTCATTTCAATAGCTTTGTCTAAAGTCATATGAAAACCTTGCTTGCCCAAAGGGATCATTTTGGCAATCTGGTCGCATTTGGAATAAGCCACGCCCAAAGCTCGGCCGACATCACGCACCGCGGCGCGCGCCATCATTGTTCCAAAAGTTATAATTTGCGCGACTTTTTCCTTACCGTATTTTCTGGTTATATATTCAATCGCTTCGTCCCGGCGATTGTCGGCAATGTCTAAATCGATATCCGGCGGGGTAGGGCGATGCATTGTTAAAAAACGCTCAAAGGGCAATTCGTAATAAAGCGGGTCGACATTAGTAATTCCCAAAATCCGTCCGACTATGCTGCCGGCCGCAGAACCTCTGGTGTTGGTAATTGCCCCAATACTGTGTGCGCCTTCCACGACGTCGGCCACCATTAAAAAATAAGTATCAAAACCCTTTTTGCAAATAATATTTAATTCGTAATCTATTCGTTGCTTAATCTCTTCGGAAATAATTTTTTCGCCGTCGGGGCCGCCTTGGCCATAAAGCGGCAAAGCTTTTTCATAAGTGATTTTTTTTATATATTCTTCCGTGGTCAGGCCTTCCGGAATTTCCACTTGCGGAAAATAACGTTGATCGGTTTTTATTTCCAGCTCGCACATCTCGGCAATTTTTTGGGTGTTAGCCAAGGCTTCCGGCAAGTCGTAAAACAACTCTTCCATTTTCTCCGGGGACTTTAAAGACAAATCGTATGCGCGCATATCCAAACGGTCGGTATCGCCAACCGTGCGGCCGGTGCCAATACAAACCATCACATCCTGCGCCTCAACATCTTCGGGATATATATAGTGGCAGTCGGCCGTGGCAACCAGAGGTAAACTATTTTTTTTCGCCAGGGCAATGAGTTTATTGTTTAACTCTTCTTCTTTGGGATCCGAGTTCCGGCTATTGCGTTGAATCTCAATAAATAGTCGGCTGGAGGAAAAAATTGTCAGATACTTTTCCAAAACATTTTGAGCTTCCTGCTCCGATTTATTCATAACCGCGCGGGCAATTTCACCGCGCATACAACCGGACAAACATATTAACCCTTCGGCATGCCCGGCTAAAAATTCCAAATCCACCCGCGGCTTATAATAAAATCCCTGTAAGTGCCCGGCCGTAGTAAGCTGGATTAAATTTTTGTAACCGATTTCATTTTGCGCGAGCAGGGTTAAATGAAAGTAATCGGCATCGCTGCGGCCATCTTTGTCTTCCATCCCGCGTGGGGCAATATAAGCTTCCAGTCCGATAATCGGTTTTATTTTTAAATCCTTGCACTTATTATAAAATTCCACCGCACCATACATTACGCCATGGTCGGTAAGAGCCAAGGAATCCATTCCCAGCTCTTTGACACGCTCAACTAACGGGTCGATTTTAGACAATCCGTCCAGTAGAGAATAGTGGCTATGGCAATGTAAATGCGTAAAACGCATTATATCCTTGAACTTTAATCTTTTATCCTTAACTTGTTGTGTTTGCAGTTTGGTAAAGGATAAATTGATAAAGGATTAATGATTCACATCCTTTATATTACCAAAAATCGCCAAGTTTTGCTATAATAGATTTACTTAAAAAACAAAAAATATGTCCTTTTTTAAAGAACGAGTGGAAATTGGTTTGGAAGAAGCCGAGCTTAATACCCAAATTGTTTTAAGCACCCTGCCGCCTTTTTTCAAATGGTTTTTTATTATTTCGGCTCTGGCTATTATTCCTACCTATTTCGTCACCAAAAACATCTCACAAAAAATCTGGGCCAAAAAATACGCGGCCGGAGCGGTAATGGCCAAACCCAGTTTTACCGACCCTAAACCCTTAGTTGCCTCCAAAGTCAGCGTAAGTACTATGGGAGAAAATATTTATGCCGCCACAGCTAAAATTAGCAATCAAAATTTAGACCTTTCGGCCAGCAACATTTCATATCGGTTTGTTTTTTATAACTCAGCCAAAGAAGCAGTGTTTACCTCTCCCGACGATACTTTTTATATCCTTCCCAACCAAACCAAGTATTTAACAGTTCCGCGTTTTACCGCCAACCAGCCGGTGGCTTACACCGACCTGCAAATTGACGACAAAATCGTCTGGCAAAAACGCCTACAAATTCCCCAAGTCAAATTACCAACCACTGTTCCGCAAACTTATCAGCAAACAAATCCTTCAGCTTTTGTGGTGGAAGGGGAATTTACCAACCAAAGCCCGTATCAGTTGGGAAAAGTTCGCTTAACCTTTTTACTTTACGATGGCGAAAATAAAATTATCGGTATAAGCCAGCGAGACGAGTTTACCTTAAAACCTTTTGAACGCCGCGCTTATAAACAACTCTGGCCGGGGGTTGCTGCTTCCAGCTTAAATCATGTAGAAATTTTAACCGACACAAACACTTTGGATCCAAACAACATTACCGTCATAAACCAGCCCACGGGCAGCTCGTCGGATCTTGGCCGTCCAAAGTAACTACAAAAACCCACATCTACCCACTCCAGAATTAAAAGACCTTTCATGTTCAGATTTTTCAACCGTTTTAAATATTTTGATATCCCACTGTTCGCAGCGACTTTACTGCTAGGACTAGCGGGTTTAGCCATCTTATACAGCACCAGCCTTTCGGAAGAAAGCAAATCTATTTTCTATCGGCAATTGTTTTTCTTCGCCGCCGGACTGGGAGCTTTTTTATTTTTAAGCTTTTTTGACTACCACACGCTGGCAAAAACCAACCGCGTAGTTTATGTAGTGTTCATTTTTTTGCTACTTTATTTGGAAATTTTCGGCTCAATTATCCGCGGCGGAAAACGCTGGATAGACTTGGGGTTTTTTAGGTTTCAACCGGCGGAATTTGTAAAATTGGTGGTTATTTTAGGCCTGGCAAGATTAATTTATTTAAAAAGAGGGGAGATTAACTCTTTTAGTACCATGCTCTGGTCTTTGGCTTATGCCGCAGTGCCGGCCGGTTTGGTAATACTGGAACCGGACTTAGGTTCGGCTATAATTATTTTAAGTATGTGGCTGGGAATAATTATTTTAAGTCCGATAAAGAAAAAATATTTGGCCGCGCTATTTTTAATTTTTGTTTTGGCTTCCGGCATCAGCTGGAAATTTTTCTTAAAAGATTTTCAAAAAGACCGTATTTTAGTTTTTATTAACCCCGAACTTGACCCAAGGGGCCGCGGCTACAATGTTAAGCAGGCGACCATTGCCGTCGGCAGCGGTCAGCTTACCGGACGGGGCTTGGGCAAGGGCGTGCAAAGTCAGCATAAATTTTTACCTGAACGGCAGACCGACTTTATTTTTGCAGCCAGCGGCGAAGAGATCGGCTTTTTAGGCTCCTTTAGCCTGCTTGGCTTGTATTTCTTTTTATTTTTCCGCATTCAAAAAATTATGAGCCAAGCCAAGGACGACCTAGGTATGTATATTGCCGGCGGGGTAATGTTTTTAATCCTTTTCCACGTGGTTATTAATGTTGGTATGAACATTGGCCTGCTACCGGTAACCGGCATACCTTTGCCGTTTGTTAGCGCCGGGGGCAGCTCACTCATTGTCAGCTTAATGGCTTTAGGGATTGTGCAAAATATTGCCATCCAATCCAAGGCTTTGCGGTTTTAAGCTACATCTGATAAAATAGTATTACATGAAAATTCCACAATCGCCTCAGGGCGGAAAAAATTATGACTTTAAAAAGATTATTGAATGGCTGGGCGTGTTTTTGAAATGCCCGATTTGCGGTGCCAAATATAATTTGGAAAAAACCCAGGTAATAGACAGCGAACAAAATGAATTTGGCGCGGAAGCCCGCATACTTATACATTCCGATTGCGCCAAATGCAAAAGTTCGGTTATGTTTAACGTCGAGATTCGCGGCCCGGAAGTTTTTTCCGTTGGAATGGTTACCGACCTAACCGGCAAAGACAGCAACAAATTTAAAAAACTCGGACCGATTCACGTTAACGAAATTATCGGCCTGCACCAAGCCCTAAAAACCTTTAAAGGCGACTTTATTTCCGAACTGGTAGCAAAAAAATAAGCCCTTTTTATAAATATACAAAGACCTATTAATTATCAATAGGTCTTTTTTTGTTGGTAATTAAAGGCATTAGTGAAAATTCTTCTCTTGCCAAAAACTAGGGTTTTTGTTATAATGTTTGAACATTAAGATTTCTGAGTATCCCGATCCGCCTTCGGCGGACGAAGGAGATGGGGAAATCAACAAGGAACAATATGGACAAGCTTCAGTTAAAAGCGGCGATTCGTGACTTAAAAACCACTAAGCCGGAAAAATTAAGAAGAATTGGCAAACTGCCGGCCGTGCTTTACGGACACAAAGTGCAGAATGTTAGCCTAACAGTTGATGCCAGAGAGTTTGATAAAATTTTAAAGAAAGCCGGTGAAAGCACCATTGTTGAACTTCAAACCGAAGACGGCAAAACTCACCCGGTGCTAATTCATGATGTTCAACATCATTATTTAACCACCGCCCCGACACACGTAGATTTCTACGAAGTCAGCTTAACCGAAAAACTCAAAGCCGCTGTAGCTTTGGAATTTATTGGCGAAGCGCCTGCGGTAAAAACTCTTGGCGGTGTTTTGGTCAAGGTTTTAAACGAAGTAGAAGTAGAATGTTTGCCGGCAGACTTGCCACACAGCATTACTGTTGATTTGTCTGTCTTAAAAACTTTACAAAATACAATCCACATTAAAGATTTACCGGCTACGGCTAAAGTAAAAATTATTACTCCGGCCGAAGAGCTGATTGTTAAAGTTCAGCCTCCTCGCGACGTTGAGGCTGAATTAGCCGCTCCGGTTGTGGAAGATGTTAGCAAAGTTGAAGGCGCCGCCGAAGACAAACCGGCTGCCGCCGCTACAGATGCCAAGCCGGGCAAAACTGAAGCAAAAGCCGAAGAAAAAAAATAATTTTGTTTTTAAAACCCTTCCGCCATTTAGGCGGAAGGGTTTTTCTTTGATATAATCAATTTATGCTATGACTAAAAAGAATAAAAACTTTTCTCTCGCCGTTACTGTTGTCGTGATTTTATTGTCCGCGATGGTTTTTCGATTTTATAACAACTGGCAAACCTTAAAAAAAATTGAGAGCGATAAAACAGGGGACACCGCTTATGCCCGGCTAATTACCAATAAAGACACCGAGGCCCTGCCAAAGGCGCCGGTTGGTCGCAGCATAAAATTGCCCATATTAATGTATCACCACATAGGTCCCTTACCTGAAAAACCTACAGATCTAAGGCGTGATTTAACCGTGTCCGTAGAAGAATTTACCACCCAGGTTAAGTGGCTTAAAGATAACGGCTATACCAGCATCCACCTGTCTGACTTGCGGGATTTTGCCGCCGGTAAATTTACTATGCCAAAAAATCCAGTTATTTTTACTTTTGATGACGGCTATGAAAATGTCTTTTTATACGCTGCGCCAATTCTAAAGCAAAACGGATTTAGCGGAAGCTTTGCGATTATTACTCAATTTCCCGGTACTCAAAACGGCGACAATTTTTACGCTTCGTGGAATGAAATTGCCAAGGCTTATGACGCTGGCAACGAGATAGTTTCCCACACCCAAGACCATTTTGATGGCAAAAATCCTAAATTTTCCAATGAGTTTATATACAAGAATTTGTGCGAATCGAAAAAAGATATAAGCGACCACCTGGGTTTTAACACAAATATTTTAATATATCCCTACGGCCACTATACTGCCAATTATATTAAACAAGCCAAAGCATGCGGCTTTGACTTAGGGGTTACGGTTCACGAAGGCAACCGGGTTAATTTGGAAAACCTAATGGAAATTCCGCGCATCCGCGTCCACGGCCGCCAAGATTTTGAAAAATTTAAACGGTTAATAACAGAATAAAAAATACCACTCTATTACACTGTAGTAATAGAGTGGTATTTTAAATAGTTATTTCCGCAAAGCGCCACAGGTTGTTAAAGTCTTTGTAAAATTTTATATCTCCCTTCGGGAGGTATTTTTTTACAAGCTTAGACAGCCCAGTCTTTTGGCGGGGGTCGAATTCCAAATAAACATATTTCGGCAAAGAGGGGAGTAGAGCAATTTGTTTTAGTAAACGATGAATTTCATAAAGCCCGTTTTCTTTTGTAAACAATGCTTCTTTCGGTTCAAACTTTAAACCAATCGTGGCTGCAGATGTATTGTTTTTCCACTGATTCCACCCATACGGCAAATTCGCAATAATTATATCCGGGGTGACTTTTATATTTTTAAGCAAATCAGACTTAACAAAAATTATTTTAACGTGATGGGCTTTGGCATTTTGCTTGGCCACCGCCAAAGCTTTTGCGGAAATGTCCGATGCAGTAATTTGAAATTTGAAATTTGAAATTTTAAATTGTTTGGCTAAAGTTATGGCTATGCAGCCGCTACCCGTTCCAATGTCCAAAATTGTTAAGTTGTCATTGCGAGCCCCGAGGCTTTGCGAGGGGCGTGGCAATCTCTTGCCCATTGGGATTACTTCGGATGTCATAAAGATCTTTACGACACTCGCAATGACAGTCTCAACCATCCCTTCCGTTTCCGGACGGGGGATAAGCACATTTTTATTTACTTTAAACCGCAAGCCATAAAAATCTTTATAACCCAAAATATAAGCCACAGGTTCGCCCTTTTCCCTGCGTCGCACCATCCGTGTTAATTTGTCCGCCTGAATCCGTGTTAATCTATTTTCCCCATTCATAAACAAAAATTCCTTAGGCTTTTTTAACACAAAAGCTAAAAGGATATCTATTTCGATATTAGAATTCTTTTTAATAATATCTGAAATTTTGAGAACTTTTATCATAAACTGTATTTGCAAATATTATTTTTGCGTGATAATATATAATGTTTGAATCAAAAAAGAGGGGACATATGAAACCAATTTTGGTAGTTTTTGCCAGCACTGATGCTCAGAAAAACAAAGAGATTTTTCGCCTGGCACTCACACTCAATGACGGCGTATCAATCTGCATGAAGGCACCAAGACCAGATGGCGTTGCCGTGATTCAGCGAGAATCCGGGTTTAACCTAGCTCAGGGAACCGAGCAAGTGATTGCCTTCCTGAAGGGCTACCAACTTGCCCTGACGGGGTAACCATCAACAAACAAGCAACAAGGGCGGCCGCCTCGCGTGCCGCCCTTTCGATTTTGTTAGGTTCCAAATCTTTCAATCATCAAATCCTTAAATCTTTCAATGTTTCAGCGCTTCTTTTTTTGCTTCTAAGTCCGCGCGCTGCAAGGCTTCGGTTATGGGGGCAAACTTGCCTTCCATAATCAAGTTAATTTGGTTGAAGTTCTGGTTAATACGATGGTCGGTAACGCGGTCTTGCGGGAAGTTGTAGGTGCGAATTTTTTCGGAACGGTCGCCGGTGCCGATTTGGCTTTTAGTTAAATCGCGCACTTTTTTATTTTCTATTTCTTCATAATGCGCGGCAACGCGGGCGCGAATAACTTCTAAGGCTTTTTCTTTATTTTGGGCAAAGCTGCGCTCGTCCTGACACTGCGCGGTAATGCCGGTTGGGATGTGGACAATGCGAATAGCTGAATAAGTGGTATTAACCGATTGCCCGCCATGTCCGGAAGAAGTTGTGGCTTCCATTTTTAAATCCTTGTCGGCAATGGCATAATCTTTTTCTTCTAAAATTGGCAACACTGCCACGGTAATGGTGGAGGTGTGGACACGTCCGCTTTTTTCTGTTTCCGGCACGCGCTGAACTCTGTGCACGCCGCTTTCATATTTAAAAACCTGATATGGATGCTTAGCCGCGCTGGCTCGGCCGTGGATTTCAAAAACGACTTCCTTAAAACCGCCGGCCTCACTGCGGGAAGAAGAAACAATATTTGTCTTAAATCCCAATTCTTCGGCAAACTTGCCCAAGGCGCGGAACATTTCCGAAGCAAACAAGGTGGACTCGTCACCGCCGGCTCCGGCGCGGATTTCCACAATCACATCTTTGTCGTCATTGGCATCTTTAGGCAGCAAGGCTTCTTCTATTTCAGATTTTAGATTAATTATTTCCACCTCCAAACGTTTTGATTCGTCCAAAGCCATAGACTTAATTTCCGGATCCGCATCGGTCAGTAAATTTTTATTTTCTTCCAGTTCCTTAATTCTTAATTCATAATTCTTTATTTTCTCCGCAACAGGGGACAGCTCCGCGTGCCTGCGGCCCAGTTTGGCAATATCAACACTGCCACCGGCAGACATATCTTCGGTGATTTTGTTATACTCGTCTAATATTTTTTGAAAACCTGGTTCCATAAATTTTGTCCACGAACTCACTAACTTCACAAATCAACACGAAATTTAGATTTTGTGCCTTTAGTGTGTTTTGTGCGTTAGTGGATAATTAATTCTAACATAAAACCACCCCAAACAAAACGTCAGGATGGCTTTATAAAAAAGTTGATTTGGGTTATTTCTTCGGACTGCGGGCTTTTCTCGGTTTCTTTTCCTTAACAGTAGACTTAATCTGCACCGCGGTGGCATTGCGCTTTTTAAACTTATCCACGCGTCCCTGGGTGTCGATTAATTTCTGCTTGCCGGTATAAAAAGGGTGGCAAGCGCTGCAAATTTCTGTATAAATTTCTTTGGCAGTTGAACCGGTGACAAAAGTATTGCCGCAGGCACAGCTAACAGTGACCTGAGTGTTAAATTGAGGATGAATGTTCGGTTTCATGATTATTTAAGGTTAATTTCATTATTACTTAATTCCGTAATTTCTGCTAATTTCCACTGATATTGTGAAATTTAGAGGAAATTAAGAAACTTAAGCGACTTCAGATATTCTATCAATCCTTGCCAAAATTGTCAAGGCCTGTTATAATATCGCTACTAATTTATAAGCATATTTCGCGCCACTTTCTGCCCTATAGGCCCGCGGGCTTAATTATAGGGATAAGCGAAATAGAAGGTTCGGTTATTTTAAACGCCGAACAAGAAAGGATTTATGAAAGAAGTGAGTCTTTTAGACCTGCTCAAAAGCGGGGCGCATTTTGGCCACACCACCTCACGGTGGAACCCAAAAATGAAACCGTATATTTTCACGGTTCGCAACAACATCCACATTTTGGATTTGGAAAAAACGCAAAAAAGCTTAGCCCGAGCGGCCAAGTTCGCCGGCGAGCTGTCCAGCCGCGGTGGCACAATTTTGTTTGTGGCAACTAAACGCCAAAGTAAAAACATAGTAAAAGATGCCGCCATCTCCTGCGGTATGCCGTATGTTAACGTCCGCTGGCTAGGCGGAACCTTTACCAACACCAAGACCATCCAGCGCACTATCCGCAAAATGGAAAAATTGGAAAGTATGAAGCAGACCGGCGAATTAGCAAGCCACTATACTAAGAAAGAACGCTTAATGGTAGAACGCGAAATCGAAAAGTTAAAAAAGTTGTTTGAAGGAATCCAAAATATGAAAAAATTGCCGGATGCAATTTTTGTCACCGACGTTAAGCACGATGCCATTGCCGTGAAAGAAGCTCAAAAAAGCAAAGTAAAAATCATTGGCCTGGTGGACACAAACTGTGACCCGAGCGGCATAGACTATATGATCCCTTGCAACGACGACGCCACCAAAGCCATTGAGCTTATTTGCGCTTCCGTCGCCCAAGCTATTAATGAAGGAAAACAAACTCAGGCTGTGGTAAACAAAGACGCCACAATAACTAAATAATTTCTCAATTTCAAAGTTTCTCAATTTCTATCCGAACGAAATTAGGAAATAAAGAAATTTTAGAAATTCATTACAAAAATCTAAATAATATCTAAATTGAAAAATTTATGTCAAACGACGTACTAAAAGAACTCCGAGAAATTACCGGAGCCGGCATCCTGGAAATTAAACAGGCCTTAACAGAAACAGGAAACGACAAAGACAAGGCTATTGAATTACTTCGTAAAAAAGGCGCGCTAAAAGTTGGAAAAAAAGCCGACCGCGTTGCCAACGAAGGATTAATTGAAACTTATATCCACCCCGGTAGCCGCGTTGGCGTTTTAATTGAAGTCAACTGCGAAACGGACTTTGTTTCTCGCACTGACGATTTTAAAAATCTTGCCAAAGAGCTAGCCCTGCACATTGCCGCCGCTAATCCGCTTTATGTAAATATTGCCGACGTTCCGGTAGAGGTTGTGGAAAAAGAAAAAGAAATTTACAAAGAACAGGTAAAAGGCAAGCCGGAAGACGTGGTAAACAAAATTCTGGAAGGTAAAATCGCCAAATACTACGAAGAAGCCTGCTTAATGGAACAGCCGTTTGTAAAGAATCCGGATACAAAAGTTAAAGATTTAATCGGACAAGCTGTCGGCAAAATGGGGGAGAACATTGTAATTAAGCGCTTTGCTCGTTTTGTATTAGGCAATTAGTGAAAATGTTTGCTACAATAAATTAAGCTGACATTTAATTACCGAATACTGATTCTGAATTTAAAATTTAGAATTTGATATTTGGCATTCACTCCCTTGTCCTATCAAATTATCCCCAACATCATATTTATTTTTTCGGTCTTGGGCATTCTGCTAATTATTCTCAGGCACCTGCCCCAAGCGGCGGTTTTGCATGAGATAGAAGAAAAAGAGCCTAATGCCAGCGAAAAATTGTTGGCCAAGGGGTTGCCGGCCGAAGCTTTTTCTAAAATTCGAGTAACTATAAAATTATGGATTAAAAAAACTTGGAATTTTATGTTGGAAGCTAAGGATTTAAAGCCGCACGCAGCCGCCGGTTACCGAATTAAACAACTATTCAGCCGCACGCAGCCGCCGGAAAAAAAGCCAATTGTCCAACCAATTACCACTCACGAAGTCAAAGATGAACGCTACTATCTGGACATGATAAAGCTGCAGCCAAAAAATCTCACCAATTACGATGCCTTGGGAAAATTTTATATGGAGCGGGAAAACTTTGTTGATGCAGCCGATATTTTCCAGTATTTAGCAAATCATGAGCCTGCCAACCCCGACTTTCACGCCCGTTTGGCTTACTGTCTATTTCGCAACAAACAATACTCCAAAGCGGCTGAGCATTACAGAAAATCCATTGCCCTTGATTCTACTCAACCAAACCGTTATTATAATCTGGGCTTAAGTTTGGAAGCAGCCGGTCAATGGACGGAAGCAATTACCAGCTTTGAACATGCCATTAGCCTGGAGAATAAAAATATTAAGTATTTTATTAGTTTGAGCCAGGCCAGCTTAAAAGCAGGCGACAAAGAAAAAGCCAAGGCGGCTCTAATGTCAGCCAAAGCAATTGACCCGGAAAATCCGACTGTTATAGCCAAACTGGAAAAACTTACAATTTCATAAATCAATTTTTGTTTTAGGCCATTTCTCCGCATTCGACGGACGAATGGCCTAAAAGTCTCTTGAAAAAATAATTCAGATATTCTATACTATTCTACAATATGCCCACTTAGCTCATTTGGCAGAGCAGCTCCATGGTAAGGAGCAGGTGATCAGTTCGAATCTGATAGTGGGCTCCAGATTAAAACACCGCACAAATTTGTGCGGTGTTTTAAATCAAGACTCACAATATCTCTTTGATGTCATGTCGTTATTTTTTGTCACAAATAAAGGTTCCTCGGAGTAGAACTCCGAGGTATTAACACCAAGGAGTTAACTGCATTTCGTAGCAAAGCTACGAGGTATTTAACCTATATTAGCTCCTCGGCTCACTCGTCCCGATAAAATCGGGACGGATTCGCTCTACGTCGCTAATAAAAAAACTTTCAGATTTCTGAAAGTTTTTTTATGGTGGGCAGGATAGGATTCGAACCTATGAAGGCATAAGCCAACTGATTTCACTTATCCAAATGTTTCCAAAAGGGGTGGACTATATCTTTACCATAATCGTTTAAGATTTTAGGTACTCTGGTATCTAGTCTCTACGGCGCTCCCCGATAAATTATCAGGGTTCCCACGGTATTAGCTTGTCAGTTTGATTTGATTTAGCTTTCACCGTTATCCCAGAGAGGACATCTTAAAATTTCTTTTAAGAGCTGCAATCTTTCACAGTCAGTCGCGTTTGACCGCTTCGCTACCTGCCCAAACGCTTAACTATTTTATCATTTTTTTGGCCATTTGGTCAATAAGGGCTTGGGGGGCGAATATTGACAATAATTAAAATATTATATAAACTCTAAATGTGCTTGTGGGCTTCGGCCCCGTTCAGCTAAACTTATAGTTAAGCTGAAGCCAAGCACACTAAAAAATACACCTCCCAATGAGGCGTATTTTTTATTCATCTGCAATATTTCTACTGGCAACATATCTTACAGTTTGGCCATTCACAATTTTTTCTGTCCAATAAGGCATAACACTCCAGAAGCTATATTTTTTACTATTCTCAACATACTTAACTATGCACTTAACCCGGATTTTAGTTTTTAAATTCATTACCGACCAAAAACCAAAATAGCCGACCCGAATCATGGGCCTGAAGCCCTTACTGTCAGGCGTACCCAGCGGTTCCATTGTTTCCCTATATTCCTGTACTGTAGTTGTAAGCTTTAAAATATCTACGGCTTGTGGAATATGAGCAAGTTTGTTTCTTTGTTCCGGTTTGGTGCGGTTAACACGCGAACTATTATACCGCAAATGATGGAATCCATCCGAATTAAAAATCACATCAGCCTTAAGCGCTGGGCAATACACTTGCCCGACTTTCTGATAAAATTCCCTGGCATCTTTGAGTAGTTCGCAAAAAATTTGATTGGTTCGCATAACCATATTGTAGCACTATTTATTTTTATGCAAAAACGTATAGCTGGGATATACTTAAATTATGCTAAAAAATATTTTCAATATCTATAAACCCCTTGGGCTTACGCCCCTGCAGGCTTTGGAAAAATTTAAAAAACAGGCTGGATTGCCAAAGGAGTATAAAATGACTTACGCCGGGCGGCTTGACCCTCTGGCCGAGGGCGTGCTGATTTTACTATCCGGAAAAAAGTTGAAAGAGAAGGATAAATTTTTAAAGTTTAATAAAACATACAGGGCACAAATTCTTTTTGGCGCGGCAACGGATACGTTTGATTTGATGGGAAAAATTACAAAAGTTGATTATAGATTGCCGGAAATTCACGAAATTAAGAAAGAAATTAAGAAACTAGTTGGCAGGACGGTATTACCCATTCCACCTTATTCTTCGGTACCAATTAATGGACGTCCAAGTTTTATGTATGCCCGAGCAGGGGAGTTGGGTTTGGATAATATCAACAGCAGGGAAATGAATATTACAAAAATCACTCTAAGTACTTGTAAAAAAATATCTGCTGATAAAGTTTTAAAATCGGCACAAGAAAAAATTTCTAAAGTCAGCGGCGACTTTCGGCAAAAAGAAATTTTAAAACTTTGGAATAAAAAACTAAAGGCTATGGTTGCTAAATTTTTGGTTGTTGATGTTGTGATATCCTGCGCCAGCGGCACTTACATTCGCTCAATCGCGCAGCAGCTAGGAAAACAGCTTAACTGCGGAGGCTTGCTATTTAACTTAAAAAGGAGTAGCGTAGGGAAATTTAAAGCTAAAAACGCAATCAGGTTAAAAAAATAATCCCGGATTAGTACCGGGATTATTTTTAAATTTTTTCAATTTCAATTTTCGGTAAAGTTTCCGGGGGGCTGGGTTTAATTTCCACAAAAAGCAGTACAACTTCCAGTTCAGGATGCCTTGCCAAAATTGCCGAACGGGCATCCTGTAAAGATTTTACAATAGCATTCTTTTCTTCCGCGGGCTCCTGAGGCGCTCCTTTTAAAGCAAATCCTCCGCAAGAAGAATGGCCAATAACTACCACTTTAGAAATTTTATGGACATTTAGGGAAACATGTTCTAAAGTCCACCAAAAATTTTTCGCGTGCTCGGGTTCGTGAGGCTCAGTCATCCATAAGGAAGGGCCGGCATAATTTAGCATTTCGTACTCGCAAGACTTTAAACCTGCGGCGGCGGCAATTTCTATTTCATTTTCCCCGTCTAAGCGGGGATCCATACAATTAATTAATAAAGCTTTATAAGCCATTGCGTTGTATTTGAAATTGGGATCCTGTTTGCATTAAATTCTTATATCTTATATCCTAAATCTTATATTCCTAGGTTCCTTCTTGCCAGCTGGCCAAGTATTTCTTTTGTACGGGAGTTAAGGTATCTATTTTTACTCCCAAGGATTCTAATTTTAATTTGGAAACACGTTCGTCAATTTCTTTTGGTACATCGTAAACTTGAGCGCGCATATTTTTATAATTCTTGGACAGCCACAAGCAGGTTAAGGCCTGGTCGGCAAAAGACATATCCATAACCGCAGACGGATGGCCTTCGGCAGCAGCTAAATTCATCAGGCGGCCTTCGGCAATTAAGAAAACTCTGCGGCCATTCGGTAAAGTATATTCTTCTACCTGGTCGCGCACGGTACGGTGGCTTTTGGCTAATTTTTGCAAATCTTTCAAATTGATTTCCACATTAAAGTGCCCGCTGTTGCCCATTATGCTTCCGTCTTTCATTAATTTCATATGAGCGGCGGTAATTACGTCCTTGTCGCCGGTAGCTGTTAAAAAGACATCGCCAATTTTAACAGCATCAGCCATTTTCATAACTTCAAAACCATCCATGGCAGCTTTTAAGGCAGGAAGAGGATCAACTTCTGTTACCACAACTCTTGCGCCTAAACCCTTAGCGCGCAAAGCCATACCGCTGCCGCAATAGCCATAACCGGCAACAACAACAATTTTACCGGAAAGCAAAACATTGGTTGCGCGGAGCAATCCGTCCATAGTGCTCTGGCCGGTGCCATAGTAGTTGTCGAACATATGCTTGGTTGGGGTATCGTTAACGGCAACAATCGGATACTTAAGCGCGCCGTCATTGGCCATAGCTTTAAGGCGAATAACACCGGTGGTGGTTTCTTCCTGTCCGGCTAGCACGGTTTTTAATAATTCTTTTCTTTCGCTGTGGATTAAAGATATTAAATCCGCGCCGTCGTCTATGGTAATGTGCGGTTTAAAATCCAAAGTTTTATTTAAACACTGGTAATAATCTTTATTGGAAATTCCTTTCCAGGCAAAAACATTTATGCCATCTTCCACTAAGGCGGCGGCTACGTCGTCCTGAGTGGAAAGGGGATTACTGCAGCACAAAACCACTTCCGCGCCGCCGGCGGCCACAGCCTTGGCCAGCACTGCGGTTTCCTTGGTGACGTGCAAGCACATTGCAACAGTCATATTTTTAAACGGCTTGTTCTTTTTGAATTCTTCGGTAATTTTACGCAATACCGGCATTTCGCGTTCAGCCAGAGCAATATTAATGTGCCCCTGTTTGGCTAACTTCATATCTTTTACTTTAGACATTTGTTTCCTTAAAATAATTAATTTATACCGATATATTATAGCATAAAATTTGGCCTCGAAACCTGCCCTGAAGGCAAAATTTAACTGCTGGACATTTTTTAAATTTTATGTCAAAATATATTGAGTTTGCTTTTTATTAAGCAATTACCGGAGCCTATATAATTTAAGAGCCTATGCCGTCCGCCTTAGGCGGATCATCCGGCACAGCGTTAACCCGCCGGCTTAGCTCATCCGGTAGAGCAACGGTTTTGTAAACCGTAGGTGGTCGGTTCAAGTCCGACAGCCGGCTCCATTAAAATTATATAGGCCGTCCGCCTCAGGCGGATCATCCGGTACCTGCCTGCCGGCAGGCAGGGAGCAACGGTTTTGCATAAGTCCCTCCATAGCTTTAGCGACGGGGGATAAACCGTAGGTGGTCCCGACAGGTCGGGACAGCCGGCTCCATTAAAATGGAATGCATTGTAATTGGATCAAGTACAATGCTAATGTTGATTCAAACGCCATTGAATCAATAAATCTTATATCTTAATTCTTAAATTCTAAATTTCTTATGTCTCAAGACCACTTGATTAATATGGAATGCACAGTTTGCCATAACTTGAATTACCAAACCAAGAAGAATAAAAAGAACACCCAGAAGCGCTTAGAGCTTCAGAAGTTCTGCAAATTCTGCAAAAAGAAAACTTTGCATAAAGAAACTAAATAACATCTAACCGCCACAGGCGGTTACCTGGGGGCGTCGTATAATGGTAGTACAGCGGTCTCCAAAACCGCTTGCGTGGGTTCGATTCCTACCGCCCCTGCCATAAAAAACCATAACTGATGTTATGGTTTTTTATGTTACGGAATTGAAAAAGTGAAAGTTGCGGGGTGGGGTAAACGGGGGTATAATAATTTTAGTCTAAAATAGGCATAAAATTACAATGAAAATCAACCTTTCAATCATCATTTCTGCTATTGTCTTAATTGTTGGCTTAATATTTAATCAACTTTATCTGTGGATTCCAATAACAATTTTAGTAGCAGGATTTATTGATTTATTTACTCGCGGTTGGGTTTTCTCGGATAGATTAGGAAGCTCTAGAAATATAAGTATAATTTTAAAATTTCTTTTTTCATTGATAGGATTTTATGCGCTGATTGGGCAGGTAATTTGTATTAGCTTAATTGTTTGGTGGTTCATTTTCTAAAATAATTGTCGAATAATATTATGACTGGAAAAGAAGCTGAAAAAATAATAAATGCCTTTGGTGCAGCACTAGGAAAAGGAGTTGACGGTATTGCAAGAAGCGAATCATTATTGCCCTGCTCAAAAATCAAAATTAGACAAGCTTTTATTGTTTATATTGATGAACTTATAAAGATAAAGCATTTTAAAGAAAAAGATTATAATGATTTAGTTACAGCATATTCATATATAAGCCATTTCGTCGATGACCAAGAAGCACAACTAATTAACGATATTTTTAAAAAGACTACACAGGGCGAGATACCTGAAAAACTCAAAGTTTTTATGACAGAGAATATGTCTATACTGCCATTATCCGATATGGCTGAAATGAATCAATATGTGAAAGAGTGTAACAAAAAATATGAATATACCACAAATCAATAATCATCAACTTGCAGATTTGTTAGTTGTAGCCAAATACGACCTTTCGTATTGCAAAAGTATTACTGACTACCCAGAAAAAAATGGATTTAAACATTTTGATACATCAACTAATATTGATGCTTTTTATAAGTCCATTTGTAATGTGTGTTTTCATGACAGTTTGCTTATTACAGCCACCCTTTTGGATAAAGACCCAAGGGTTATAAGCTTTTGGAATAGAAAAGATTTTGTAAATACTAGAGGTGAAAAGTTAACTGAAATTACAGAGCTATTAGAAAAATCAGGTTTAAAAACGATTCGTGACCAAATAGTTGGTCATGCCGATACCGCTAATGAAACTAATAATTACCCTTTTAGCCGAAAACAAGGAATTGTAAACAAATTTTTGATAAAAAAACTTGATGAACTTCATCAAGAATTAGTTGCTCTTTTTAGAGATGTTATGGCAACAAATCAGAATCCTTACAGCGAAGATTATTTTAATACTTCAGAATCCGAAAGGGAGATAGAGGAAGTACTTGATAAAGCAAAGCCTAAAATGACAAATAGCCCAGTAGTTTAAAGAAATCGGATTTTTGTTTAAATCATTGTTGGTATGTAAAAATACTTTTGGGATTGCTGTATTATAGTTCTAACATCCTTTACTATTCCCTGCCATAAAAACCGTAGCTATTAGCTGCGGTTTTTATGTTGCCAATTTTTTACACCAGCATAAAAACTAATAAACCAAAATATTTTAAAGGTTCTAAGCGATTGACAAAATACCACTAAATGTGGTATTTTATTATGTTCGACTCACATGAAAAAGTGGAGGAAAAATTTAAATGAAGCGAATTAAAATGGTATCAACCCTTCTGGCACCTGTTCTGTTGGGTGCCCTCCTAGCTCTTTGGTTCGCCATACCGGCCTACAACTTCTGGGAGGGATACACCATCCCAACCAGCAGGGCTTTGGGATCAGGCGATCCCAAAGAAGCCTCGGAAAGCTTCGAGGCAGCACTCAAGTTTTTGGAAAGGGGCGGGTATACCCGTGGCGTCACCGTGTATTTCCTGCCTAACACGCCGGAAAAAGACATAGGCCTCTGGTTCAGGAACCAAAAGAAGGCGGCCGAGGTCTTCAACCAACCGGGCTTGTCGGATCAGAGCAAGATTTTCGAGTTCCGACGGCTTGTCCGACAGCCTCCGGATGGAATAGTGAACACCTTCGAAGGTTCCGTATTGGGCGCTGTGCTGGGACTGATTCTCTGGGTTTGGTTTTCGGTGGTAAAGCAAAAAACCGAAACCACCCGGGATCAGGAACCATCAGGCCTCACGAGCCTGGACATCTAGACACAACAACGGCGGGCAGGGTTAAATTCGACTCTGCCCACCCATTCAAAGTTTGTCAACGATTTGATAAATTTTGAATGGGTAAATATTAATCACCTTTATCGATAATTTTAATCTATTTGCATATGCTCAAAAAACATCCTATATTCTTAGGATGTTTTTTGATATACTTCAAATATAAACTAAGTAGATATATGAAAAAAATAAAATTTGTTTTTGCCTTACTGCTTGTTAGTTTTATTAGTTTTACCCAGTATGCTTTGGCGCGGGGTGGGGGTGGTGGTTCTGGCGGTGGGGGAGGCGGTGGGGGAGGCGGTGGTTTTAGCGGAGGTTCTTATTCTTCCCACTCATCCGGCGGGGGTGGTAAATTTGATCCTTGGTTCCTGCTTTTCCCCTTGAGTATTTTTGTGGTCGGCTCTGTAATTGCATATTTTGCCAACAAAAAACGAAAAGAGATGATGGCGAAAAAGCAGGCGGAGATAATTTCCGGCAACAACTTAAACTGGCCGCAGCTGCGGTTGGAAGTGGAAAATCTTTTTAAAAGTTTCCAGAAAGCCTGGGGCGAGTTTGATTTAAAAACAATGGAGCAGCTGGTTACGCCCGAATACTACAAACGCATGGTTTTGGAATTGTCTGTGTTGCAAAATGAAAAACGCGCCAACCCGATGAGCGATGTGACAGTTTACGAAATGTTTGTAGTTGGGGAAGAACAGCCCGGAGAAACTACGCAAAAACTTACTTTGCAAATTTCCGCCTCGGCTCACGATGTCTTAATGGACACGGAAAATAACAAACCGCTTTATACCGACAACAGCAGCTTTACCGAATACTGGCATTTAGTGCAAAAACCGGATAAAAAATGGATTTTGGATTTTATTACCCAAGAAACCGAAGACGCCGCAATGACAGAAGGGGATATAGTTGAGTTTGCCAAACAAAATAACTTTTATTACGACGCTGATTTTGGCTGGCTAATGATGCCCGACAAGGGCGTGCTATTTAAACAAACCAACTTTGGCCGCAGCGACATCAACAACCACGTCATTGGCTACTTTAGGGGTAAAATTGTGGAATTTTACACTTACATTCCAAACACCCAAAGCAAAAATCCGGAAAATTATGTTATAGCCCAGGCCATCTTGCCAAAAACATACTATGACATTCTTATAAAAAAGAAAAAGTTTTTCCAGCTGCCGGTATGGGGACTTAAAAAAATGTCTTTGGAAAGCGCGGACTTTAATAATAAATTCTCGCTTTGGGCGGATGAGCGCGACCAAATAAATTCTCTTGAGCTGCTCACACCGAATTTTATGGAAAAAATCTACAATTTGCCGTTTGAGCTAAACATTGAACTGGTCGGCAACACTTTGTATTTTTACACGCAAGACAGGGGAGCGGCCAACTATCCGCAAATGCTGGAAATAATTTCCTGGGCCTTTGACGAAATGAAAATTTAACCCTAAAAACATTCTGACATTCTGCAGAATACCAGAATATAATAATGGGAATTTTGTGCAAAAGACTTGCAAACAACTAGAGAGATACTTTAAAGGAGCCGCCAACCATCGGCGCATTGAGATTTTATTTTTGGTCGAAAAATCCTCAGGAATTACACTGAATCAAATTTCAACCCAGTTAAAATGCAATATTAAAACTATTTCTGAACATACCAGAAAACTGGTTCAAGCCGGACTGCTCAACAAAAAATATCGAGACAGGGAGGTTTTACATTCCCTCTCGCCCTACGGAAAAAAGTTTTTTGCCTTCACTAAATCATTCTGATATTCTGCAGAATACCAGAATATATTTTGGTTTGAGTTGAGTATTTTGAATTGCATCTGATATACTTCTTAAAAGACAGTTATCTTAAAACCAAAATAAAATGGCGATTTTAAATCATTTATTTCTTTTTTTGTTTTCTTCGGCGGTTATCTGGTTTTTTTCCGGATTGCTTATAGATTCCGTTGACCGCGTGGCCAAGCGCTTTAACCAAACAGGTTTTACTGTGGCTTTTTTTGTTTTGGGATTTTTAACTTCAATTAGCGAAATTTCCGTTGCTGTAAATTCCAGCCTGGAACATCAACCGCAAATTTCCGCCGGCAATCTTATAGGCGCTTCATTGGTAATTTTAATGCTCATTGTGCCGCTGCTGGCCATAGCAGGCAACGGCATTTCTCTAAGGCATACCATTTCGCGCAACAATCTGGCCTTGGCTTTAGGCATAATAATGCTGCCGGCTCTATTTGTTCTCGACGGTACAGTTACCAGAACCGAGGGCGTAATTATTTTAATGTTTTATACGATTTTAATTTATTCCATCCGCCACAAAACTTCGGCTATTAAAACTATTGAACTGGTTGACGAAAACCTTGTCCACAAAAAACACACTAACACCACAGACTCGCTAAAAATTATTTTTGGCGCTGCACTAATTTTTGGCGCCGGACACATTTTGGTTAACGAGGGAATATTCTTCTCACAAATTTTGGGCGTACCAAGTTCGTTAATCGGGCTGGTAGCGCTGTCCATTGGAACCAACGTTCCGGAGCTGGTGATTGCCGTGCGCTCTATTTTGAAAAAGCACACGGACATTGCCTTTGGCGACTACCTTGGCTCGGCCGTTGCCAATACTCCGATTTTTGGGCTACTGGCATTATATAACGGCAAGTTTACGGTTGAACCAAATGAATTTTTAGCTACTTGTTTTTTAATGGGGGCGGGTTTAATTTTGTTTTATTTTTTCGCCGGTTCAAAAAACACCATTTCTAAAAAAGAAGGCTTTATTTTGCTCTATGTATATTTAGCTTTTTTGGTTGTGCAAACTACGGCACTGGTAGAATTGGCTATTCATTAGTTAAAAATTTTCTGCTATAATTTAAAACCATTAACTAACTTTAACTCTGGAAGGACTTAGCATATGTTTAAAACAATTTTATTTCTCCACATTCTTGGCGCTTTAAGCGTTTTTGGGCTTATGGCCGCTTCTTTGTTTGCCATTTATAAAAAACAGGGGGGCAGATACACTTCTTACGCCAAAGCTATTGGCTATAACTTTGGGTTTCAGCTGTTAAGCGGCTCAGCCTTAACCTGGCTAAGCCTTAACCAAACATCCATCCTTGCCTTTTGCGGAAAAATTGCTTTTTATGTGCTTAGTGTTGCGATTGTAGAAGGAATTTTGTTCTATCAAATGCGGCGCAACACCGAAAACTCTTTTCCCGCCTTAGCGATATTTAACTCTTCAGCCGTCGGTCTCGCCGCAGTTATTTTCACGATTATTTTTCGCTTCTAAACAAATTAAAACCGCCGCGCACTCTGGATTAGGTTTCTGTCCCTAAGGAAAGAACTAACCCAAAGGCGCGGCGGACGCTGTTATTCCAGACTACCCGGAACCGAGTGGCGGAGCTTTGGTTCCTGTGTTGGCTCTGTCGATTCCGGTTTTGGCCCCATCACTGGGGTCGGTGGTGTTTCCCCGGATTTTTTACGGAGAACTGGTCCCTCTTTTTCCTGTGGCATGGTGCAAATATTTTATTCCGAATTATAACCACTGTCAAGACAGTAATTACTATGTTATAATAAAATCCCTTAATTTTGGGATTTTTATGCAAAGCTGGAGCAAAAAAACCTTACTGATTTTTTGGCAACACGCCTGGCGCTACAAATGGCAGGTGATTTTAATTGTGCTCGGAATTTTATTCGTAGAAGGAATGCAAATTTACATTCCGCTGGTTTACCGTGACCTTTTTAATCTCCTGGCCGCGCCAAAAGGCGGACAGGTTGTTAGCCAGGCTACAAAATTGATTGTAATTATTCTGGCGCTAAACCTGCTAAGAATTGTTTTATGGCGAGTCCATAATTTTATTAACAACTACTTTCAGCCTCGAGTAATGGCAGATCTAACCAACACTTGCTATCAGTACCTGCAAAAACACTCTTAC
Source organism: uncultured Candidatus Saccharibacteria bacterium (assembly GCA_964520505.1). Taxonomy (GTDB): domain Bacteria; phylum Patescibacteriota; class Doudnabacteria; order UBA920; family UBA920; genus PALSA-1336. The sequence goes on along the minus strand of CAZFQP010000003.1, from coordinate 55,003 downwards.
AGTTTTTTTAATAACAGTTTTGTGGGCAGCTTAGTCACCAAGGTTAAACGTTATGAAAAATCATTTGAGGTAATTGCCGACCAAATTTATTACGACTTGGGCCGTTCTTTAATAGATACCGCCTTGGTGGTTTCGGTCTTAACCTGGCAATATTATACTTTCGGAATTGTGGTAATTGCCTGGTGTGTTGTTTATTTAATGTTTTCGTTTTTTTACTCCCGCTATAAACTGCCGTACGACATAAAACGCGCGGCCGCCGACACACAAACCACCGCCCAATTAGCCGACAGCATTACCAACAACATTAATATTAAATTATTTACCGGTTATAGCCGAGAAAATGATCGATTTACATATGTCACTGACCGCCAATTTTCTTTGCGCAAAAAAAGCTGGGATTTAGGTACCTGGGGAGATTTGTGGCAAAGCTTCCTTTCCATAGGATTAGAATTTTTTGGCATCTACTGGGCCATTAACCAATGGTCTCAAGGCCACTTGCTGGTTGGTGATGTTATTTTAATTCAAGCTTACCTGTTTCGAATTTTTGACAAACTCTGGAACACGGGCAAAAACATGCGCTCCACTTACGAGGCCTTAGCCGATGCCAACGAAATGACGGAAATATTAAACACTCCGCACGAAATAAAAGACGCGCCCGAAGCAAAAATATTAAAAGTTAAAAGCGGCTTAATTGAATTTAACAACACCACTTTCCAGTATCATAAAGGGGTGGAAGTCCTAAGCAATTTTAATTTAACCATTGCGCCAAAAGAAAAAATAGCTTTAATCGGCCCGTCCGGCGGAGGTAAATCCACCATCGTCAAATTGTTACTAAGATTTTTAGACATCGATTCCGGGACAATTAACATCGACGGACAAAATATTTCCTTGGTAACTCAAGATTCCTTGAGAGTAAATATTTCCCTGGTGCCGCAAGAACCGATTCTATTTCACCGCAGTCTAGCCGAAAATATCCGCTACGCAAAACCCGAAGCAACCGACGTCGAAGTGCTTAATGCCGCGCAATTAGCCAACGCTCATGAATTTATAGAAAGTTTTCCAGACAAATACAACACCCTGGTCGGGGAGAGGGGAATCAAGCTTTCCGGCGGACAACGCCAGCGCGTAGCTATTGCCAGAGCAATTCTTAAGAACGCTCCGATTTTGGTTTTGGACGAAGCCACATCTTCCTTAGACAGCGAAAGCGAAATGCTGATTAAAGATGCCTTAAAAAACTTAATGAAAAATAAAACGGTAATAGTTATCGCTCATAGGTTATCGACCATTATGCAAATGGACAGAATTGTCGTGCTGGAGAACGGACAAATTACCGAACAAGGCAAACACGAAGAACTGCTCAAGGCCAAACAGGGAACCTATCAAAAACTCTGGGAAATTCAGGCCGGCGGATTTAATAACTCTGGTGATAAGCTATAAAAATATATGCTATAATATATTAAATAATTTACCACGCTGTGAAATCAAAAATAAACAATCAATCGGGTTTTACTTTACTTGAGTTATTAGTAGTTATAGCTATTATCGGCCTCTTGGCCGGGGTGGTGACATTGGCATTACAGTCTGCCAGAGCAAAAGCGCGCGACACCAAAAGAGCAGCGGATGTCAGACAGATTGTCACTGCCATGGAACAGTATCATATTGCCCACGGAATTTATCCCACAGGAACAGGCTCGATTACCACCGCCGGCAGCGGCACAGCTTTAAATGACCCAACCGCTATGGATGGAGGACCGGAACCATTTGTGCCGGGCTATGTTCCGTTTATACCGTCAGCCCCAAAACCAGCAGACGGCGACTGCGGTAACACTTCAGGTTCAGGGGGAAATGATTATTGGTATTCTTCTGCCGATGACGGAACTTCTTACGCACTTGTATACTGCATCGGCAAAAGTGTTGGCGATTTAGCTCCGGGCCCACACACAGCAACCCCCGAAGGGGTTGAATAAGCAATTAATTAATAAACGGTAAAAAAATCCCCGCCTGCGAAAACAGACGGGGATTTTAATTTTCTAATATATTATTTTAGCGCGACTTTCCCTTTATGGGCTTTACCCCAAACAGACATTTGCTTTAATATCGGTTCTAAAGTTCTGCCGTAAGCGGTAATGGAATATTCAACCTTTGGCGGCACTTCGGCATAGACCTTGCGCGACACCAGCCGGTCATTTTCCATTTCCCGCAATTCCTGAGTAAGCATTTTTTGGGTAATGCCGGTAACATTGCGCTTTAATTGGCCAAAGCGAAAAGTCCCGCCGCTTAATAAATAAAGAATAATCGGCTTCCATTTGCCGCCTAATACTTTTAAGGTCACTTGGACGCTGTCACAATTCTTTGGTTCTGCATTCATATATAAAGAGTTTAATTTATAGTTTCCTAATATATAGTATAAATGATTTTAGTACCTACTTGTCAAACATAATAAAGGTATATATTATATACTTAGTATAATTAATATATCAGAAAGCCAATGTTTAATCAAGTAGCGAATAGAGAAACGGTTGCGGCGACCAAAACCGCTTTAGAAAAAAACGGATTTAAAGTTCTGCTCGCGGAAAACGGGGAAGAGGCTAAAAAAATGGCTCTGGAGTTAATTCCGCAGCAAGCCGAAGTTCTAACCATGACCTCCATAACTTTGGAAACTATTGGCCTGGCCAAAGAACTAAACGAGTCCGGCAATTACAATTCCGCCAGGGCAAAACTAAACGAAATGTCAGCCGATAAATCCAACTCCCGCGAAATGAAGCGTTTGGGCGCAGCTCCGGAATATGCAACCGGCAGCGTCCATGCCATTACCGAAGACGGCAAATTAATTATCGCCTCCAACACCGGAAGCCAGTTGCCGGCTTACGTTTATGGAGCGGACAAAGTAATTTTTGTAGCCGGAACACAAAAAATAGTAAAAGACGAGCAAACCGGCTTAGACAGAATTCACGAGCACATTTTCCCGCTGGAAAGCGCTCGTGCCCGCAAAGCCTATGGCTTGCCTGAAAGCTTTAATACCTACGACAGCAAAGTATTAAAAATTCAAAGAGAAGTGACTCCGGAAAGAATAACTGTAATCTTAGTAAATGAAGTTTTAGGGTTTTAAGCAAACAAAAGCCCTGCCTTGAGTTTATTCAAGGCAGGGATTTTTTGTTATAATTAACCTATGTCAAACTTAAACCTCCTAAAATCAGATATCAAAAAGTTAGCCAGCCCCGCTAAAGCAAAAATTTTGCAGCGGTTTTTTAAAACTGCGCCCGGCCAGTATGGGGCAGGGGATATTTTTTTAGGACTTATGGTGCCGCAGCAACGCGTCTTGGAAAACAAATACTGGGATAAGTTATCCCTGGCCGATTTGGATAAATTAATCAAATCTAAAATCCACGAAGAACGACTTATCGCCTTGCTTATATTAGTAAAAAAATATTCTAATCTTATAAAGCGTCATCCTGATTCGCCGGCGGGCGGAGAAGGATCTCATTTGAAAATAACACCAAAAGATGTCTATCAATTTTATTTAGGGCATACTAAGTACATAAACAACTGGGACTTGGTAGATTTATCCGCACCGAATATAGTTGGGTCTTATCTTTATTCCCTCTCCCTTGACGGGAGAGGGGCAGGGGTGAGGGTAAAAAACAAAACACTAAACAAACTCGCCAAATCCAAAAACTTGTGGGAGAGGCGCATTGCCATACTCGCGACTTTTACTTTTTTAAAAAATGGGGAAACAAAAGACGCTATTGCTATAGCAAAAAGTTTATTAACCGATAAACACGACCTCATACATAAAGCCACCGGGTGGATGCTGCGGGAAATGGGCAAGCGTTGTGGGGAAAAATATTTAACTGCCTTTTTGGACGCCAATGCTAAAAAAATGCCACGTACCGCCTTGCGCTACAGCATTGAACGCCTGCCGGAAAAACAAAGAAGATATTACTTAAACTTAAAATAATCGAACCCCCAGAAGCGAACCTCCGGGGGTTTTTGAAAATACGATCTAACTTTACGCCTCTGCCGGCGGCTGGGCCGCTTTGGCGGTCTGCTCGAACTGCCGCTGAAATGCCTTAGAGAATCCGTCGGCGACTTCTTGACTCAAACTACCGTTAGCGAAGGCGATCGACACTTCGTCCGCGGCGGCCTGCATAATATCGGTGACAGGTTGTTCCTCTACCATAAATCCTCCATACATTTTTTTACACCACGGCCTCAATGATATTGTTCATCCAAGCCGAAAAATCTGCTTAAGCAATATTTTACGCTCAAAAGGCCGCAAGGTCAACCGCTTTATACTTGCCGGCAAATACTTTATACTTAGTTAATGGAACCTCTGGCAAATAAAATTAGACCCACGGGCTTGACTGATTACGTCGGACAGCAACATTTAGTGGGGCCAAATAAACCCTTAAGGCAGGCAATAGAAAATCGCCATCTGTTTAGTTTTGTCTTGTGGGGTCCGCCCGGGGTAGGGAAGACCACATTAGCCAGAATTTATGCAAAGGCAGTCAACGCTGAATATCACGAACTTTCCGCAGTTTCCGCGGGCAAAGATGACATTCGGCAAATTGTAGAAAAACCAACCATGATGGGACAACCCAAAATTTTATTTTTGGACGAGATCCACCGCTTTAACAAAGCTCAACAAGATTTTTTACTGCCCCATGTCGAATCGGGCAAATTAACTTTAATTGGCGCTACCACGGAAAATCCATCTTTTGAAATTATCCCGGCTCTGCTTTCCCGCTGTCGAGTGTTTGTGTTAAACGAACTCAAGGAAGACGAAGTAGATAAAATTATTTCACAATCCAAAGTTAAAATTAGCAAAGAAGCAAAAAGTTGGCTAATTTCCGTTGCCAATGGCGATGCCAGACAAGCCTTAACTATAATAGACAACTGTCTAAGCCTTTACGACAAACTAACCATTGAAAATTTAAAAAACACTCTTCAGTCAAAATTCCTGCGCTACGATAAAAAAGGCGAAGAGCACTATAATATAATTTCCGCGTTTATTAAATCTATGCGCGCCGGCCAGGCCAATGCCGCCATTTACTATTTGGCGCGAATGGTGGAAGCAGGGGAGGATCCCAAATTTATTGCAAGAAGGATGGTTATTTTTGCCAGCGAAGATGTTGGCCTGGCTCAGCCCACCGCGCTGGTAGTAGCTAATGAAGTTTTCCACGCTTGCGAAACCATTGGCTACCCGGAATGCGCCATAAACTTAGCGCACGGGGTAGCCTATTTAGCCAACTGCAAAAAAGACCGCAGCGCCTACAACGCCCTGCGCGCCGCCCAGGAAGACGTTAAGGCTTTAGGCAACCTGCCTATACCCTTGAAAATTCGCAACGCATCCACTAAACTAATGAAAGATTTGGGCTATGGGCAGAATTATGAAAAATATGACGCGGATGATTACCTCCCGGAAGAATTAAAAGGAAAAAAATATTTCTAATTCTAACCAATTCTTAAATCATTTAATTCTTAAATCTTTAAATTACTCTCGTGGACTTTTTTTCAATCATCTTAATTGTTCTTGGGCTGTGTCTGTTTGAAACCATCTCCTCAATCGACAATGCCATTATTAATGCCGAAGTTCTTTCCACTATGGGCCAAAAGGCCAGGCGGTGGTTTTTGTTGTGGGGAATGCTGTTTGCCGTATTTATTGTCCGCGGACTCCTGCCTTGGCTGATTGTTTGGCTGGCAACCCCGGGCTTAGGCCCCTGGCAGGCAGTAACCGCAGCTTTTTCCTCAGACCCCCGGGTAATGGCCGCAGTTGAACAATCCGCGCCTCTGCTGCTAATGGCCGGCGGTGTATTTTTAGTTTTCTTATTCTTCCACTGGTTATTTTTGGAACCAAAAAACTACGGACTTAAAGGCGAAAAATTCTTCCACTCTCAGGGCGTGTGGTTTTATGCCGTGGTTTCGATTCTACTTTCTGTAATTGTCTGGCAGGCTTTAAAGATTAATCCGTTTTTAGGCTTTGCCGCCGTGGTCGGCTCCACCGCTTTCTTTATTACCCATGGGTTTAAAGAAAACGCGGCCAAAAAAGAAACCGAACTACTTTCCGGCAGCGGACTTTCCGACATTAGCAAAATTTTGTATTTGGAAGTAATCGATACCACATTCAGCATCGACGGCGTGCTTGGCGCGTTTGCCTTTACTTTATCGGTTCCGTTAATTTTGCTTGGCAACTCACTCGGCGCGTTTGTAGTAAGAGAATTTACCGTAAAAAATATTGACCGGATTAAAAAATACCTGTTTATCAAAAACGGCGCGATGTATTCCATTTTATTTTTAGGCGGCATCATGCTGGTAGATGCTTTCGGTTTTCATATTCCTTCTTACGTTTCGCCGCTCACCACTTTTGTGGTAGTCGGCTTCTTCTTCTGGAAATCTTTAAAATACAACAAACTAAATGTCGCTTGAAACTATTTTAAAACCTTACAATTATTATTTGCCCGAGGAGTTAATAGCCCAAAAGCCCGCCCGCCCAAGAGACTCGGCGCGGCTTTTAGTATATAACCGGAAAACCAAAACCAGCACATTTGATATTTTTAAAAACATATCAAAATATCTGCCCAAAAATGCCATCTTGGTTTTTAACCAAACTAAGGTTGTCCCGGCCAGACTCAAAGTGCAAAAAGCCACCGGGGGCAAAGCCGAAATTTTATATATTAGCCACGACCGTCAGTTTGTTAAGGTTTTAAGCAATCGGTCTTTGCCGATAAATTCCACTACTCACTTGGTTTTTGGCCGCAAACCAAGCGAGAAGCAATTTTTGGTTGTCAAAAAAACTGACCAATTTTATTTTCTCAAACCAAACTTCCCCATTGCCCAAATAAAAACTGTCTTAAATAAATTTGGCTACACGCCGCTGCCGCCATACATTAAACATTCACCTCTGTCAGAAAAACAAAAGCGGGAACAATATCAAACCGTATTCGCCAGAGCCGGACTTTCCGTGGCCGCTCCCACCGCCAGTCTGCATTTTACCAAAACGTTGATCAATAATTTAAAAAAGCAGGGGATAGACGTAAAATTTGTTACGCTTAATGTCAATTTAGGAACTTTTGCCCCGCTCAAAGAGGAGCAGTTAACCTCCGGTAAGCTGCATACCGAGACTTATGACATAGACAAGACCACAGCCAAATTCTTAAACCAAGCCAAAGCCCAAAGGCGTCCGATTATTGCAGTAGGAACCACGGTAGTTCGCACCTTAGAGTCGGCCGCGTCCACTCATGGCTTAAAAAAACTTTCCGGCTCCACTGCAATGTTCATTCGTCCCGGGTATAAATTTTTATTTGTTGACTCCCTGATTACTAATTTCCACGTGCCTAAATCCAGCTTGCTTATGTTAGTTTCAGCGATTACCGGGAGGCCAACCCTGCTAAAATTGTATCAAGCCGCCATAAAAAAACGCTTTCGCTTTTTTTCTTTTGGTGATGGAATGCTGATACTTTAATAAATGTGACCTGTGGATATTGTTAGTTAAACAGAATAACAAAATTTTAGCCATTCATTGATGATTATAAAATCTGGCTTAAATAAGGACTAATTTCAAATTTTTCTCCGCCAACATTGTTTTTAAAGGGTTATTGTCTTGACATATTTTAAAAATCCTTGATTTTATTGGGTTTTTTGGTTAAAATTTAAACGTATATTAAATAAATAGCCCCCTCCCAAAACCCTCCCTTTTTAGGAAGGCGAGGGAATAGAGGGGCAGGGAGACACAAAACAATGACAAAGTCAGAAATCCTGCAGGCCTTAGCCGACAAGCTCGGTAAAACCCGCAAAGAAGTTAGCGAATTTATGGATGCCATGGTAGAAATGGCTTACGCCGTTACCAAAAAAGAAGGCGAATTCGTAATTCCAGGTATGGGCAAGCTGCAAAAGAAGCATCGCGATGCCAGAATGGGCCGCAACCCAGCCACCGGCGAAAGCATATCCATCCCTGCTAAAACTGTACTAAAATTCCGCGTAGCCAAAGCTGCCAAGGATGCTATCCTATAATTCTCAATAAATTTACCCCGCCTTTTAAATTAAAGGGCGGGGTATTTTTTATTTTTGGCAAAATTATGGTATAATAAGAGGGCCTTAGTAAACTTATTGAAATAAAAAAATGTTTTCTAAAAAAATTACACTTGAGACAAAAAAACAATTTGAATTGGTAGATGTTACCACATACATTCGCACGGCCGTGATTGAATCAAAAATAAAAAACGGCATTGCTTTAGTTTTTTGCCCTCATACCACAGCTAGCGTCAAATTAAACCACAATGAGCCGTTACTGGTTCAAGATATTATGAAGACGCTTTATCGCCTGATCCCAATTGACATGAGCTACAGCCACGACCTGTTTGAAGTCAGACAAAATATCAGTCCCAATGAACGCAGCAACGGCCACGCCCACGTAAAAGCTTTTTTGTCAGGAGCTTCGGAAACTTTACCGGTGGAAAAAGGGGACTTGGCCATAGGCGCCAAACAAAGCGTATTTTTTGTGGAGTTCGACGGCGGACGAAGCAGGGAACTTAAAATTCAAATTATCGGCGAATAATTTAAATCAAGCTTAAGTCGCTTTTAAAGGCGGGTCGGTCTTAAGCAACATTACTCAAATATATAAAAGTGATTTAGTTCATTAAAATTAAACAGACTAGATCAAAAAAGGAAACAAAAAATAATGGATTATCCAACATATCAAATGACTGTAGTTAAGGCTTTGCAAGATTTATATAGCAAAGTGTTAACTTCGCTGCCAAATTTGCTGGCGGCCATAATTATATTAATTGTCGGCTGGCTTTTGGCTATGTTCTTAAGCAAGATTATTATCAAACTTTTAGAGCTAATTAAAATTGATCATTTGGCCAACCAACTTGGCCTACAGAGTTTGTCGGAAAAAGTGGAAAAGAAACTTAGTCTGGCCGCGCTGGGCGGCTGGCTAGTTAAATGGTTCTTTTTCTTAGGCAGCTTTATTGCCGCCGCTGATATATTAGGCCTACAAGCGGTTTCCACATTCTTATACCAAGATGTTTTGGCTTATGCCGGACAAGTAATCGTGGCAATGGCCATTTTACTGCTAGGGATTTTGGCGGCGAATTTTTTTGCCGGCATTGTCAACAGCACGGTAAAAGCCAGTGGCTTGCACAAGGGCGAAACTTTAGGAAGCTTAACCAAATGGGCTATTGTAATTTTTAGCGTCATTGCAGCCCTGTCGCAACTGCAAATTGCCACGGCATTTTTGCAAGACTTATTCAGAGCTGTAGTTGCTATGTTAGCCATCGCCGGAGGCTTGGCCTTTGGCTTAGGCGGACAAGCTCACGCCAAAAAAGTTTTAGACGGAATAGAAAACGGCCTCAAGTCTTAACTGCAGATAGAAAATATTGTATACTAGTTAAGGGTAAAACCACCTGAATGTTGCTTTTTATTAATCAACTTAGGTGGTTTTACTAAAATCCCTGAAATTCAATGATTAAAAAACTCCTTATTGTCTGCGTATTAATTGTTCTGGCCACAGCTGCCGGAGGCTTTTATTACGCCAAAAAAGCCCGTCAGCAGGCCGCTTTGGTGCGCCAGCAGGCCAAAGCACCGGAAATTAGCATTACATTGGTTGAGGGTTGGACTAATGAAGAGATTGGCGCTTACTTGGAAAAAAAAGGTGTGGTTTCTGCTGCCATTTTTACTCAAAATTTAAAAAATTTCCCCTTAACCGACTATCCTGATTTAGCTAGCAAACCAAGTGGAAGCAGCTTGCTTGGTTATATTTTCCCGGACACCTATTTTATTCCCAAAAATTCCCCCTCGCCGGACGAAGCTGCTCAAACAGTAATAAAAAAATCTCTGGATAATTTTTCCAAAAAAATTACCGGTGAGATGTTAAGCCAAGCACAAAACCGGGGAATGACTTTGCATCAAATTTTAACTTTGGCTTCTATAATTGAAAAAGAAACGGGCAGAGAAGCCGTAAGCTCGGAGCAAAAACAAAATTTGGATGCGGAAAGAAAAACCATAGCCGGAATTTTTTATAATCGATTAAATATAAAAATGCCGCTACAAAGCGATGCCACGGTTAATTTTGTAACGAAAAAAAATACGCCTAGCCCGTCCGAGGCTGACACGAAAATTAATTCACCCTATAATACTTACAAATACCCGGGGCTCCCTCCAGGACCAATCTGCAACCCGTCACTTAGTTCTATTTTAGCCGCCCTGAATCCTACGAATTCCGATTACCTTTATTTTTTACACGACCAAAAAACCGGACAAGTATTCTACGCCAGCACTTACGAACAACATTTAATAAATAAACAAAAATATTTAAAGTAAAGCTTTCAATAAAATAAAACTGGCCAAACTAGGACAATCTCCCGGTTTGGCCAGTTTTAAATTTGTACTTATAACTATTCGAGCCTGCTGCCCACGAAATTTTTATAACCGTTCAAAAAATCCATAATTGCCACTTCGGTTTTTCCCTCAAGCTGCAGGCTACTAATTTGTAAGGCGGTATTTTGACCACACACAACAATTCCACCATCCAAAATTGATCCGACGGCAACATCTTTTAGTGCTTGGGAATCCACCGGCCGACAATCGGTGATTTTTAAAGTTTTACCTTGCCAGGTAGACCATAGTCCGGGCCAAATATAAAATGCCCGGAATCGGTTATAAATTTCCGCAGCCGACTGGTTCCAATCGGCTTTACCGTCAACTTTGGAAATAATTTTAGTTTGACTGATGCCTTCTTCTACTTGGGGTAGGGGAGTAATTTTACCTCCTGTGTAGTCTTCCAAAGTTGGTAAAATTAATTTTGCAGAAAACCTTGCCAACTTATCTGAGAGAGTAAAAAAGTTGTCGTCCGGCTCAACAGCTAAAATTTCCTGGGCAATTAATGGTCCTGTATCCACACCTTCGTCCAGCACAAAAATACTTGAGCCTGTATGGGTGTCACCGGCAAGTAGGGCGGCCTGAATTGGGGACGGACCGCGATATTTTGGCAGCAGGGAAAAATGGACATTAACAGTTTTATGTGGCGGCAGGTTAATAACTTCCATAGGCAAAATTTTGCCGTAAGCCACCACCACAAAAATATCAGCGGCTAAATCGGTCAAAATTTTTAAAAATTCAGGGTTATTTTTTATCTTTTCTGGTTTGTAGGTAGTTAAATTTAAATCCTTAGCCAAAGCCGACACCGGACTTTCCTGCAAAATTTGCTTGCGACCAACCTTAACATCGGGCGTGGTAACCACGGCCACAATGTCATGTTCCAACCTTAATTCTTCCAAAATGGGCAAGGCCACGTTAGCAGTGCCAAAAAAAATAATCCTCATAAATTTTACGAAGTACCAATCTTTACGAACTTACGAATTCCCCTACGAGTTTTCTTCGTAAGTTAGTATAAATTCGTACTTCGTAAAGTCTGTTAAATTATTTGTTTAATTACTTTTCTTAAAATTTCCGCTTCCACCCGGCAGTCAGTTAAAGCATCATGCAAATTGTCCGGTTGTTCAATTTTAAAAATTTTTAACATCGATTCAATCCCAAACCCGGCAAAATCTTTTATGGTCTTAAGTTTATTTTTAACGGCTAAAAAGGGATAAAACAAACCCCAAAGCTCAAAATAGTGATAGTCAAACCGCCATTTTAGTCCCGCGCGCCTATAGCTTTCCAGTAAAAAACGTTTGTCATTATAGCCGACATAAAAAGCCTGAATGACGTTGTGGCCAAACGTTCGGTCAAATTTTTTTAAAACCTCTTTTAAGTCCGGCGCGCCTTGCAACATTTCTAGAGTAATGTTATTCACTTTCATCGATTCCCGATTGCGCGTTTTCCAGCGCCGAGGCTTAATATAAGAAGAAAAAAACTTTTTTTCCTTTAAGGTTTTTTTATCCAGCAACACTGCGGCCAACTGCACAATTTCGTGCTTATCAATATCAAAACCAGTAAACTCAGTGTCAATCAATAAAATGTCTTTGTTGAAATCCATAGATTTCCTTCTACTAAATACGAAATGCTACTAAAGATACTAAACCGTACTGACGAAAGCGGTAATTAATTCTGATTTAGTACTTTTTTGTATTTTTTAGTATTTAGTAGAGCCTATACTTCTTTAATTATCTTTCTAAATACCTCGGCTTCCAAGCGAGCTCGCTCCATTGAGTCAAACGGATTTTTTAACTTTAAACGAAAATAATCCAAAAAAGTATTGAGCGTTGGCATTTTTTTCAAGCCGTAATTCAAAGTATATATATATCCCAAAGTCCACAACTGCACAATATGAGGATCATAATTAAAAGGGACAACAGCTTTTTTAAATGCGTTTTTCAAGAACAATAAATTGTCAAAACTATAACTGGCCAAAAGTAAATCGTTGCCGAATTTGTGATTAAACTGTTTAATACAATCATAAACCTTCGGGCTCTTACGCAACATATTTTGGTCTACGTTCAGTAGGCGCGCATGGTCTGCAATCACGCTATCTAAATAACTAACTTTAATATAGCTGTTAAAATTATTTTTTTCCAGCAAATTATCCTTATCCAACAAAACCGCCGACAATTGGACAATAGAATCCTTGTCGGCATTTTGCCCCGTAGTCTGAATTTCAAAAAAAAGCAGGTCTTTAATAAACTTCATATTTTACGAAGTACTAACCTTTACGAACTTACGAATTTCCACCCGAGCTCACTTCGTAAGTTCGTAGGTATTCGTACTTCGTAAAATCAAATTAATTTCTTTTCCTTCCACTCTTTTACTTTCTCTTCTCCTTGTGTGTACTTCTTAATCAGGTCGATAATCAGTATTCCATTTGTATGGTCAATTTCGTGCTGAGCTACTCGGGCAATCCAACCGTCATCTATAAACTTTATTTTCTTTCCATCCGCTGTATAAGCTTCTACGGTCACCTTTTTTGGCCGGCGAACATTGCCATAAATCCCTGGGATAGACAAACAGCCTTCTTCAATATCAACTTTCTTAAAACCGCGGCTAATTACTTTAGCATTATACAAAACCATCAGCGGAATGCCGCTTTTTTCTAAATTAATAACAATTAATTTAACAGATTTACCCACCTGCGGCGCCGCCAAACCAATCCCGTCGGCATTGCGCACGGTGTCTATCATATCCTTGGTCAACTTTTTTATTTCCGGGGACAAGGGAAAACTAACCGGCTGGGTCGGTTTTCTTAAAATTTCATTCGGATAAGTTAATATTGGCAAAACCATAATTCAATTCTAAATTACAAATTTTAAATGCGGCCACGATCATTTCTTTAAACAGATACTCCGCCTGAAACCGCTGGGGGAGATTTTTTCTCAAGATTATTTTTTTTAATTAAATAGGCAAATAAGCGTCCGGGGGTTTTGGCATTTTTATTTTCCAAAATTTGTCCGGCCAAACCGCGCAGGTAATCATGATTATACAAAACCGCCATTTTTAAATAAAAGGCAAAATGCTTTTTGTCATTTAACCTTTGGCACAGCTCGTCAGCCAGCAAATGGGCAGGGGAGTGCAAATGCACATTTTTCTTCGGCCTTATATTCTTTCCGGTAGATTTAACAATGTTTTTCAGTGCTTCCATATAGTATATTATAGCTTATTTTTGGAATTTTTGGAAAATTAATACCGGCGGCAGACACACAATGTGTCCGCCGCCGGTTAAGCTTATTTCTCCCCGATGATCACAGGCCGATGAGAAGCTCTGTGTAAACCGACACAGATTCCACCCCCGGCAAGCTCTGCAGCAGCTCCTTTGCCAAATCCTTAGTTTTGGCGTCTTTACACCTCATACTAAAGTTGGCGTCGAGCCGCCCTCCCAAAGTAAGATAGAGCCGCCCGACCAGAATCTCCGGCCCCATCTCCGGATGGTTCTTCAGCCTGGAGACAACAGCCACAGCCAAACTTTCCGGGTCTTTGGCATTTGGAAATTCTTTGCTGCGGCCCTGAGCCGCCGTGTTCAAAAACAAGTTAAAACGAAACTTGTGATTGTACCCAAGCCCGCGCAAGCGATCATCCTGGACTCTAATTCTGTCTTGAATCCAGCCGTCTTTGCGCAGAGCTTGAATCTCGTGCCTAACAACATCGAGCCCAAGCTTTAGCATCGCGGCAATCTCCTCAGCCTGAGCTGAGCGGCGCCGGAGCAAAAACTCCAAAATGCATCGCTGAATTGGGGTTAAGTCTTTCACTCCAATTCCTCCTCTTTTGAATTTTAATATCGAACCACTTATTCTACCTTAAAACGGTTGATATGTCAATAAAAAGCGGGTATAATACAGAAGATATGTCTAAAGTTAATGTCGCGGGTTTACAAATAGATGCCATAACCAAAACCGCTTTTCTTGGCCAGCTCAAGGAGCGGCTTTTGCGCGGGCAAAAAACCTGGGTCATTACCCCGTATTCCGAATTTCTTTTTCATGCTTTGCAAAGCCGCAAACTTATGGATATTTATAACCAGGCGGATTTTTCTTTGGCCGACGGCATCGGAATTTTCTGGGCGAAAAAATATTTGGAACTTCCGCTTAGCGCAAAAAATTATTGGCTAAAAATTTTCCAAAGCGCCTGGCAAATTGCCTACAGCCTGGCGTCGATTATTTTTTATCCTTCATGGATCAAACGCGCCTTGCCGGAAAAAATTGTCGGCGCGGATTTAATTTGGGACTTGGCCGCGCTGGCGGAAAAAAATAATCTCTCCGTGTATTTATTCGGCGGGGCGAGCGACACGCCAAAACTTGCCGCCGAAAAATTAACTGCCAAATTTCCCAAACTAAAAATCGCCGGTTATTCCAACAAAAATATTGCTGATCCAACAATTATCGAGGACATAAAAACCGCCTCGCCAGACCTGCTTTTCGCAGGACTAAAGGCCATAGAGCAAGAGCTTTGGCTAGCCTCGGTAAAGGAAAAATTACCCTGTAAACTGCTTATTGGCTTAGGTGGCAGCTTTGATTATTTGGCCGGAAAAAGGCCAATTCCGCCCAAATTCTTGCGTTCTATGGGCTTAGAGTGGCTGTGGCGGTTGTTTACCCAAAAAAACCGCTTAAAACGCATAATTAACGCCACTTGGGGTTTAGCTTCTGCCCTCTGGCACTATAAAGTTTTTGATACCTATGGGCTAAGACCAAATGTGGTAATTGTTCTGCTCAACCGCCAAAACCAAGTAATGATTTGCCAGCGCAACCCCAAAGATTTTCGTGTGGATTTAATTGGCGAGGCCTTTGCTTTTGACCATGAAAACTACTGGCAGTTTCCCCAGGGTGGAATTGATCAAAATGAAAATTTGATTGACGCTGCAGCCAGGGAGCTCATGGAAGAAACCGGCATTACCGCCGTGGAATATTTATACACCTCGCCGCATCAAAATATTTATTTTTGGAATGACTCGGGCAGAAAGTTTTGGGTCAATAAACATTTCCTTTACAAGGGGCAAAAACAGAATGTGGTTTATTTCAAATTTCTCGGCAATGAAGCCGACATAGATTTTCCGGACAAAAGAGAACTATTAACGCACCGCTTTATTCCCGCAAATATGATAGAAAAAGAGTTAGCCGCAGAAAGAAAAAATCTAGCACGCCTGGCTATGGCGGATTTGAAAGAAATGGCGGAAAAAGGTATAATAGACATTGACAAGATTGACCAAAATTGATCAGAATTGACCAAAATTTTTACACCATGAACACTATTAGAACCAGATTCGCACCATCACCAACCGGCTTCGTTCACATTGGCAGCCTACGCACCGCGCTGTTCGCCTTTTTATTCGCGCGCCACAACCACGGGCAAATTGTCCTGCGCGTGGAAGACACCGACCAAAACCGCAAAGTAGAAGGCGCGGTGGAGAATTTACTTACAGTAATGAAAACTGTGGGCATAGAATTTGACGAAGGTTTTGTACTGGACAAACATGGCAAGGCAACACAAAAGGGAGCGCTTGGCCCTTACTTGCAATCGGAAAGATTAGATATTTATCATAAACACATCGACCAGCTTATTAAAGAAAATAAGGCCTATTACTGCTTTTGCAGCGAACAACGGTTAGATGACTTGCGCAAAGAACAAACAGCTTTAAAAAAACCGCCGATGTATGACCGCCATTGCCGCAACCTTTCGGCTGAAGAAACTGCCAAACAGCAGACCGAATTTGCAGCTAATGGAAAAAGGCCGGTGGTACGTTTTGCCATGCCACAAGAAGGACAGACGGTAATTGAAGATTTAATTTATGGCCGGATTGTTTACGAAAATAAAATTCTAGACGATCAGGTATTGCTTAAATCCGACGGCTTTCCCACTTACCATTTAGCTGTGGTAGTCGACGACCATTTTATGGAAATTTCTCACGTCATCCGAGGCGAAGAATGGATCCCTTCTACTCCAAAGCACATTTTACTTTACAAAGCCTTCGGCTGGACCGCGCCTCTATTCGCACATTTGCCTCTAGCTTTAAACACCGACAAATCCAAACTTTCTAAACGCCAGGGCGATGTGGCAGTGGAAGATTTTTTGGCTAAAGGTTATTTACCGCAAGCATTAATTAACTTTGTAGCCTTTTTAGGTTGGAATCCGAAAACCGAACAGGAAATATTTTCTCTGGAAGAATTAATTGCCCAGTTCGACCTTAAAAAAATTAACAAGTCCGCGCCAATTTTTGATGTTAACAAGCTCGACTGGATTAACGGCTTGTATATTCGCCAGATGTCTACCGACAAACTATTGGCGGAAGCCAAAAAATTCTGGACCGCTGCCGGTATAAACCCCGAAAATTTTCCGGAAAATTTTTTACTGGCAATTTTAGACTTGGAAAAAGAACGCTTAAAAAAGCTATCCCAAATAGGGGAGGGGACGGCTTACTATTTTACTGCCCCGCAATATGACCCAAAAATTTTAGTTTGGAAAAAAGCCGACGCAGCCGACGCTAAAACCAAATTAACAGATTTAAAAGATTTTTTTACGGCTTTGCCGGATGACAAATTTGCCAAGACGGATTTGGAAACTGAAATTAAAAATTTCATTTCCTCCAAAAATTACGACAATGGTTCGGTATTGTGGCCGCTGCGCGTGGCGCTTACCGGCCAGGAAAAAAGCCCCGGCCCGTTTGAGGTTTCGGCTATTTTATTTTTAGGCCACGGCAAAAAAGAAATTATTGCCAGACTGGAAAACGCCATAAACTCTCTGGCTTAATTTTTTTCAATCTCGACAATCGCCGTTCTCCTTTAGGGAGAACGGCGATTGTTTCAAATTAGCTTTTTACCTATTTTTTTGGTATAATAATGTTAATGTTTTTACAAACTGATACCAAAATAAAAAGAAAATTTGCTAGCGGGCTTATTGTTGCCTTAATTTTTTGCTTGAGCGGTTTTAATGCGGTTTTTGCCGAACAAACCGCCGACGAACTAGCCGCGGCCAAAACCGCTAATGAAAAAAAACTTCAGGAAATCAATCAACAAATTAAAAGCTACCAGCAGCAAATTTCCACGACCCAAGCTAAATCCAACAGTTTAAAAAACGAAATTTTCATTTACGACAAACAAATTGCCTCAACTGAACTGCAAATCCAGGGCAAGCAAACGCAAATTGAAGATTCCAACCTCCAAATTAAACAACTCCAAGATTTAATTGAACAAAAAATTAAAGAGATAGAAGATAATAAAAAAGTTTTGGGGCAATTAATTGTCGAGCTTAACCAATATGATGACCAATACGCCTTAAAAACCACGGTTGGAAGCAATAGCCTGTCTGACTTTTTGGATCAAGTGCAATTCACTCAAAATTTACAGGGTAAAATATACCAGCTGGTGCAAAAAATTAAAGAGTTAAAAGCCAAGTTGGAAGGACAAAAACGGGATTTGGAAATTCAGGTTAAAAAACTGGAAGAACTAAAAAATCAATTGGAAATTACTAAAAGTTCTTTATCCGGCATCCGGGGGCAAAAACAAGCTTTGCTTAGCCAGAC
Organism: uncultured Candidatus Saccharibacteria bacterium; assembly: GCA_964520505.1. GTDB lineage: Bacteria > Patescibacteriota > Doudnabacteria > UBA920 > UBA920 > PALSA-1336. The sequence continues at coordinate 37,065 of CAZFQP010000003.1, read as the reverse complement.
CAAGGGCTTGGAAAAAAACTTCCAAAAACTTCTGGCTTCCAGCAAAGAAGATGAAGCCAACCTGCAAAAAGAAATTCAGGACTTAGACGCAAAAATCCGCGCCAAGCTAGGTAACAAATCCATCCCGGCGGCTAAAGGCGTTTTGGCCTGGCCAATGGACGGGATTTTAACTCAAGGTTATGGTAATACCGGCTTTACCGCGCTAGGTTATAATTTTCATAATGGCATAGATATTGCCGCCCCTGCAGGCCAGGCAATTTACGCCGCTGCCGACGGCGAAGTTATTTATACCGATAAAAGCGATGCCTCTTACGGCAATTGGGTTGCGATTAAACATAATATTTCCACCAAAAACGGCAGCAGTCAAATTATTACTTTATACGGACACTTTAGAAGTTTTAAAGTTTCTCCTGGCCAGCAAGTCAAACAAGGAGACGTTATCGGCTATGAAGGCAACACGGGAAATACTACTAAAAAATTATACGGGCCGGAAAGGGGATACCACATTCACTTTGGCGTTTATGACGCCGAGGGCTTTGGCGTAAACCCCGGAGCCTATACCAAAATTTATGGCGCTTATAAAGTGCCTTATGGCTATACTTATAATCCCAAAGATTTTTTGGGCAATAATTAAAATTATTATTTAAAAAAATATGGCTAATCAATTTAAAAAATACTTTTTTATTTTAGCTTTATTGCAAATTTTTACGGCTTACTTGCCGGCTTACGCGCAAACCACGTCTTACGATTATTCCCAAGGCGGGAAAAATCCTATTTCCAGCCAGATTAGAGAATATCTCTGTGCCCCTAGCGAGGTTAATTCCTCCAGCCGGGATAACGCGGCTCTTGGTGTAGACCAAAACTCCGCTGCCTTTAAAAATAACAACAGTGGCGACTTATATAAGTGTATTAACCAACTTTACAAATTCGCCATTATTCTGGCCGGAGTTATTGGCGTGTTCTTTGTGGTTATTGCCGGTTACGTTTACATGTCAGCCGAGGGTAACCAGGAATCGGTAGACAAGGCCAAAAGTATTTTAACCAGCACCATAGCCAGCCTGGTAATCTTAATGTCAGGTTTCCTACTGCTTAAAGCCATTAACCCGGATCTTATACAATTCAAATCCATCCAGCCGCCCAGTGTAAAAATTTCTACAACCACACCTTCGGACACAGGCGGCACTCCAACCGACACCGGAGATGGAACAACATCAACAAGCTGCAAACAGACTTTCTCGGTGTCTTCGTCCGTAGGCTGTCTGATTTCAAATAATAACTGTGTCGATGTTTCAAATTATACCTCAACTCATGGATGTGAGAGCAATAACGGCACTTGTTTACTATCAACACAAGCTTCGGGAAGAGTAAAAACATTTATCACAAAATTCAATCAACTGGGTTCTAAAAATGGGTGTAGTTTAAAAATTTCAAGTGCAATTCAAAATAACAATGGTCCAAGCGTCTCTGCATGCCACCAAAACGGCACCTGTGTTGATTTTAACCTACTGCCATATAACGATACTTGTCGCCAGGCATTTTACCAGGCATCAAAAGATTCTGGATCTGTTGTCTCATTTCTAAATGAATATGAATCTGCCTGCGTCGCTCCCACAACTACAGGTGGAAATATCCATGTAAATTTTTAGTTGTCCGACTTTTTTCAAAACCGCCTCATTGAGGCGGTTTTTTTGTATAGATGAGTCCTCTACTTGGTTTTAAGCCGGCAGGGGAGAGCTACTGCATAATTAGCGTTTGAGGACATATATACTTTTTATTTCAATCGAAAATATTATTTAAAATAAATTCATACAATCAAACCTTAGCAGAGTATTGTAAAATATATATTTAATATAAATGTAAATATAAAATATTTTAATCAATTTAAATTATAATTAGAACTCTGGTTCAAACAGACAAAAGCACAAGCAAAAGGTCTTTTCAATACTATCGTTGTCGCATAAGATACATTGTGCGACATTGTTGATATTTAGTTTTCCACAGTTCCCTAGGGTTAATTAAAAGCCACTTTTAATTGTGGCTTTTAATCTTTTAAATATTTTTTTATTTCTAATCCGGTAATATTTTCTAATTCAAATTGAAATATTATTTTATGTTGATTATTTTAAATAAAATTTTAAAAGTAGCTCTCCCCCGGATCCGCTAATTTTTACCCTTAAGACAGCTGTTTAACCTTCCTAAGCTCGCTGATTAGTTTTTTAAGGACTCTTAAGACGTAGTCTATATCGTCCTTGGTCGTCTGTTTGCCTAAGGTCATCCGAATTGAACTTCTCGCTTCCTGTTCATTTCTGCCGATTGCCAATAAGACATGTGAAGCCTCGGTACTGCCGGTACTGCAGGCACTGGAAGTAGAAGCAAAAATGCCATAAGCATCCAGATATAACATTAAAGCTTCACCCTCAACTCCTTTTATGGTAAAGTTGGCGTTATTTGGCAATCTTAACAAACTTTCTTTATTTACTTTTAAATTTATATTATCGACACCATTTAAAAGTATTCCTTTATTCTCTTTAAGAACTCGACTTATCAAATAATCCCTCAGTTTTGTTAGCCTGTCATTTTCCTTATTTCGTTCAAGACTCACCAACTCCAAAGCCTTGGCTAAACCTACCACGCCGGCAGCATTCTCGGTTCCGCCTCTTAGGCCCTTCTCCTGACCGCCACCATAGATTATTGGCTTGAGCTCAGTCCCCGACCTGACATATAAAAACCCGGTTTGTTTTGGGCCATAAATTTTTCCGCCATTAACTGACATTAAATCTACACCCAACTTGTTAACATCCAAATTTAAAAACCCGGCGGCCTGGCAAGCGTCGGTATGGAAAATAATCTTTGGCAGGCCTTGAGCTGCTCTCTGAATATTTAACCCTTTCAGCCACTTCCCTATTTCGGCCACAGGTTCAACCGTGCCAATTTCATTGTTGGCCAACATAATAGAAATTAAAATCGTTTCAGGTCTGACGCTAGACTTAAGTTGCTTAATATCCACCACTCCGGTTTTGTCGACATTGATATAACTTGTTTTCAGCCCCTCCCCTGCCAAGGCCGAAAAAGAATTTAGCACGCAGTGGTGCTCAATAACAGAAGTAATTAAATGCAACCGCTGATCTTTTTTTATTTGCTGATGATGGCGCGCTACGCCAAAAATCGCCAAGCTAACACTTTCACTGCCGCCGGCGGTAAAAATAATTTCTTCCGGTTTACTGCCAACAAGCTTGGCAACCGTTTGCCGCGCCCGGGCAATAGCCAGAGAGGTTTCTTTCCCCTTTTGGTGTAAAGACGACGGATTGCCGAAAGCTTGCGACAAAAAAGGCTGCATAACTTTTTGCACTCTTAAATCCACAGGCGTAGCCGCGGCGTAATCCAGATAAATATTTTTTTTATGATGAGTTAAAGACATATTAAATGAAAATGAATAGCCGCCGGAAAATATTTTCCCGGCGGCAGAAGGAGCAATGGTGGTTGCCGAAAGCATGCCTAAACAAAGGCCTGGAGGAGCTAAACATGCTTTCTCCAAATTTGGCGGGCGGGCAGAAAAATTACTCCGCCGGTTTCCACCCCAACCACTTATTCCTCCTTCTGCCGCGACCTCTCCTTTTCGGTTAGACAATTCTTCACCGAAGACTTTCGGGGAGACGAAAGTGCGCAATCTACCACCTCACGCAAGGAAAGCGCCTATCACTAATGAATTTGGCCCCTAGGCTAAGGCCTCGGCAGCATGCCGCTCTTGAAAGCTTTAAGTCTTGTCATTTGCCGTCACCTCGGTTGGATACGAGGCCACCCACTACCACTCTCTTGGCATTTAACTAAACTCTCCACTCTAGGCAGCATACCACCTAAACTTTTGGGTCTTTATAGAGCAACTCTCTTACGGAACGCGATTGACATAAGAGAGCAACCGAAACTTAATCCGGCAAAGCTGATGTACTTTGTCTATAAAGACCCAAGGTCCCGAAGCTCAGAATCGGAACCCAAAGTGTTCATACTATACAATATACAAACAAAAAAGTCAACCTTTTTATAAAAGCTGACTTTTAAACAAATTATCTGGAGGATTTAATAAACCCGGCGGCCAAAGCTTCACTTTCGGTTTTAAAACATTGTTCGGGTTTAACAGTTTTATAAAAAGCTCCGGTGGGCACATGAAATATTTTTTTACCTGTGGAAGCAATGTTTCCTTTTATTATACAATCCCCTGTGCTCGATGCTGTCTTAGCCCCCAAGACCGCCCCCTCAGTCCTCTGTTTATTATCCGGCGGGATAATTGGGGTTTTTGTTGAATTTGTGGTATAATTATTTTGTGGTTTTATTTTTTGCCTGCGGAATTCCCGCTCGTATCTACCGCTTCCGAAACCAACAATAAACACCAATACGAAACATACGGCAAGCACAATTTGTTGCTTATTTTCTTTTACCCAAACTTTTGCTTGTTCGTAGCTAATCATTGCAGATTAATTATAACATAATCTTAAATCTAAAATGAAATACGCATTTGTATTAGGCAGGGTTTATAGCTTGTCCATTGCCGAACTAGTTGCTATTTTAGAACGTCCGGATCCGGCTTTAAATTTAACCGGCCAACCGTTAAAGATTTTGGAGAGTTCCCCGGAAATTTTACTAATAGAAACCGAGGCGCCGCTGAACGCGGAAAAAATGCAAAGAAAATTAGGAGGCGTGGTTAAAATTTTAGAAGTCGTAGATACCATAAAAAAAAGGGAAAATGATTCCATTAACTTCGCGCTCAAACATTACTTTAAGCCAGGCGTTTTAAAAAAGCAGTTTTTTAAAGATTACAAAGGTAAGGTGCAATTTGGCGTTAGCATCTATATTTTAGATATGTCTTTATTGCAAAGACCTCCTGCAAACTCCAGGCCTCAAAATGGTAAGGATAACTTTGGTCAATTTGAGCGAACCAATAATATTTTTAGCGAACCAAAGCGCATTGGCATGATGATTAAAAAAGGATTAACTGAAACCGGCGCCAGCGTGCGTTTGGTGTTACCGGAATTTAACTCTCTCGCTCTGGCTTCCGTGGTGGTAACAAAAAATTTGCTTTTGCAAAAAGGTGCTGAAATTTGCATTTTGGCCGGCAAAGACGGCGTATATACCGCCAAAACAATTGCCGTGCAAGATTTTGAAGACTACGGCCGGCGCGACTACCAGCGGCCGGCTCGCGACGAGAAACAAGGAATGATTCCGCCCAAAGTCGCACAAATTATGCTAAACCTTTCCGGGGCCAAAACCGGAGAGTCTATTTTAGATCCATTCTGTGGCATTGGCACAATCATTCAGGAAGGAATTTTACTCGGCTATAAAATGCTCGGAAGCGACATTAATAAAAAAGCTATTAAGGGTAGTGAACAAAACTTGGAGTGGTTTAGAAATCGCTACAAAATATCACCGGGAAAATACCATGTGGAAGCAGCCGACGCCAGAGACGTGGCAAAGTTGCTCGTGAGCCAAAAAATCGCCGCTGTGGTTACGGAATCAACCTTAGGACCTATTTACGGAAAATACCCGGAAAACAAAGAAATTACCAAAAATTTTCAGGAATTAACCGAACTCTACCAGGCTTGCCTGGCAGAATTTGCCAAATTCCTACCTGCAAAAGGCCGAGTAGTTATGTGTATTCCGGCCTACAAAAAGACCCGCGAAGCTTACGAAATGCTGCCCAGTCTTGACTTTATTGCACCTTTGGGATATAATTTAGTGGATATTATTTCCTCGAAATTAGCGAAAAATATGAAGTTTTTGAAGCTCACAGACCGCAAAACTGCGATTTATGACCGCAAAGACCAAATAGTAGCAAGGGAAATAGTTATTTTTGAAAAGGCTTAAGCCTTTTCAAAAAAATATCAAATCCCAAAATCCAAACACCAAATAAATTACAAGGTTCAAAATCACTGTGATTGTTTGGAAATTTAGATACTTGATTATTTGGATTTTATTTGAAATTTGGAATTTGATTTTTGTAATTTAAAATTAATCTGTTAATTTTCATATATGGCTCATAAAAAAGCAGGCGGCAGTACCAGTTTAGGCCGCGATTCAGTATCCAAAAGATTAGGCGTTAAAATTTTTGGCGCCCAAGTTATTAAAAAAGGTCAGGTTGTGGTTCGCCAGCACGGCACCAAATATCACCCGGGAAAAAACGTTAGCATGGGCGGCGATTCCACACTCTATGCCCTAACCGATGGTTTGGTTAAATTCCAAAACAAGCAGGTTAGAAAATTCCACGGCAACTTAAAGAAAACCAGAATCGTCAACGTAGTACCGCACAAAAAGTAACTCCTCTATTTAAAAACCCTCGCCGGTATCGGCGAGGGTTTTTTAGGACTGCTAACATTTCTAATTGGTAACTGATAATATTTTCGGCTGTTCACCACTCAAAGCGTAAGTTACCAGTCTTTATTGCATTTTTTGGTTTCCATTTTGATTTAATAAATAGCTCCCATCAGTGAATAAAATAGGAAACCTGCTTCCAACAATATGACCACAAGCATGGTAATGAACTTCGCCCAAATTGGTTTTGTAAAACTGTATATACTGAATACCAAGACTGAGGCAAACCACAAGCCAAACAACAAACGGATATAACCAGTACCAGGGAATCGATTGTTGGTTATGGTATCAAACAAAAAGTAGCCAGCTACTAAAGCATTGATTAACGCCATAAAATAAGTGGCTACACGAGCAATTATTGTAGTTGTTGGTTGTGAACTTGCTCCATATTTTTAGCCGCAAATATAGCAGTCGTCCTGCTTAATCTTATCCGCGAAGGGTTTTAATTTTAAGATGTCCTTCACATTCACTGATTTTTCTAATTGCCATTGACTGCACTGGCTTTCTATTTTTTGTTCGGAACAAATAAACCCCACCACTTTTAAGGTGGCTAAAAATTGGACGGAAGGCGGGGCATTTAAAGTTATGGTAGCGCCCTGAGTATATTGGCCGTTTTTTACCCCAAAAATTTTGCTCAGTCTTTCTGTTCCACAATCAGAAGCAGTAAAAAGCTGACCTAAAAATTGTAGTTGTTTATATTTATCAGCTATGGGGTACACATCCCTTCCAATTTCAGTCACCGTTGGCGAATCAATGCATTCTTTTGCCAATGACTGAGATTCGCTGCTTTGGCTGTTTACGATTGACGGCTGGACTATGGGTTTTTGTTTTATAGCGGGGGTATTTTGAACTGGATTAATTACCGATGTGTTTTGATTACAGCCAGCCGCAATCAACAAAACACCGGCAATATAAACAATTTTGTATAAACGTTTAGGCATTTTTATAAAAATTATTTGTTAAAATTTAATAAAAAAATATTTAATTTAGTAAACGCCGGCTATTTGATAGATGACTTCGATTCAAGGCTATTACATTATCCATTCGTATGTAATTTGACCGCCGCTTTCATAAAGCCGGCAAATAACGGGTGAGGACCAAATGGGCGGGATTGAAATTCCGGATGAAACTGGCTTCCCACAAAATAAGGATGGTCTTTAAGTTCGATTATTTCTACCAGCTTGCCGTCAGGCGTAGTGCCGGAAATTACCAAGCCGGCCTGTTCCAACTGCTCCCGGTAAGCGTTATTAAATTCATAGCGATGACGATGGCGTTCATTTATTTTCGCCTGTCCTGTCTTTTTAATTAACTCGGCCGCTAAATAAACTTTTTCTGTTTTCGTGCCACGGGTAATTACGCAATCCCAACCGCCCAGGCGCATAGTCGCTCCGTATTCACGATTCAACAACTTTTTTTCTTGGTCAGGCATAATGTGTATGACGGGATGCGTGGTGCTGTCGTCAACTTCCGTAGTATTGGCATTTTTTAGTTTAGCGACATTACGCGCAAACTCTATTGTTGCCATTTGCATACCATAACATAAACCCAAATACGGGACTTTGTTTTCTCGCGCAAATTGAATAGTTTGAATCATACCTTCGGTTCCCCTGCTGCCAAAACCTCCCGGGACAACAATCCCGTCATATTCGGACAAAACTGCCTTTGCACCCTGTTTTTCCACTTTAACAGAGTCTATCCAATGCATTACCGGCTTAACTTTTTCCCCCCAGGCTGCGTGCTTAATGGATTCAATTACTGAAACATATGAGTCGGACAATTGGAATTTGCCAACGCCGAAATATTTTCCCACAACAGCAATATGAACTTCTTTTTTTACAGTTTTAATTGTGTGAACCAAGTTTTTCCACTGGTGCATATCGTACTTTTTGGTGGAAATTTCAAATTTTTTCAAAATCAATTCGCCGGCATGCTGTTGCTCCAAAATTACCGGCACTTCATATATGCTGGAAACATCGGGGTTGGACAACACGTGATCTTTACCCACATTGCAAAAGAGGGCAACGCGTTCCTTGCGGCGGTCATCCAGCGGCACTTCACTGCGGCCAACTATAATATCCGGCTCTATCCCCATACTGTTTAGCACCCGGACTGACTGTTGAACCGGTTTAGATTTCATTTCTCCCAAATATGACGGAATGGGCAAATAAGCCACGTGAATATGGAGAACGGTTTTGGGATCACGCAGCTTCATAATACGAGTAGCCTCAAAAAATATGGCGTTTTGATATTCACCAACGGTACCACCCAATTCAATTAAACAAAAATCATACCCCTTGCCGGCAACGTGCCAGCGGCGGATAATTTCGTCGGTGACATGCGGAATAGCTTCCACATCTTCGCCACCATACTCAAAGGCTCGTTCTTTACGCAAAACTTCCGCATAAATCTGTCCGGTGGTAATATAATTGGCGCGCATTATGTTTTCGCCAATAAAGCGCTCGTAGTGTCCCAAGTCCTGGTCGGTTTCTATGCCGTCTTTTGTCACCCACACCTCGCCGTGCTCTTGAGGGCGAATAGTTCCGGCGTCCTGGTTTAAATACATATCTACCTTTACCGGGCTCACGCTATAACCCTTGGCTCTTAAAATCGCGCCAATAGAGGCCGAGGTGATCCCCTTGCCAATACCGGAAATAACCCCTCCGGAAACAAAAATAAATTTGGTTTTAACTGTTTTGGTTTTTTTATTTTTTGCGCGATTGGGCATAAATTACATTAATGGTTTAATAATCGTTTTGAAAAATCTAATCCTTATTTTCCTGGGAATCGCCGGTACCTGGCTCGCACCATTCATAGCTGCCTGCGCAGAGCATTTGATTCTTGTCCATATTAGCGCCACAGTTACCGCCTTCGGCTTTTTTAAATCCGTTTTTCTTCATAAAAGCCACTGACTGCTCACAGCAACTAGAACCCCCGCCTTGCTCCGGCGCGCAAGCCTTGGATAAATTGGTATAATAATCCCCGCTAGCCGGCAAGTTAGTATTGGACTGTTTTGCTTTACGACTTGACCATAGCCATATTCCACCACCGATTAACACTAATAAGATAACTACTGCTATTATTTTATTTTTCATTCGTTTGTATTTAATTATTTTTTAATGTTTTGGTAAAGATTGTTCTGTTTCCAAATAAATTTTATTCCGGTAATTCTGTTGAATTTGGCTCAAAATCACTAGGACTAGGCCGGAAAGTAAAAACACACAGATTAACACTAGCAGTAAACTTCTTAATTTTGGATTATCTTCCCAAAAAGTTGAAGGTGGCGGCATATAAAATTAAAAATTTACTAGTTAAACCGCCTCCACCATTATTTTAATGATGGCTTTGGTGTTGTGCCCCAAACGTAAAACAGTTTTGTGCTCACCTAAATCCTTAAAGGGTTTGTCTAATTCTATTTGATTCTTCTCTATGGGGATATCGAGCTTTTGGCTGACCGCCTGGGCGATGTCTTTTTCGTGGACTCCGGAAAAAATTTGCCCTTTGTCGCCGACTTTAATTTTTACCACAAAAACCCGTTTTTCAACATCTGCCTTTAAATTTCTTAATTTCTCAATCTCCTTCTGCTTCTTTGCCTCAGCCTCTTTCCCCTCTTTGGCTACTTTGGCCTGAACTTGCGCCGTGGCAATTTGAGCTATGCCTTTGGGGATTAAAAAATTCTTGGCGTAGCCTTCGTTAACTTCCTTAATTTCACCTTTTTTCCCCTGCCCAGGCGTGTCTTTTAAGAAAATTACCTTCATACTAAAATAGATGGTTATCGCAGACAGCAACACGGATTAAACGCCATCACTTTCTGCGTGAATTCAGCGTTAATATCCGCGTATTATCTGCGTTTTAAATAAAAAAACTCCCCTAATATGGAGAGAGTCCCCTATCCTGTTTTCCCATAAACTTATGGCGCAAAGCTATAAGCTTATAAGGGCTCTTTCTTAGTATACACGGTATATAAAATCGCGCAAGAGTATTGGGTTTGCCTAAATTTTCAAATATTTCCGAATCGCGAATAAGGTTGACCCCAAAGACAAAATTAAGGCTAATCCAAATAAAGCCAAAAGAAGCCAATAATAATTCAAAATTCTTCCGCTGTACAGCCCGACTTGCGGGTTAACATACTGCGTTACCACCGGAATAACTTTGGCAAAAACCGGCGACAGAAAGATTCCGGTAATTACCGTTGACAAAATGCTGTATAAAATACTTTCCGTTAAAAATGGCGCTCGAATATACCAATTAGTTGCCCCAACCAGGCGCATAATTTCAACCTCCTCTTTGCGGTTATAAATGGTCAGAGTAATGGTGTTATAAATCACCAAGATGGCAATTAAAGCAAAAATAACAACCAAAACAACTCCAAAGGTGACAATAAATTTTAAAATTTTGTTTAGCCGCTCAATTACCAACCGATTGTCTTCAAAATTTACTTTGTCGATAAAATTGGCATATTGGTCGGTTTGCAAGCGTTCAGCAATTGCCGGATAATCCTGCAGCTCATTAGCCTTTATGTGAAGAGTGGCCGGCAGAGGATTTTCCGTCAATTCATTTAACGACTGGGTAATTAATGGATCGTTTTCGTGCTTGCTTTTAAAATCCTGAAAAGCCTGCGCTGCTGAAACATAAGACACCTCTTTAACTTTTTGGTCTTGGGTAATTTGGTTTTTAATGTTATTAATTTGGTCTTCAGCTAAACCAATTTTAAAATATACGCTAATATCCACCGTATTCTGAATAGTTTTAATGGAATAATTTGTCAGAACGAATAATAAAAACAGGGTAGACAAAATTACCAAGGTAATTGTCATGACCATAGTAGCTGCCATAGACAACCACAAATTCCTGACAAAATTGGTCAGTCCGGTTTTTATAGCTCTTAAAAATGATACGGAGTCAAACATAATTATTTATAGCACGAAAGCACAAATACCACGAACCACACTACTTGTACTTATTAATTTACTACTCTTTTGAAAATTACACCATTCTTAGTAAATGCGGCGATTATCCCCAATTTCAGATTATGGGCTGTTAAATAACCCAATACTTGTTTAATATGCCTTGGATAAATTTCGTTGCTGACTTTTATTTCCAATACAATTGAATCATTAATCAAAAAGTCTAAATAATAATTGCCGATAGATTTACCATTATACAACAAAGGGGTAAATACTTGTTCTTTTATCTTAAAACCTAAACTTAAAATGGCTTCTTTTATTGCCCGATAATAATACTTTTCTTGATAGCCATAACCCAAGGCTTTAAAAACATTCATTACCGCACCGGTTATTTTATAACTTTCATCTTTATAAAAGATTTCCGCCATTTTCGTATCTTTAGTGTCGTTCGTGTGTTCGTGCTTACAACTTGTATTTTCCTTTTTGCTGTTCAATAGTAATTTTTCCGCCTTCAATTGTTATAACCCGTTTTTTTATTTTATTAACCAAATCCGCGGCGTGAGTCGCCAAAATAACAGTGGTGCCAAGCTGGTTAATTTTCATTAACAAGTCAATCACCTCGCCGGCATTAACTTCGTCCAAGTTGCCGGTTGGTTCATCGGCTAGCAGTAAAACCGGCCGATGTGACAGCGCCCGGGCAATAGCCACTCTTTGTTTTTCTCCGCCGGACATTTCGTTTGGGAAACTGTCTTTTTTGTGCAACAAACCAACCAATTCCAAAATTTTTGGCACTTCCTTTTGAATTTTTTCCAGACGATGACCGCAAACTTCCATAGCAAAAGCCACATTTTCATAGGCAGTTCGTCTCGGTAATAGTTTTATATCCTGAAACACCATGCCAATTTTACGTCTTAAATACGGCAGGTCACTTTTTTTAACCAATGAAATGTCAACATCATCAATAAAAATCCTACCACCGTCAATCTGTTCTTCTCCAATAATCAGCTTAAGTAAGGTAGATTTTCCCGCTCCGGAAAGACCGACCAAAGACACAAACTCACCGCGGTGAACCTGTAAATTTATACCGTCTAAAGCCCGTTGATGGCTGTATTTTTTTATGACGTTGTCAAATTTTATCATAATCTTTACCAATACGAATATTTACAACTTACGAATTTGCACACGTGCTAGTTTCGTAAGTTCGCTTCATTCGTACTTCGTAAAATCATTATACCAGATTTTTTATTTTGAGGCGAAGTGTTCCAAATAACTTTCCACAAATTCACTAAGTTCTCCGTTCAGCACGCTCTCGGGATCGGAAGTTTCCATTCCAGTCCGGTGGTCTTTAACCATTTTGTAAGGATGTAGGACATAAGAGCGGATCTGATTCCCCCACTCCGCGGACTTAAATTCGCCGCGAATGTCCTGTTTTTCTTTTTGCAATCTTTCTTCTTCCAGAGTTTTTAGTTTGGCGGTTAAAATCTTCATTGCTATTTCCCGGTTCTGGTGCTGGGAACGCTCGTTTTGAATGCTCACCTTTATTCCTGACGGGATATGCGTAATGCGAATGGCGGAATAAGTGGTATTAACCGATTGCCCGCCGTGGCCGGAAGCAGTATTGGCTTCAATTTTCAAATCTTTCGGGTCAATTTTCATTTCTTCCTGCTCTTCCAAAAGCGGCAGCAGCTCCAGCAGGGCAAAAGAAGTCTCGCGCGTGTGGGCAGGATTAAACGGCGACAAACGAACTAAGCGATGCACGCCGGCTTCACTTTTAAACAGCCCATAAGCATAAGGCCCGCGTACTTCCACCACACAAGTTTTCAAACCTCCTTGCTCACCGCGGGACAGTTCCAAAATTTCCGTGCTAAAACCCTGCTTTTCCGCGTAGCGCAAAAACATTCTCAGCAGCATATCCGCCCAGTCTTGCGCGTCTACTCCTCCGGCGCCGGAATGCAAAGAAAAAATCGCGTTATGGTCGTCATACTTTTTAGACAACAGAGCCACAAACCTGTGTTTTTTATACTCCTCTTCCAAATCGTCCGCTTGTTTTTCCAAATAACTTTTTGTTTCGTCCGACTCGTCCTGATTGTGTTTAACTAATTCCAAAACCTCTTCGGTTTGTTTGCCCAGGCTAACCCAAAAATCATAAAACTTTTTTAATTGATTATGCTCCTGGGAAATTTTTTGTGCTGTCTGGTTATCGGCCCAAAAATCCGCTGCTTGCATTTTATCTTCCAATTCCAAAATCCGCTGCTCTTTTTGCGGCAAATTTAAACTGGATTGTAAATTTAGAATGGAGGTTTTAAGATTCTCCAGCCGTTTTATAAGTTCATTCATTACTGTAATTATAGCATTAAAAAAATTTAAGGGGCGACAGCTAAACCGCGAAAGTCCGTCTGTCGCCCCCACTTGATGTTTCCATTTTATTTTACTGGATAAGCGCCGGCTGATGGATCCGCTCCAAAATCAGTCCGGCAAATTCCTCCTTTCTGAGTGTCTGCCCCTTAGGGCAGAGCTGTTCGGCCAACTCCAGACCCATCCATAGAAGAGCTCGAATGAGCTGTTGCTGGGTAAGGCCGTAATCTCCCGCCAGGCTGAACGTTTCAAGATCCAGCCATTCCGGAAGATCACACTTTGCGCCTAAGTTCTGCGCAATTCTCTCTTGTTTTTCCGGTTTGACCCGGAAATTTTTTGACTGTTTGGCAACAGCAATCATCACTTCCAGCAAATACAGAATTTGCTCGGAAAGATGCCGGCTGTCCAGCTTGGCTTGCTGTTTGAGGTGCAAGTTAAGCTGTTGCCCAAGTTTAAGAGAATACGGCTTACTCTTCACCATAAGAACCCGGCGAAAAGAAAGCCAGAGCTAACCTATTTTATCAGAAAATCAGCTCTATGAAAAGAGGGGCACCCTCTTCCAGAGGGTGCCCCTCTGAAACTCTGAAAAAATGAATATTATACACTACATTTTACCAAATGTCAATACCCCGCTTTTTTACAAGTATGGACATTGTTGTCATTTTTTGTAAAAATGTATGGTCAAGAGTAAGGATGTAGCTCTTGATGAACAAATCACAGGGGGGTTTATGAAAATTGTAGGACCATTATTACTGCTGGCTGCGGCGATTGAACTTTTGCTGGTACGAAATGTAACCGGCGCTTGCAAAGGAGCCGAAGCATGTGCAGCCAACACACTCGGAGTTATGATACTCCGACCGTTTGCAATCGGAATAGTGCTGATTGCCATCACCGTACTGGTGATGGGGGTCGCCAAACACTTCAAAAAGCGGTAAGCACTTACCGCTCGCTCTGCAGGAGACCTCCCGGTCTCCTGCTATTTATTTTGTATCAAATTATTTTACCCTTTCGTACTCAGTAAAGGTGAAGCCTTCGTGCGGTTCTTCTTTGGTTTTATTCCACACTGCTGGGCTAATTTCCGGAAATTTTACGTCGCCGTCGTAGGCTTTATGAATATGAGTAATATATAATTTATCCACGCGGTTAATCATTTGTGAAAAAATCATCGCGCCGCCGGCCACAAACACTTCCTTGCCGGAAAGATCCTGCAAGGCTTTCTCCAAATCGTGATACAGCAAAACTCCTTCCGGAACTTTGTCTTCGGGGTTGTTACTGATTACTACATTTACCCGGCCGGGAAAGGGCTTTTTTAAAATCTCCATAATGGACAAAAAAGTATTTCGTCCCATTAGCACGGTTTTACCCATAGTAATTTGCTTAAAATGTTTTAAGTCTTCGGGCAAATTCCAGGGCAAGCCGTTTTTTACGCCTATAACATTATTTTCCGCCACGGCGGCAATTATTGCAATCATATTGTTTGTAACAATTTCTACTAAATACGAAATAATCGAAAATACGAAAACCGCAGATTTAGTAATTTAGTGTTTTAGTATTTAGACGGCAATCGGCGCTTTAATTGGCGGGTAAGGATTGTAGCCTTCCAAAGTAAAATCTTCGTATTTAAAGTCAAAAATATTTTTAACCGCAGGGTTTAGCTTCATAGTCGGCAAAGCTCTGGGTTCGCGCGACAATTGCTCTTTAACCTGCTCTTTATGATTATTATAAATATGCAAGTCGCCGAAAGTATGAATAAACTCGCCGGGCTGCAAACCCGTAACCTGCGCCAGCATCATAGTAAACAAAGCATAAGAAGCGATGTTAAACGGTACTCCTAAAAACGCGTCGGCGCTGCGTTGATATAGCTGGCAAGACAACTTGCCGTCAATGACCATAAACTGAAATAAAGTGTGGCAAGGCGGCGGGGCGTGGTGATGATTGCGGATTAATTCCTGAATCTCGCCAACGTTCCAACCGCTGATGATGATGCGACGGGAAGTCGGGTCTTGATTAATTAAATCTATAATGTTTTGTACCTGGTCGATTTCCTCGCCATTCGGGCCTGCCCAGCGGCGCCACTGCTTGCCGTAAATAGGGCCCAGTTCGCCGTACTTTTTAGCAAATTCATCGTCAGCCTTAATTTTTTCCACAAACTCCAGCATATGAGCCTTCCACTCCGGCGAATAGCGCGGATACTTTTCCAACAAATACTCCTGTTCCAAATAAATTTGGTAAGCCCACTCATTCCAAATTTTTACGTCATTTTGCACCAAAAAACGAATATTAGTCTCCCCTTTTAAAAACCATAATAGTTCGATAATTACCGCTTTAAGGTTTACTTTTTTGGTTGTGAGCAGCGGAAAGCCTTTGGCTAAATCTACCCGCATTTGATAGCCAAAAACACTGCGCGTGCCTACACCGGTGCGGTCGTCTTTTTGTACGCCGTCATCCAATAATTTTTGTAGAAGATCATGGTATACTTTCATAAAATTTTCTCACGGACACACAGACTGCGCGGAATGCGCTGATGTGTCATTAATTACTCTTTTATAATAACAATTATTTTGGTTTAATATCTTTTAACGCTATTCTCCGAACCAGTTCCCAAACTTTATTATGGACTTCGGCGGGCGACTGCAGTTTACCGTTGGTTACGCATTCCACCAGCTTGGTGTTAGGGAAAAGCTTGGCAATTTCCAAGTAAACTTTTTCGGCATTTTTCAAATGATTCAAATCGGCTTCATGCAAGTCTCTTTTTTTACCATTGGCATAACCCCTGACGTCCGCGGATTTTTTATCCACCAGCTCCTGCGCCATTTCCGCGGGCATATGCAAAATAATATTTAAATCCGGTTTGGGGATGTTAAAAATGTTGTATTCCAAATTATCCAGCCATTTAAAGTACTTTAACCGATCCATATCATCGGCAATTTTTCCGCCTTGATGTCCGGCGTTGGCGGTAACGTAACGATTGGAAATAACAATCTTTCCGGCAGCCAACCACTCGCGAATTTTAAATGAAGCATCAAACCTGTCAATTGCGTAAAAAATTGACGCCGCCTCCGGACCAACCTGTCCGTATTTGCCGTTTAAATATTCTTCAATCAGCCCTGCGGATTTTGTCCCATACTGAGGAAAATCTGTCATTTCCACTTCATAGCCTCCCAACTTTAACTCTTCCACGAGCAAATTAGTTTGCGTGGCCTTACCGCTACCATCCGTACCATCAATAACAATAAAACGACCTTTGGACGGTTGTTGTTCGTTCTTATTCTTTTTGGATTTTCCAAATTTTAATAAACTCATAAAAATAATAAATTTATTGACAACATTTAAATGAATTAAACAATTGACAAGAATTTCTGCAGCTATTCTTGTCAATCATGTCATTCTTTTAAATCTTTTAAATTTTCAATGATTCCATCAACTTTCTTATACAACTCCTCTAAACTGCCGACATTATCGATTCTAAAATCCGCCTGTTTGCCGAGCTCGGGAATGGCGGCTTCGGTCGGGCCGGTTTCTTGAACTTTAAAAGCATTTATATCCATAACTCCGTCGTCGTCTTTTTCATGGCGCATATTGTATCGCTCAAAACGCAGCTCAACCGGCGCGGTAATATAAATAATTTTTGCTTCCCAACCTTTTACTACATCCAACTCGTCCATACGAATGCCATTGACCACAATTAAGTTTTCCCAAGATTTACTTACGCGATGCCCCAGAGCATCCACCAAAACATGAGCGCCAAAAATTTTGCGCAATGACAAGCCTAAATCAATTTCGTTCTTTCTGGAAATGGGCATATCTAAATCTTCCAATATCGCGTCCAAAATATGGGTAAACCGAAAATGTCCGGCGCCGTATTTTTTCACCAGATAATTGGCAGCGGTGTCCTTACCGGCAAGCTTTTCACCCACCAAACCAATAATATTTTTTTTGTGTTCTGTTTCCTGCATATTATTTTTGGTCAATTTTTAAATTTTGGTCATTTTTGGTCAATCCTTATACCCTCCGGTAGATCCCACTCCTCCCCTGTCATTCTCTCTCAGTTGGTCGACTTCTTCCCAAACAGCTTGCTCTGCCGGCAAAAATATTCCCTGCGCCAAACGTTCGCCTTTTTTCACCTCCACCGGCTGGTTGGTAAAATTGTGAACTATAATGTGGATCTGGTCGTTCGGACCGGCATAGTCTGGGTCTATTATACCAACCCCATTGGCCATATTCAGACCCTTTTTAAGAGCTAGGCTGCTGCGGGCTGATATGAGCAAAAAATGGCCGCTGGGAGCGGCAATTACCAATCCGGTGGGTATTTTGGCGACCTGACCAGGGTCTACTACAACATCAACATTTGAGGCAATATCAAAACCAGCCGACTCTGAGGTGTGGTATTTTGGCAATTCTATAGATGGATCCAGGCGTTTAATTTTTACAAGCATAAATTTATTGACATGATTTAAATGAATTAAAAGATTGAGCAAGATTTTCGCAACCATTCTTGTCAATCATGTCATTCTTTTAAATCTTATAAATTCCCAATAATCTCCTCGAGATTATTGTATAGTTCTTCTTTGCTTCCTTCGTTAACAATAGTCCAATCTGCTCTGGCAATTGGTCCGGCCTGGTGCAGATTTTCGATTTGTGAATAGTCCCTGGATTGTAAAAGCTCGGGGGTCAGGGGCCTAGTGGGGCGATTAATCATCCGAGCGGTTCTGGTTTGCGGAGAAGAAAAAATTGCCAGAACTTTAAAACTTTCGCCAAAAGCTTCTTTTAAAGCCAGATATTCTTCCCAGGAATACATACTTTCCAATATCACGCTCCCCGTGGCAAAAAGTTCTTTAATTTTAGGAATGCTTAAAATGGCCATAGCCGCCATTCCGTGCGTTGCGCGCAATTCTTCCCGCACTAATCTTTCATTTGCCTCGTTGACTTCCAGTCCCCGCTTGGCCACCTCGTCCATAACTACTTGGCCAAAATAAACCTTTGACCAACCGGTTTGTTTTATTAAATATTCCGTAGTTTCGGTTTTGCCGGCACCGGCCAAACCAACTACCGCTAAAATTATTTTTGCATTCATAATATATGAATTATTTTGTTTCTTCTGAAACGTACTGCCGATATTTTACACCGGCTAAATCTAATAACTTGCGAGAAGCTTCAAAGGCAGGGACGTTATGATATTTATCACTTTCAAAAATAACTTCTTTTACCCCATTTTGGATTAAAGTTTTGGCGCATTCGTTGCAGGGAAACAAGGTGCAATAAATTTTACAATTTTTTACGGGTCCGTTGGCATTATATACGGCATTTTCTTCCGCGTGGCAAACATACGCATACTTGGTATTTAAAAAATCCCCTTCGCGATCCCACGGCAGACTTTCCGAATCTATCCCGCGGGGAAACCCATTATACCCCAACCCGTAAATAACGTTATTTTCGTCTACAATAACCGCTCCTGCTTGGGTAGAAGGGTCTTTGGAGCGCTGGGCAATTAGCCTGGCCATGCGCATAAGGCACTCATCCCAGGAAATATTGTTGTTTCTTGGTTTTTCCATTTTAAGTTAGATTACTTGCTCCACTATTTTACTACATCCTTGGCCAATTGACAAAAAGCCTAAAAACCAATAGACTTAACGAAAATTCTGACCAGAAAAGGAGGATGAGGTGGTTAGAGTACACTTCTACCTAAACGGCATTTTTTTGGAAGTCCTAAGCGTATGCGATGAGAGCTCATGGTTTGAGCTCAAATTCGACTGTTTGGGAAATCCGATCAAGGAACCAACAGAAAGGCCCACGGCCGTTCACCTATTTTGCCGGGACGTCCCAACTGAGCCTCGACCTCCGAGGCACAATTATGATGGCGATTAGTGACCCGCGCGGAAGGACAACAAAACTTCCGCGCGGCCAAAACTTTTCCACATTTTATTTTGACAATTTTTAAGAAATCAATTATATTAACACAAATGCAATACATTGCCTCCCAAATTACTAAGGTTATGATTAAGACTACCAAGAAGTCCTTAGTTCGGTTTGGGAATATATGTTAGCGTTAACCTAAAAGTTATACCTAACCTCCCAAGCCGGGAGGTTTTTTTAAATCCCTAAATTTTTACTTTGCGATTTATTCAGGAAAAATCCTGACTGATTCGGAGGGCGGAAATGGAAGAAGGTTCAAAAAAACCAATAACGGTAATCTTTCGTTACGGCGATGCAATAGTTTCCGTGACGCGCGATTCTAAAGAGCGGCCAAAACCGCACAAACCATCAGGACAAAAGGAGGTCCAGAATGACAACCAAAACGTCTCAGACAGAGACAATGGTAAAGTGCCCACATCATGACTGCGGGAACAGTACTCCTGAGCACTGGGTTCAAATGAACCACAGGTGTTCCTACTGCAACAGGCAGCTTGAGGCGGCAAACCCGCAAGGAATTGCGCCGCCGGCACGGACGGTTTACCACAACCCACCGCCCTTGCCCGGCTCGCGCGGGTAAACCACAACACCGGGGACGGCCCATATACCGGCCGTCCCCTACCCCTTTAAACATTTGACAATCTCCTATACTTTGATAAAATACCTTTACTATGACTTTCAATCAATCTACATCAAACAGCGATATCCGCGCAATCTGCGTATCTGCGATCATTCTTAGCCTCATTATTCCTAAACCCCCTAGGGTGTAGAGAGATTTTTCTGTAAATTTTTTACAAAATCCTCCCCCTGGCGGGGAGGATTTTTTGTTTGCGGATAGAAGATTGTAACAAATAATCTTGTGTCTACAAAT
>CAZFQP010000003.1:0-16565 GCA_964520505.1 uncultured Candidatus Saccharibacteria bacterium | reverse complement strand
AATTTACTGCTGCGGTTTGGAAAAATCCAAAATTTCATAATTCGGCAAGGTGCCGCCGTTAAAAAACTTTTCCCTTACTACTTCCAAAATTTCTTCATTATTATTTTGAGATTTAACCAGGTAAGCCTCGCAACCTAAATTTTTTGCTTTCTCAATACTATCAGCGTCAGATAAATTACTTAATACCACTACCGGTGTATGAGAAACGGTTTCTTCCGGATATTCACGAATCCTTTTTAGTACATCGTAACCGTCTACCTTTGGCAGCATCAAGTCCAAAATTACCAAACCCGGCCGGTGAAATAACAATTTTTCCATCGCCTTTGAACCGTCCTCGGCAGCTGACACTTCCATCCCATGGGCAGATAAATAAGTGGTTAATGAATTGCGATAGTCTACATCATCTTCTATAATTAAAACCTTTTTTTCGCTAATGTCTGGCATATATTGAAATCCGATTAATACTCATTAAGTTAACTATAACAAAAGCAGTCTTGAAATTCAAGACTGCTTTTGTAAAATCTGCAAAACTTACATTTTTATTCTAATAGACGGACCCATGGTGGAATTTAAAGTCATTCCTGCAATAAATTGCCCTTTAAACACGGCTGGCTTGCTTTGTAGCACAGCTTCATATAAGGCTTTTAAATTTTCCAACAAGGCCTTGCTGTCAAAATTGCTTTTGCCGATAATCTGGTGCAAATTTCCGGAATCGTCATTTTTAAAGTTGACCTTACCGCCGGCAATTTCTTTAATCATTTGACCGATGTTTACGCCCACTGTGCCGGTTTTCGGGTTAGGCATTAAACCTCTGGTTCCCAAGATTTTGGCAATCTGAGCTAATTTAGGCATCATGGCCGGTTCGGCTACAGCTACGTCGAAATCGGTTTTTTCGCTTTCCTTAATCTGCTTAACCAACTCTTCGCCGCCGCACAACACCGCGCCGGAATCTTTGGCTTCCTTTTCTTTGGCTTCGGTAACAAAAGCAGCTACGCGCTTGGTCTTGCCGGTGCCGTTGGGCAGGCTGACCGTGCCGCGAATGGATTGGTCGGTCTTCTTGGCATCTATGTTAGTCCGAATGTGCAGCTCAATACTGCCGACAAACTTGGTGTTGGCGGTCTTCTTGGCTAATTCAATTGCCTCTTCCGGACCGTAAACTTTATTCTTATCTACCAACTCGTTGTTGGTTTTTACTCGCTTGGCTAATTTAGCCATAAATATTTCCTTTCGTGGTTTTATTGAGCCACTATATTACAATATAGTAATATAGTGACGCTCTCCCACAAATTATTGATTATTCACTAACTCACGAATTTCACTACTATCACGAAATTTAGATTTTGCGATTTTAGTGTTATTTGTGCGTTTGTGCTTTAATTATTTCTTTTCACTTTCTAAAAATTTCTTTACGTCCTGCACCGTGCTCATCATTTGCGCCGGGAAAATTATAGTGGAATTCTTTTCCACAGAAATTTCCGCCATAGTCTGCAGGTTTCTTAACTGTAGGGCAATCGGATGTTCGTTAATTACATCGGCAGCATCGGCCAATTTTTGCACAGAAAGGAATTCACCTTCGGCGGCAATAATTTTAGCGCGCTTTTCGCGTTCCGCTTCAGCCTGCTTGGCCATTGCCCGCTGCATATTTTCCGGCAATTCAATATCTTTAATTTCCACTAAAGATACTACTACTCCCCAAGGTTCGGTGTGCTGGTCGAGCACGGCGCGAATTTCCTGGTTGATGGTGGTTCGCTCCGACAAAATTTCGTCCAACTGGAATTTGCCGACAATATTGCGAATTGTTGTCTGGGCTATTTGGTTAATAGCGGACATTACATTTTCAATCGCCACAATGCTCTTTACTACGTCTACCACCTGATAATAGGCAACCGCGGAAACATCTACCGAGACATTGTCTTTGGTAATTATTTTTTGCGGCGGGATAGGCAGGGTGATAGTTCTTAAGTCCACTTTCTTGATCCAGGAAATATATGGAATAATCCAAGTTAAACCCGGTTCTTTAATCCCTGTAATCTTACCTAAAACGAACACTACGCCTTTTTCATATTGCTGCACTACCCTAAGTCCGGGCAGGAGAACGAAAAAAACAAAAAGCAAGATAAGAGTGACTAAGAATGGCATATTTTTTTATTTGCACGAACTCACTAATCTCACGAAATTCACTAAAAATAATTTTGTGCGTTTCGTGTTTTTTGTGAGTTCGTGGTTTAATTAATCTATTACCTCTACACCCATACTGCGGCAGGTGCCGCGAATGATTTTTTCGGCGGCTTCCAGAGTATTGGCGTTTAAGTCGGACATCTTTTTTTCCGCAATTTCGGTAATCTGCTTTTGGGTAATTTTGCCGACTTTAGTGGTCAGCGGGTTGGCGCTGCCTTTAGCCAAGCCAATCGCCTTCATAATCAGGTTAGAAGCCGGCGGAGTCTTTAAAATAAAAGTGAAACTGCGGTCTTCATAAACCGTCATTAACACCGGAATAGTCATATCCCCGCCCGCGGTGCGGTCGTTAAATTCTTTAACGAATGCGGCAATATTAATGCCGTGGGGCCCGAGCGCGGTACCAACCGGAGGAGCCGGAGTGGCCTTCCCGGCCGGAAGTTGCAATTTGATTTGAACTTTAACTTTTTTAGCCATAAATTTTTGGTAGACCACTGTGTCTTACCATGCCGAGTGTCGTAAAGATCTTTATGACATCCGAGGCATCCCTTTTTACTTAAGGGATTTCTCACTTGCGTTCGAAATGGTAAAAAACTTTTTAATGTGATCGAGATCTCGCCGTAGCGAAACCAACCATTCCTTTTAGATTTAATTTAAGATGTAGGATTTTACCCAACATTCATAATTCGAGAAGCACGAGTTATGAATTAGAAGTAAAAGCTATTCTAATTTTCCGGCTTTAAATTTTGGGCTTTCTACTTGCCCCGGTCTAAATTGCAACTTTAGTGAGCTAATTGGAACATGAACATCACCTTTATCTGTAGCAATATTTGCCAACACATCACCAGAGTCTAAATAACGCGTAAATGATTTCACTTCACCTTCAAATGGAAGAAGGTTAAAAGTTCCCGAAACTTTATCATGCTGTTTAAAATCACCATACGAGTCAAATGATTCGTTTTGTCTTTCTCTTGTTTCGTTCATATATAATTTAATTAATACGACTCTATAAAGAGGTAATTTAGATTAATCCGCAGCCATCCGTAAATCCGGATGCAATCCGCATATCCGGATCGCCTAACTTCCGCGTCTTTACATTTTTTTAACCTGCAAAAAGTCCAACTCTACCGGAGTTTCGCGGCCAAAGATGGTGACCATAACTTTAACTTTGCCTTTGGACTCATCCAGTTCGCCAACTTTGCCTTCGTAATCTTTAAACGGGCCGTCATTTATTTTAACCAAATCGCCCACGGCAAATTCCACCTTAAACTTCGGTTCTTCTTCGCCCATTCGCTTTTTTAGGTAAGCCAATTCTTCCGGGTCGATCGGGGTCGGAATAGTCCCGCTACCCACGAATCCGGTGACGTTAGGGGTGTTGCGAACCACATACCAAGAGTCGTCGGTAACAATCATATCCACCAAAACATATCCTGGAAAGATTTTTTCTTCCGTAGTGGTGCGACGGCCTTCTTTAATCTTAATTTTCTTTTCCTTCGGCACAAGAGCATCAAAAATCTTGTCTTGCATACCCATAGATTCAATACGCTGCTTGAGGTTGAAAGCCACGCTATCTTCGTAGCCGCTATAAGTATGAAGCACGTACCAATGGCGTTCGCCTGTAACTTGTTGTCTGGACATAAAATTTATTTTTCCGCCGGAGGCGGATCCGCCTTTGGCGGAAAAATTTAAGATTAAAAAATTGAGATCAAAGCACAAACTATAATCACTACCTCACAATAAAAAGTTAATCTGGATAAATAATATTTAAGATACGTTAACCAATATAATTTAAAACTGTCTCCGTCAATCTGTTTTTTAACCCCTCTGTCTTTTAAGGCCCACAACTCTTTATTTACCGGCCACAACCACATTACACCGTATTCAATACTGTCTAAGACAAAATGAGTCCAACTGCCTACCCATAACATTAAACCAAAAATTTTCCAATAAGTTTCTGTACTGAAAAAATAAATTCCTAAGCCTATAATCAGCCATAATAAAGGGATATGGGAATAAAACTGCCTGTGGATGCTGTTATCCTTTTTATTATAGTAAAATGATTTAACTTTTAAAAAAGCAACAAAATTGTCTAAGTCTGGGGCAAAACTCCAAAACACTCCCCACCACACCAAGTCCTGCATTTGGTCACTTGGTAAATTTGGAGCAATGATTTTTAAAAGTGCCTTGGCCGTCAAATAACCGGCCGCAACGTGTCCTGGTGGCAACATAATTTAGACTGTGTTATCTGACAATAATACTTTCGAATAATCTAAGCAAACCGAAGTCAAAGACGCCTAAAATTAAAGCCACAGCCAAGCTAAAGAAAATTACCGTTAAACTATAACGCAAAGTCTCCGACTTGGTCGGCCAGACTACTTTACCAAGCTCGCTCTTAACCTCGCCTAAAAATTCAAAAATGTTCATAAATTATTTAAAATTTTGTATATTTAATTTAAGCTTTTTTAAAAGGCCCCGAAGGCCTTTTATATGCATATAATACTAAAAAGCCGGATTTTTGTCAACTGAGCAGCGGGCTAATTTAGGCCAATAAGCTGTGTACTTTTTGAAAGACATCTTTAACTTCAGTATTAGCCTTAACATAATATTCATCAATCTTTAAAGCCTGAGCTCTTAAAATATCCTTATTACTCCACAAATTGCTTAAAACCACTACTTTTGTTTCGGCAATCTCGGTTTTTGGATAATGTCTAATACGTTCAAGGACCTTAAAACCATCTAATTTGGGTAGCAACAAATCAAGAAGGATTAAGTCTGGGACACTATCCACTACTATTTGCACGGCTCTCTCTCCATCTGATGCCTCAAGAATTTCATACCCAAACAACCCAAGCCCGTCAGCTAAAGAGCTGCGTAGTTGATCATCATCTTCAACAATTAAAACTTTCTTTCGATTTTGTGTCGGATTCATATAATGTTATTATAACACGTTTTTACGGCTTCAGCGCTTAAGCATTAGGCTACCGTTATACACACCCAAAATACCAACCCGGATTTTAATTTTTGCCAATTCTATCGGCGGCTTATTTTTTTCTGTTAAAAATGCCGTTAATAAATAGTGTCCGGCATTGGCGCGAAGCAAAAACTTGCCATTTTCATCGACTTTAGCTTTACCAAAACTGATTTGAGGAAATTTTATGTTATGAAGTTCCAAAAAAATTTCACCCTCTTCAACAAAATCAGCCGGCAAAACCAACCTACCCCAAAGACGGGTTTCCGGCGCCAGCAATCCGCAGCCAATCAAAATAATATATGTAGCCAATAACGCATACATAGAATAAGGTGCCGATTTATAAACCTGGGTAAATAATATACTAGTCAGCAACAGGCCGAGCCAAAACAGAATGGCTACAAAAGACTTAATAATTTTATTTAAGTAGGGCCGAGATTTAACAATTTCTTGTTTGGCCTGCTGGTTCCAATCTCGAGCCAAAGGATCCATAGGAATATTGGGGGCAATTACTTCTGCGCCATCGCGCAGTTCAAAAAACTCTCCATGATATAAATTATCGTAAATTCCGTCACTATCATTAGGCGCAAACTGGGAAGGAAAAAGATAATTGCTTTTTTTAGTAAATATCTTAAACTTGCCGGGACGCGCCAAAAAACCATAACGTCCGGCCATATCGGTAACGCAGGTTTCTACTTCCCTGCCATCAACATACAGTAATTTAACTATAGCCGGATCTAATGGTTGTTTGTTAACACTGTCGTAAACAATGCCCCAATATTGTCTCGAGTTTTTTAAACTCAAAGCCACCAAAAGTCTATTTAATGCAAAAAATATATTCCTCCAAAATGCGGAAAAATATTTTTTCTTTAAACTGTATCGGTATGACTGGGCCATAAATTATATTTTAGTTTTGGCAACTTGTAAAACATTTTCCAATAAACAAGCCACTGTCACCGGACCGACGCCTCCGGGAACAGGCGAAATAAATCCGGCAACTTTGCTCGCAGAGGAAAAATCTACATCACCAACAATACCGCCGGACGTGGCCTCAGCCGTACCGGCATCTATAATTACCGCGCCCGGCTTTAAATTTTGGCCAACGACCAAACCGGGCCGGCCGGCGGCGGACACAACCACATCGGCTTGCTGGAGCATCTCGTTTAAATTTTCCGTCAAACTAGTAGCAGTTTTTACATTCAACCGTCGTTGCTGTAACAAGTGCGCAACCGGCAAACCTACAAGCTGTCCTTGGCCAATGACTAAAAATTTTTTTTCGGAAAAATTCAAATTTGCACTATCTAACAGACGTAAAATTGCCTCGGCCGTAGGATATTTTAGCACTGCCTCATTGGAATAAAATAACTTTTTATTGACACTACCAATACAGTCCACATCTACCAAAGGGTTAATAGCATCTAAAACTTTAGTTTTATTTATGTGTTCAGGGAGCGGCAACTGCACAATCAAACCGCATAAATCTTTGGTCTGTCCGATCTGTTGAATTTCTTTTACTAACTCCTCAGTACTAATACTTTCCGGAAATTCAGCTTTTAAAAATTTTATCCCGGCGCGCTCTGCGGTGGCAGCTTTCATATTGACATATTGTGCTGAAACGGGATTACTACCCACCAGGACATCGCAAAATATCGGCACAAAGGGCAAACGAGCCGTCTCCTGCGTAATATTTATTAAAATTTCTTTGGCGATTTTTTTGCCGTCAATAACGAGCATGGTATCCTCTATCTTTCATCATTAATCCTTCACACTAAGCATTAGGCGTGAAAACGATCTGGTCAAAGATTAAGGATAAGGGATTAAAGATATTATTTATTATACCTATTCTCTGCCCACCAGGCAAGCGCATTTTTTACCACCGGAACAGCGGCAATATGACCTTCTCCCCCGGCTTCCACTAAAACAGTAATCACAATTTGCGGGTCTTCAAATGGCGCGTAGGCAGTAAACCAAGCGTGAGTTCTTTTCGGGTCAGAGCCATCAAACTGGGATGTCCCGGTTTTCCCGGCTGAGGTAATTGGCAAGGTTTCTAACTGGCGGCCGCTTCCTGCGACGATAGTTTGTCGCATCCCTTGCTGAATAACTCTTAAATATTCTTCTTGAGCAAACTTATTCACCAAAACCTTGGGCTTATTTTCATAGATAGTCTTTCCATCCGCACTAAAAACTTTTTTTAGCACTTGGGGAACCATACCCACGCCATTGTTGGCAATAATTGCAGTCCACTCCGCCACTTGCAATGGCGTAACCAGCATATCCCCCTGCCCAATCCCAATATGATAAGTGTCGCCCAAATACCACTTACCCAAAATCGGATCGTTTTTATAAAATTCAGCTTTCCATTCCGGATCAGCGACCACGCCTGGTTTTTCTCCCGGAATATCCACGCCGGTCAATTTTCCTAAATTAAATTTTCTGTAATACTGGGCCAGTTTCTCCGCTCCTAAACCTTTTATCGGGCTGTTAGGGTGACCGCCGGCAACGGTATAAAAATAAATATCACTGCTTTCGGCAATGGCTGAATAAATATTCATTGCTCCTAATCCCTCTCTCTTCCAACCGTAAAAATTATAACTCACAGAGGAATCAAATTGGTTTGGAATAACCAAAACTCCCCGGTCATTAATTACCGTAGAAGGAGTAACCACACCCTCTTGCAGTGCCGCCAGTCCAACAATCGGTTTAACAGTAGATCCGGGCGGATAAGTCCCGGTTAAAGCACGGTTAAACAGTGGTAAATTTTTATCTGACATCAACTGACTATAATCTTTTTGCTTAATGCCATGAGCAAATAAATTATTATCAAATCCCGGCAGGCTCAACAAAGCCAAAATTTCTCCGGTCTTCGGGTTTATGGCTACTGCTGCTGCCTTGGGGTTGCCCCCGGCCTTTAAATCGTTATACAATTTTTCCTGCAAACCCTTGTCAATATTTAATTGCAAAGTTAATCCGGGAACCGGGGCATTTTTCCCTAAAATGTCAATTAATTTCCCCGTGGCATCAACTTCTACGAGATCCTGGCCATTGGTGCCATGCAAAAAATTCTCGTAAGTCGCTTCAATTCCGGTTTTACCGGTAAAATCTACCGAAGCATACTTGTCAGGGTCTAAATGTTTTAAATCATTTTCACTAACTAAACCCGTATAACCCAAAATGTGAGAAAATATCGGCGCGTTCAAATATTCTCTAACCGGAATCTGTTTAACCGACAACCCCACAAATTCACTGGCACGGGTTTCAAACAATATAGCCTGTTCCTGAGACATATCTTGCATAACAACCAAAGGAGTCAGCTGATTAACCGGCACGGCTGATAGTTTTTGTAATATTTCATCTTTATCAAAACCAAAAGTCTGAGCGGCCTTACCCAGCTCATCTGTTAAATCGTTTTTATTTTTAGGTAAATCCAATGGAACAGCGATCAAATTATAACTCGCCGTATTTTGAGCCAATATTTGGCCATAAGCGTCTACAATTGACCCTCTTGGAGCAAGCAGATTTTCACTACGAGCGCGGTTATTGTCGGACATCATACGAAAATGAGCCCCGTTAATCACTTGCAGAAAAAAAATTCGGGAGATAAAAATACCGAAAATCAGCAATAAAAAAAATCTTAACCAACCCAAAGGCGGACTAACTCGTTCTGAATCATATAATTCATTAACCAGGCTACTGGAATCCACGGCAGATTCTTCCCAGTCCAAAGTTTTAGCAGTTTTGGTCTGGTGCAAACTGGTTTTAATTTCAAAGGGGTTTCTCATTTTAATATTCACTTAATTTGCTCTAGCCAATAACTCCGCGTTTTTTTGTATAATAATTTTCCAGACTTCTTTTGAGCAAAGAAAAAATAATGTAAGCCGGATAAAGCAATAACAAATTGTAAGCATATTCGGCAATAAAATTTACCCAAGAAAAATTTAATTTGGTATAATCGGCTGCCCAATTAAATTTGTAAACCAGGAAAGCGTAGGAGAATAACACTAATTTTAGTAAAAATAAACTGCCAAGTAATAGGAAGCTTAAAGATTTCCAGTTCAGTTCCAAAACCACAAAGCTACCTGCTAATAAATATAGGCTGGTTGCCAGCAACAAAAAGGCTAAGGTGTAACCGCCAAAAAAAGAAGTGGAATAAAAATCCAAAAATAATCCGCAAACAAAGCTTATAAAAAAGAAGTCATAACCTTTTTTATCCAAAGCAAAATAAATGACCAGCAAAAGTAACAGGTTAGGAATCTGTCCAAAGAGACGATACTGTCCAAACAATCCTATATTTAAAGCCAGCAGTAAAATGACAATTACTATATAAACCAAATATTTCATACGGAAAATTTGAGTACAAATTACTTAATCACAAAAACAAATTCCAAATTTTCAAAATCTATTGGGCTTACCAAAGCCGCACTTTTAAACAGATCGTTGCCGGATGACAACATATCCCCCACTTCGCCTATTAAAATATTCTTTGGAATTTTTTCGTTAATTCCGGCAGTCACAGCTAACCAACCTTTTTGTAAATCGGTAGACTGCGGCACCTGATCTAAAATTAAGCCCGAGCCGAACGAACCCTTAACCACCGCCGACACAGCTGTTTGACTGACTTTGGCGTCGGTAAAAAATTTAGAACTAGTGACTAGGAGAGCGGTGCTTGAGTTTTTTCCGGCATAAATAATTTTACCCACCAAATAGCCCTGAGAAATTAACGCCTGACCTTCCTCCACACCCGCCTCAGTACCACAATTTAAAATTAAAGCATCATTGGTACCAAAAGGGTTATTAGACAAAGCGGAACAACCCACTAAATTCAATTTGCTATTTTTAACAAAACCAAGCTCTTTCTTTAAAGTTTCATTCTCACGGCTAAGCTGTTCATATTGGACCAAATCCTGTTGAAGGGCTTTGACTTTAACTGTTAACGCGGCATTTTCCTGGGAAATTTGCCGTAAACGATAAATCGTGCCAAAAAAAGTTTTAACCGGAGAGGAAATATTTTTGGCCAAAATAATCACCGGCCTTGGTGCGTTAAGCAGGGCACTGCGAGCCGGATCTAGCCAGCCGCGAGTTTGAAAAAATACCAAAACCGCCAACATGAGCAGGCAGACAAAAAAAATCGCAAAAGCTTTGGTATAAATAAAACGCATAAGCGATCCTAATCTCCGAATATCATCCGAATGTTCCGAATGGGCCCAATTCGAGGCATTCGGATATAATTCGTTGTATTCGGATCGGTTTTCTTTAATCCTTGACCGGACCAGGCTCCCGGTAAACGATAAAGGATGAAAGATTAAGGGTAAGTTATCTCGGTATCCTTCCAAGCTCGGTGGGTACTAGAACATCTTTTAATAATTCTAAATCTTCCACAACCACTCCGGCTCCGCGTGCTACGCAAGTTAAAGGATCTTCGGCTACGGAAATCGGCATATCGGTAGCTTCGTGAACTAATTTATCTAAGCCACGAAGCAGAGCGCCGCCGCCGGCCAAAATTATTCCCTTACCCATAATATCAGAAATTAATTCCGGCGGAATTTCTTCTATAACATTCTTAATACTATTAACAATTACTTTAAGACTGTGCATTAGGGCTTCTCGCACTTGTGTGTCTGAAATAATTACTTCCTTAGGAAGGCCGGAAACTAAATCACGCCCGCGCATCGGCGCGGTCATAGACTGGTCAAGCGGATAGGCGCTACCAATTTTTATTTTCACTTCTTCGGCCGAACGTTCACCAATCAGCAAATTAAAATTTTCTCTGGCGTACTGAATAATATTGTCATTCATTTCATCACCCGCTATACGCACACTCTTAGATATGACAATTCCGCCCAAAGAAATCACCGCTATTTCCGTAGTGCCGCCGCCAATATCCACAATCATACTACCTGAGGCGTCTTGAACATTCAGCCGACTGCCTATCGCCGCGGCCATCGGTTCCTCTATTAAATACGCGGCTGCCGCGCCGGCGTTAATAGCGGCATCCTGCACGGCGCGCTTCTCCACTTCGGTGACGCCGGAAGGTATGCCAATAACTACGCGCGGCCGGCGCAAAAAAGAATAAGTTTGCGCGTGCACCTTGTCAATAAAATACCGGAGCATGGCTTCGGTGACTTCAAAGTCGGAAATCACTCCATCTACCAGCGGCCGAGTGGCGACAATATGTTGCGGCGTGCGGCCGACCATTACCCTGGCCTCAGAACCAATGGCTAAAATCTGTTTGGTGCGCTGGTTAATTGCCACCACACTAGGCTCATTTATAACAATGCCTTTGCCTTTAACATACACCAAAGTATTGGCCGTTCCCAGGTCAATACCAATGTCTTTAGAAAAATGTTGGTAGAACTTATCGAAAATCACGAATTTATTTTAAATTTAAAAAATCAAAGTGGAAAATGACACTGCAAAATTAAAAATGCATTATACTTGTGCATTTCTAATTGTAGTTTTGATTTTTTGTTTTTACTTCTTTAACTTTTCAATCAAAGATCCTATTTCCACCATTTCGGATTTATCTTCAGATCTTTTTTTGAACTCGACACTTCCCTGTTCAATAGTTTTTGGCGACAACAGCACCCGATACGGTATGCCGATTAAGTCCGCGTCGGCAAACTTTACCCCGGCGCTAGTTTCCCTGTCATCATATAATACCTCAACCCCGGCTTTAAGTAAATCCTCATACAACTTATCCGCCTGGCTTTCTGCACCTTTAAGCGAAAGTAAATGAACTTTAAACGGAGCAATATTTTCCGGCCAAATAATCCCCTTATCGTCGTGGAATTTTTCCACTGCTACTCCCATTAGCCGCGATGTGCCAATGCCATAACAGCCCATAATTACGGTTTTTTTACTGCCATCTTGGTCGGTAAACTGTAAATTAAATGCTTTCGAATATTTGTCCTGCAACTTGAAAATATTTCCAACTTCGCAGGCCAGAGATTCTCTCCAAGAAGTGGGTCCGCACTTGCTGCATGCCGCGCCGGCTTCATAGACTTCCTTGTTTTTTGCCATGCCGCATTTTTCACAAATATAAATAGTGTCTTCTCCATTCGGAGTTTCCACTTGATACTCGTGGGAAAATTTAGAAAAAGTGCCGCCGGAAGCTTCCGTAAACACAGCGTTTAAGCCCAAGCGCTGAAAAACTTTTTCATAAGCCGGAACAGCGGTCTTGTTATAATAGTTTTCCAAATCCTTCTCGCTGGCATGAAAACTATACAAATCTTTCATCCGAAATTCGCGTCCGCGAAGCAAGCCGCTCTTGGCTCTAGGTTCATCGCGGAACTTTGTTTGAATTTGATAAACCGCGAGCGGCAAATCTTTATAACTGTTAATGACCGATTGTGCCGCCGGCGTGACTATTTCTTCATGGGTAGGCCCTAGCGCGTATTCGCTGCCATGCTGAGATTTAATTTTAAACAGTACGTCCAAAGACGACCAACGGCCGGTTTTTTCCCAATTGTCTTTTGGATGCAATACAGGCATAAACATTTCATTGCCAATTTTGTCCATTTCCTCGCGGACAATATTTTCAATTTTTGCCAACACCCGCAAGCCCAACGGTAAAAAATCGTAAACTCCGGCCATAACTTTTTGCACAAATCCGCCCTGCTCTAAAAGCCTGGCATTTACCGAAACATCATCGGCTGAAACTGTTTTAGAAGTTTTTAAAAAATACTTCGACTGCCTCATAAATATCCTATCGGACCCATTGGTCTTAAACGACTTATAAGTCCTATTAAACTAATAAAAATTATTTTCTAATTATATCCTGCACTGTCACTGCCACCATTAACAACAAAAGCAAGGCAAAACCCACGCCGTTAACAATCTGCTCAACTTTTTGATTATTGCGCTTGCGGCGGACTTTTTCAATCAGCAAAAATAAAACTCGGCCGCCGTCTAAGGCCGGAAACGGCAAAATATTTAATACCGCCAAATTCAGCGACAAAAACGCGGTAAACTGCAACAAATAAACAAAACCCATTCCGGCAACTTCGCCTGTTAACTTGGCAATCTTAACCGGCCCGCCTAAGCTGGAAAAACCGGTGTGGGTTGCCAATAAATTATACAGCCCGGAGACAATGCCCATAAGACCGGAAATGGTAGTCTTACCGCCCTGCCAAATTGCGGCGTACCAAGGGTATTTTAATTTACCCACCAAAGCCAAGACTATTCCTGTCGGCCCTTCCCCGGCCGGCGGGTTTAATTGCGGAGTGACGGTAATTTTTTCTAACTGCTGTTTTCTTTGCAGTTCAAACACTACCGGACTGCCGGCGCGTTCTTTGACATATTTTTGAATATCCGTCACGTTAGTAAATTTTTGGCTGTCTATAGATACTATTATATCGTTAGCTTTTATACCGGCTTTGTCCGCGGGTAAATTTTTAACTGCCTCTAAAATCGCGATTTTACTTTGGCTAAACTGGGCATTGGCCGGAACTTCGGACAAATTAGTCACGGCCACGGGCAAACCAACGGCAAACCCGGCGGACAAAAGCGCCCACGCCAAAATTACGTTCATTACCACACCGGCTACCAAGGTTAAAAACCTCGGCCAAAAACCTTTATTAATAAAACTGCCCGGATGTTCGGCGTGTTCGTTATTCTCCCCGAGAATTCGCACAAACCCTCCCAAAGGAATGGCGTTAATGGAATAAACCGTACTGTTATTAAGCTGAGGCTTTTCTGTGATAGTGTCGGGTTGTGATATGCTCCTATGCCCCCACACCCACTTCCACCTGCCGTCAACTCTTTGTATTCCAACCACTCTGGGAGGAAACCCAAACCCAAACTCTTCCACCTGCATCCCGCTTTTTTTGGCGACAATAAAGTGCCCAAATTCGTGAACGAAAACGAGAATGCCAAGGATAACGATAAAAATAAGCACTGTAATAAACATAATTTTTTCTTTCTTTTACAACTGTAAATTTCTAATTGCTCTAATTATTCTAATGTCTAAACAATTTTCCAATTCCTAATGTTTTAATCTTGATATAACTCATTCAAAATTATAAACCAATCTTGTCACTTGTTTTATTCAACTTTTCAAATAAAAAACCGACAATCTTTCCAAAATAATAATAAAAAAATAGATTAAAAATTAATATAAGTGGAAACAAAACAATATATGGGTCCAAAGTGTATATGCCAAATGTAAACCACTCAGAAAATTGTAAAAATCCAACACCGGGAAAAAGTGCAGCTAATTTTTCCAGACCACAAAAGTTACCAATCCCAAACCCACCATCACACTGATAAGGCCATATCCAAATTATTGTACCAATTATTAAATAAACTACGACAAAACCAATTCCTGATTTTGAAAATTTTTTCATTTTTTTATTATTTAGGTCAATTAGAAATTAGAATAATTAGGTTAATTAAACTGTAAGGATTTCTTTTTCCTTAGCTTCGGCGATTTTTTTAATTTCTTCGTTATATTTATCTACCACTTCCTGTAACTTTTTTTGGCCGATTTGCAAATCGTCTTTGCTAATGGCTTTGTCGCTTTCCGCTTTTTTCATTTCTTTATTCACCGCTTCGCGCGCGTTGCGAATGCCGATTTTGCCTTTTTCCGCCAATTGCCCAACCAGCTTAATCATTTCTTTTCTTCGATCTTCATTTAAAGCCGGCAGGGTAATGCGAATAACCACGCCATCATTGCTGGGGTTAAAACCCAAATTTGCCGCTTGGATGCCTTTTTCAATAGCTTGCATCTGGCCTTTGTCCCAAGGACTAATGACCAAAGTTTTAGCGTCGGAAACCGTCACCGACGCCACATGCTCCAGCGGCATTTTAGAACCGTAAGACTCAACCGTCACAGTATTAAGCAAAGCCGGATTGGCCCTCCCCGTACGCACGCCGGAAATTTCATGGACAAAATGCTCTATGGCTTTTTCAAAATTTTCTTTGTGAGAATTTAAAATTTGTTCAATCATAATTTTTAAATTTTCTACTAAATACTAAAAAATACGAAATTTACGAAATCTAGATTTAGTATTTTTAGTACTATTTCGTATTTAGTAGAGATAGTAATGTTAATTGTTATGTTATTTTCCCAATTCACTAATCTTTGCATTACTGCTGCACCGCGTACACTCCCGCGTAAACAATTTGCGGCAGCTGCGGATCTATTAAAATATAATTTATAAACCCGGCCGAAGTAATTCCCTGTGTTTGCCAATTTTGTCCGCCATCCGTGGACTTATAAACCGTCGAACCCACGCTGGTAAAAATTAAATTACTGCTAGAAGGAGCAACGGCAATGGCCTTAGCCTCGCTCTCCCCCGGCTTAACCGGCAATTTTTGCTGCAGCCAGGTTTTACCCTCGTCCAAAGTTTTAAACAGTCCTTTATTAGTGGTTAAATAAATTAATTTGGGTGATGTGGTATCTACAAACATTTGGCTAAACGAATCTATCGTGGTGCTGGTGTAAGACAAGCCGCCTAAATTATAAGTTTTACTCAAAGGCGCCGTCATCTCGGTAAAATCCTCTCCAAACCCGGAAGACTTATACAAACCTTTGGTTTTAAACAAGGCGTAAATATTTCCGTTTTGCCAGATTATTCTGTTAGTCCTATCTTCAAAATTTTTCACCAATTGCCAGGACAGGCCGCCGTCCGAGCTTTTAACCAACGCTCCGGCCGTTAAACCAATAATTATTTGGTTGGGGTTGCCGGGATTTAAAGCAATTGCCCGCACCGCGTTAGCAGTACTTTCTTCGTTATAAATTTGATTCCAACTGGCTCCGCCATCCGTGGTTTTTAGCACTCGTCCGTGATCTCCGTAAAAACCGGCGGCATAAATAACTTTTGGATCATTCGGGCTAATGGCAAAATCATAAACGAAAATTTTAGTTAAAATCTTGCTCCAGCTGGCGCCCGAATCTTCCGATTTATACAGCCCGCCGTTGTAGCTTCCGGCATACAGCACTTCGCGACTGTTCGGCGCAAAGGCAATTTTGGCAATATTTAATGAGGTGAGACTTTGTGCTGCGTTACCTTTCACCGCATTGGAAAATTGCCAATCCGCACCGCCGTTAACCGTTTTCACAATTCCGCCGGGCAAGCTCTTGCTGAAAAAATCACATCCCGCGGCCAAAAACACCACCATCAGCCCGACTATAAAAATTTTTGTTTTTCCCATATCTGGTTTTAATAATTTAATTAAAAACATATAGCGAAACCCTGCTCAAATGAACTTTTATATTAACTCTAAAATATAAGGTTAGGATAATTCGGATGCCATTCGTAGTATTCGGATCGCATTCAAAGTTTTAAAAATAAATTCTGTAAAATTAATTTTTTATTAAAATTGCTTTGCAGTCCGACTAAAGATTCATTCAGCACCCGAATTTTGGCATAAGCTGTAAGTTCTTGCGGCAATTTGTTTAGCTGCCAAAATAGCCAGGTGGTAA
>CAZFQP010000002.1:94108-98660 GCA_964520505.1 uncultured Candidatus Saccharibacteria bacterium | reverse complement strand
ATTGTCAAAAATTTATGCGGGAAACTTAGATTGGATATCTGATAACCGGCCGGAAGTCCCCACCGGCGGGGTAAACTCTTTCCCGGCAACTTCAGCTTTGAGTGCCGTAGAGATTGCCGATATGATTGACAGATTAGTAGTAATGACCACCGGAGCCACAGCTTTTCGACATTATGTGACAGACTATTCAAATGCCGCCAGTGACCCTTTCGATCACATTTTCGGTGTTGATGATAAACAACAAGACCAAATTTTAACTAATGGCAGTGCGTATATATCTTCAGGAACTGTGGCTGTCTCGGGAACCGGAGTGACAGGAACGAACACATTTTTTACCGCGGCGATGATAGGTTTTAGGATCGGTTTCGGTTCTACCGACCCGGCTTCCATTTCTACTTGGTATACTATATCTGCAGTCGCCTCCATTACCTCACTTACTTTAAGTTCGTCAGCCGGATCAATCGGCGGCGGGTCAGCTTATGTAATTGACTGGAATAGCAATACAGTTCCGCATTTTAATACTAGTTCTCAAACTACTAATATTTGGAGCGAAAACGGAATTGCCCATATTGCTAAGCAAGGAACAACTTCGGCCTTAAACCAAATTTATGCTTTGCCGTTCGGAGCTCACTGGTCATATGCATCATCAACTAACCAAAGAGTGATTACTCCGGTTATATATACTCCGGATTGTGCAAAATTTCAGCGGGTGGTGGTGGTAGATGATGACAGATTGGGTAGCGGCGAATTTGCCATAACACCGGAGCCATTTAGGATGTATCAAAGGTGCAAAGGAATCGACGACAACTCGGGGGAATGGACTTTAGTGGAGAAAGATGGCGACTTGTCAGGTTTGATTGGAGCACGGAGAATTCAGTTTATGTTTGAGTTTGTTACTATTGGGTGGTTTTGCGTGCCGGCGCGGATTATGAGTTTAACTGTAATTTATAATGACGCTCTGACGGCAACCGACTCGCACTATCAACCATCAGTAGCTAAATCTAGTGTGGCCAGTAAGCAATTTGCCTGGAGATTCGCGGTTGCTTTTAACGGTACTGTGCCAACTTTGCGAGTTAGGTTGTATAATGCTTTAAGTGGGGATTTATTAGTAGATGATTATACGGTCAGCCCCGACGGAACATGGGAAAAATCCACAGACGGTACAACCTGGGGGGCTTATAATAGTACCGATAAAGGGAATGAAACCACCTATATTCGCTATACACCGGCGTCTTTGGGTGATAATATTAAAGTAAGGGCTGTATTAACGCAATAATTAAATTTTTTATAGTATGATTTATTTAAAAAAAGGTCAACCACTCTTAGAAAATCCCAGTATGGTGGTTTATGACCAAACCGGTTATTATAATGATGGAGATTCGGTAGTTTGCGCTCCGGTTTTCGCCCCAGAAGAACCGGCTTGCCGTTATGAGGCAAAATTTATTGCTTATGGGGGCATAGTTTATTCAATTACCGATCCTGACAAACTTTTGGAAGAAATTACTAAGCTCGATCCGTCTAATTTATTTGGAAAGGATAGCCAGGAAATTGCCACAGATAAAATGATAAACCAAATAACTACTGTTCAAGAATCAGTTCCGACCACGACCTCGCCGGTTGTTGAACAGCAGCCGGTTCCGACTGCCACTCCGGAAATTGTTGCTTCACAAACACCAGAGCCGGCAGCTATCACAACTCCAGCCGCTGAGCCGGTTTTATCCGCTCAGGCAACTTCTTCACCAGTAACGGAAATAATCGCGCCACCAGTTGCTACCAATACACCTGAAACTATTGCCGATATTTTATCTGACCCTAGTTCCAGTGCTACAACCACCAATCCTTAACTCGTATTAAAATGGCCTTAACAGATATTTTAGCTCAACCCGGTGACGCACAAGATTTTATTTTAGAAATTCCAGCCGGAACTTTGGGTACCCCTAATGATATTTTGCTTGAGGCAGGCAGCAATGCCATGGTTCTTAGCGAAGTGCCGGTAGTGACCCCGGGAGGGGGAGGAAATATTTTTGTTTTATCAGACTAAAAAATTATGGAATCAGCTTTGGAACAACTTCAAGAAAAGTTCGGCGAATACATGCCTTATGTGGACGAACTAAGACGGCGGCTTTACCGAACAGTGCTGTTTTTCTTTACGGTTTTTGTGGTTGGTTTTTTTGCGACTGCCCCGCTATTTAGGCTGGTTAGAAATTTTTTTCAGTTTAAGAATGCCATGGTTATTACTACTTCACCTTTCCAATTTTTAGATATAGCCATGAGCTCCGGAATGTTTTTTGCCATAGTTTTGACTTTGCCGGTGCTAATTTACCAGACTTATGCTTTTTTAAAAACCTGTCTGACAAAACGGGAAAAAAAACGTTTAAATTTTGCCGGCTTCGCAGTATTTATTTTATTTGCAGTCGGATTCGCTTATGGGTTTGTGGCCATGTATTATTCCGCCAGTTTGATGGCCAACATGAATGTAAGTTTTGGCCTGCAAAATTATTGGGATATCGGCAGGTTTATTTCGCAGATTTTTCTAACTTCGGCTTTGCTCGGCGTATTGTTCCAATTTCCGGTGGTTATTACTTTAGGCATTAAATTAGGATTGCTGAGCAAAAATTTTTTAGCCAGCAAGCGTCGCCACGCCATTGCCATAATTTTTATTATCGTTTCTCTGTTGCCGCCGACCGATGGTTTATCCCTAGTAGTCATGGCCGCTCCTTTGTTGGTTCTTTACGAGGTTACGGTTCGTGTTAATTCAAAAAAAACAGAAGAAGAAATTTATAGTAACTTAATAATTAATAACGCATAAATATATGTTCGACATTGGAACCAGGGAAATAGTTATAATCGCCGTAGTGCTAGTGCTGTTGTTCGGATCACAAAAAATTCCGGAATTAGCAAAAAGCATTGTGGAAGCTGTGCGTCATTTGAAAGGTGTATTTAAGGACGACTCTCAAGAAGTTAAAAAATAATTAAAATTAAGAATTAACTAATAAATATATGTTTGGATTAGGGACCAGGGAAATAGTTATAATCGCCGTAGTGCTAGTGCTGTTGTTCGGATCACAAAAAATTCCGGAATTAGCAAAAAGCATTGTGGAAGCTGTGCGTCATTTGAAAGGTGTATTTAAAGATGACGCGCCTACCGACCCGACGGCAATAAAAAAGAAATAAAAACCGTTTCCCAAGCAAATAATGCATTTAACTGAAAAACTTAAAAACAAAACTAGTTTACAAATCAGGAAGCTGAAATTTATTTTCGGCTCCCTGATTTTGTTGGCAAGTTTGATTACCGGCTCTATTGCTCTGGCAGAATATGGCCATTATACTTCCGGCCAGCCTGTGACGTTAGGGGAATTTGTTTATGATGACAATTTTCAGGCCACTACCACTCCTTGTGTCTTAACAGTATATGATCCGAGTGGTACTTTGTCTGCCAGCGCGACCACAACCGCCAGGGCCGATGGTTGGCATTATTACACTCTAACAACAAGCACAGACGTGGGGTTATGGAGTGCTAGTATTAGTTGTGGCAGCGCCGGGGCAGGGGATTTGGCAAAAATAGATAAAAGTTTTTATATTGACCAAGCCACTAGCACAACTAATTCTTTTGTGGCTTCTTCGGTTTGGAATTCCAGCGGTCGGACGCTGACAGATTATTCCACTTCCAGTATTGCTTCGGCTATTTGGAACAGCTCTATAAGGACGTTGTCTTCTTTTGGCACTCTAGCAGGCGACATTTGGTCTTCCGCTACCCGCAGCTTAACCGATTATGGTACCACTACTTTGGCCTCCGCCGTCTGGTCTTCACCGGCCAGGACGTTAACTTCTTTTGGTACACTTGTTTCCGATATTGCTACAGCAGTTTGGGGTAGTGGCTCCAGAACCCTCACCGCTTTTGGTTCCTTAGCGGCTGATGTTTGGAATAATACTTTTGCCTCTACCAGAAGATTGACCGACCAGACATTAACTTCAGGCGGGCAGTTGGCAACTCAATCTGACATTAACAATGCCACTTCTTCTATTATCACCGAAGTCTTAGCTAATAGAACTCTAATTAATAATCTTAATAATATTTCCGCGGCGGATGTTTGGGCATATGGAGCCAGAACTTTAACTTCAGCTGGGGGCGGTGCGGTTGATTTAACCGCTTCTTCTACTTTGGCCATTTGGAATGTTGCTAAATCCAGCCTTACTTCTTCCGGCAGCATCGGCAAAACCATTGCCGACAATTTAGACGCAACTATTTCTTCCCGTAGCACTTCCACTCTAACCGCGGCTGATGTTTGGCTTTCGGCTACCAGAACTCTGTCCGATTATGCCACTTCATCTTTAGCCAGCGCTGTTTGGAGCAACGGCAGCAGAACTTTAACCAATTATGGAAACAACATTACCGCAGCTGATGTTTGGAATGTTTTAACTTCTTCTCTTACCACTACGGGAAGCGTAGGTGCACAGGTGGCAGGAGTTTCGACTTCTACATTGGCTTCGGCCGTCTGGTCTTCCGCTACCCGCAGCTTAACCGATTATGGTACCACTACTTTGGCCTCCG
>CAZFQP010000002.1:0-94008 GCA_964520505.1 uncultured Candidatus Saccharibacteria bacterium | reverse complement strand
ATTATGGAAACAACATTACCGCAGCTGATGTTTGGAATGTTTTAACTTCTTCTCTGACCACTACGGGAAGCGTGGGTGCGCAGGTGGCAGGGCTTTCCACTACAACCGTAGCCAGTTCCGTATGGAATAATGGCAGCAGAATTATTACCGGCCAACAGGGGGCATGGATTACTACTTTATCTGATACAGATTCGGTAATGACAGGAAGATCTTACCGGGCAAAATATTATATTTATAATTCTAATTCCGCTACCGATCCTTATGCCGCCCCGCAAATTACTTTATATGATGCCGACAGAAACGTAGTAGTCTCGGGCGTGGCCATGACTCGTTTGAGCACCGGTGTTTATGAATATGTTTACAGCGTTGCCAGCGGCGCTACCCAAGGGGCTTGGGAAACTATTGTTTCTACTCAGGTAGAAAGCGGAAGGTTTAGCGAAAATACCGATTATTGGGAAGTAAGAGGGGCTCCGGCTCAGGTAATTATTCGAGAGGTTAGTCAAACCCAAGTACCTGATATTAGCGCCAACGTGACCATAACCAACGAGGGTACCAGCGGTTACGAATATACCTATGAATGGTGCGTTGTATCACAGTCAAACAATTCTTGTGGAGGGGGAAATGATGTGTTTTATGGTTCAGCCGCTAAATTTATTTTACCGGGAGAAAATTGGGATACTGCTTTAACCGCAACCGTACCAACGGCAGGCAATTATTATTTTAAATTGGTTGTATATTTTGGAGCTGAATCTTCCGGAGCATCCCGCAGTTTTACCGCGACCTCTGCTACCGTGGTTACTCCGCCATCTGGCGGGGGAGGCGGCGGCGGGGGAGGCAATACCAGCCCGCCACCAGTTAATAACCCACCGGCAAAAAACGATAAATACCCAACGGCCGATTCGAATAAAGACGGCAAAGTAGACGCCGTAGACTTTTCTATTATGTTGTTTTATTGGAAGACCAAACCGCCTTACGGGAACATTCGAGTCGACATTAACAAGGACCGCAAAGTTGACGCCGTAGACTTTTCTATTATGTTGTTCCAGTGGACGGGTAAAAAGTAATTGGTAAATAATTCAGATTATGAGATTTATAAAAAATAAAATTTATATTTTAATTGCAGCGGTAACGCTAGGCTTTCTACCCGCATCTGTTTTAGCCGCACAACTGCAACTAAATTCCGACGCCCCCGGCTACATAGTAGGTGATGATTTTGTGGTGGAACTAAGTTTGAGCAGTTCGGGTGAAAATATTAACGTGGTTGATGGAATAATAAATTTTGACCCCGCTAAATTACAGGTGC
This sequence comes from uncultured Candidatus Saccharibacteria bacterium, assembly GCA_964520505.1. Taxonomy (GTDB): domain Bacteria; phylum Patescibacteriota; class Doudnabacteria; order UBA920; family UBA920; genus PALSA-1336. The sequence continues at coordinate 92,705 of CAZFQP010000002.1, read as the reverse complement.
AGGGTATAAGCACCGGGGATTCCATTTTTAGTTTGTGGACCAGGACCCCGGTATTTTCCAACCAGTCTGGCAAAATATTTTTTACAGGTGGGACGCCCGGCAGTTTTTCCGGCACTTCGGGACATGTTTTGACAATTATTTTTACCGCTAAAGTTGCCGGCGTATCGAAAATTGAAATCGCAGCTGACTCAGCAGCTTACTTGGCTGACGGCAAAGGAACAAAAAGCAATTTGGTGGTATCGGCTAAACAAATTGCCGTTAGCAAACGTGACAAGGATTCGATTATGCAGGATCAATGGGGGAAAATATTGGCACAAGACAAAAATGTTCCGCAAAATTTAACAGTAAAGTTGGGTCAGGAACAATCCATGTTTGATGGTAAGTATTTTTTGAGCTTTTACGCCACTGACCAGGGCTCAGGAATTAACTATTATGAAGTTAAAGAGGGTAATGGTGAAACCGTGCACGCGGAGAGTCCGTATGTCTTAAAAGATCAAACTCTCAGTTCGTTAGTGGAAATTACCGCTGTAGATAAAGCAGGAAATAAAATCGCACAACAGGTAGACCCGGCAAAGCTAAAAGGACAGATGACTGCTGGTAAAACCTATGCTTTTATTGCTATAATATTCTTGTTAGCAATAGTGCTATTAAATTATCGATTCCGAAAAAACAACAAAAAATAAAATTAGTTAAATGCTGCGAAAAATAGCGGTTTTCCTTTCAGTCTTTTCGTGTTTGTTTTTCCTACAAGCGGGCTTTGCTAAGGCCGCCTCTTTGTATTTTTCACCGAATTCCAAACAGGTGTCGGTTGGAAATATTTTGAGTGTCCAAGTTTTAGTTACTACTCAAGGCGAGCCTGCCAATAATTCTCAGGCGGTCATTAATTTCCCGTCCGACATGTTGGAAGTTGTGTCATTGTCAAAATCCGGTTCAATTTTTTCTCTTTGGGTAGAAGATCCGGCATTTTCTAATCAGTCGGGGACCGTAAGCTTTAATGGTGGTTTACCGACTCCTGGCTACAATGGCACGGCGGGGAATATTTTAACCATATCTTTTAGAGCTAAAGCCGCGGGTCAAGCTTCTTTGTATTTTTCTTCCGGTTCTGTATTGGCGAACGATGGCTTGGGAACGGAAATTTTAAAATCAACCGGACAGGCAACTTTTACTTTGGTCGGTTCTTCAGAAAGCAAGCCGGCAGCGGTAACTGAACCGGTTTCTTCGTCGCCGATATCTCAGGAAAATAAATCAGTGCCTAAAGCCCCAAAAATTACTTCCGATACTAACCCTAACCAAGACACCTGGTATAACTATTCCGACCCGTCGTTCTCTTGGGTATTAGAAAAGGGTGTAACCGCTGCCGAGTTGTTGTATGACAGTAAACCAAATTCTCAGCCGACCATCACTTACAGCCCGGCAATTTCCGGCAAAGAGCTGTCTGGTGTTTCGGACGGAATTTACTATTTGCACGTCCAGGTAAAAAACAACCAAGGTTGGAGTCCGGTTTCCCACTTTCGTTTTAAAATAGATACGGTTAAGCCGGATTATTTTAATGTTACGGAAATTCCAAGAGACGATAAAACCAATCCGGTCGCACTGTTTAAATTTGAAGCTAATGACAAAGTTTCAGGTATAGATCGTTATGCCGTACAAATAGATAATGGTGAAGCCAAAGTTTGGCAGGGAGCTTCGGATGGAATTTTTAAAACTCCGGCCTTAAAGCCCGGCCGGCACTCTTTAATTGCCAAAGCCATTGACCAAGCGGGAAACTATTTAATAGATTCAGCTGAATTTAATATTCAAGCCATTTTGGCTCCGGTAATTACCGATTACCCCCAAACTATTGAGAATGGCAATACATTAATATTAAAAGGCAATACATTGCCTGGTGGAAAAATTTCAATTTACTTCCGTAAAACTGACGACGAACCACAAAGGCTTGAAACTAAGAGCGGCGAAGACGGTAATTTTACTTTGGTAGTTGATAAAGGTTTGAAAGAAGGGGTCTATGCTGTATGGGCAACTGTCGTCGATGGTAGGGGTGCTGAGAGCGGTCCTTCAGATGAAGTAAAGATAGTGGTGAAAAAATCGGTACTTACTCAGGCAGGTAGTGGGATAATTAGTCTGATGACCATAGCAATACCAGCAGCAGGGTTGATTATTTTAATGCTATTACTACTATGGTATTCTTGGCATAAATTTAAAAGACTTAAGCGTAAAATTCATAAAGAAGCAAAAATTACCGAAGCTACACTGCATCAGGCTTTCCAGATATTAGGCGGTAATTTGTCCAAACAGTTGGCCTTGCTAGAAAGAGCAAAACAGTTACGTGACTTGACTGCTGAGGAAAAATTGCTGATTAAAGAAATGAAAAAGAATCTTAAAGGGATGGAACAATTTTTGATTGAAGAGATTAGCGACATAGAAAAACAGTCAAAATAAATGGTTCAAGAAAAAATAAAAAAACTGCTGGCCAATTTCTATAATTTAGTCAAAGTAGTTATAGCCTGCATCTTGTTGGGGATGTTTATATTCCTGGCTATGTTCCCTGTGGCTAATTATTTTCAGGACGTATTACAAAAAAAAGAAATTAGTTTAAAAACTTCTATAGCCAAGGAAATTTTACAGAAAGAGACCTCCCAGTTGAAAATATACGCAGCGGAAATTGCCAAGTCGGAAATTTTAAAAAAATACGTAATGAGTGAGGATGTCTTAGGTTGTTTATCAATTTTATCCCAAGAAAGCGAAAAGCGCGGGTTGGATTTTGCCTCGGTCGTCAACCAGGAAGGGGTGACCTTAACCAGAACCAGAACAGTATCCAAAAGAGGGGATAATATGTTTTACAACAGCCCGCTGGGCCGGGCTGCTGCTGAAGGCAAAAGTCTTGTTTCTTTTGAAAAAAGCTCCATTGATGAAAATGATTTTATCCTTATTGCCAGCAGTCCGATTTTAGACAATGGAAAAATGGTTGGCACGGTGTTTGGCGGGTATTCGTTAAATAATAAAACAGCCGAAAGGCTAAAAGGTATTCATAGCGAGTTCCAGGCTGATACGGCGTTTTATTTAAAATCTAGAGGGATTGTGGGGCAAAGTTTTTCTAATCCGGATATTGCGTCAAAATTGAATAATTTATTCAACGCCGGGTCTGATTGGATAAAAAAGGGTAGGGGTGGGGATTTGGTAGTTATTGACGGCCATGAGTTGTATGTTGAGAATATAGTATTAAATGGCACGGAAAAAAGTGAGGGTGGGGTTTTGGTTTTTATCCCCGTTAGTTACTGGCCGGAATTAGGAATTTTGCTGGTTATTTGGACCTTTATTTTGTTGGTTATTGCCTTTTGTATTAACCGTCGCCATAAATATTTTCGAGGAAAGTATACAAAAGTTTTTATTTGGATGCTTACAGGGAGCTTGGTAATAGGTTTAAGCTTTACCATTTGGAATAATCGTCCTCAAAAACAAAAACCCATTAAATTGGCTCAGCCAACAGCGCGGATTTATAACTCAGTATTACGGTTTGAACCGGAATTTGGAGTCTTTGAAAAAAAATATCAACAACAATTGGCTGTTAAATTAATTAGTGGGGGAGAGAATATTAATGCAGCAAATATTGTAATAAATTACGATCCAGCAATGGTTGAAGTGAGAGATATAAATACCACTCATTCTTTCTGCCAAGATGACTTATTCGTGGAAAAATCTATCGACAATAAAAAAGGCGAGGTGACTATTGTTTGTGGTGTTCCTACTCCTGGTTTTAACGGAGACGAAGGGGTAGTGGCGGAGTTAATTGTTAAACCCTTAAAAGAAGGAGCGGTTTCATTTACTTTTAGTCCGTATACTCAGGTTTTGGCTAATGACGGTTTGGGTACAGATGTTTTAAGGCACGCCGATAATGCCAGTTATAATATCACCGAAGGGATAGATGAGTTACAAACGTATCCGTTAGTAATTTCTCCCAGCCATCCGGACAGTGAGAGGTGGTATGCGGATAAAAATATTATGTTTTACTGGAACAATCCAGTTGGACAAAAAATTTCCTACTCTTTTGACCAAGACAAAGAATCCGTGCCGGATAAAAATTACCAAGGCTGGTTATCGGATAAAAAATTTATTAAGCTGCAAGTGGAAAAGGACGGGATTTATTATTTTCATACGTTATTATGGAAAGCAGGAAAACCGGTTTACCCCGCTAGTTATGTTAAGGTTAAAGTAGACACTACGCCGCCCGAGGCGCCAACTATGAAACTCAGTAATATCAATTTAACCAAAGGTGAAATTTTGAGAATGGAATTTTTTTCCCGTGATGAATTAAGCGGCCTGCAAAAAAATTATTATGTGACGGTAGATAATAATTATTTTTTACCTACCGGATCTTCTTTGTTTATGCCGTTTATAGAATCCGGTAAACATACCATTACTGTTCGTGCATTTGATAATGCGGGCAACTATAGCGATACAAGCCAAGAAATAAGAGTTAAATAGGCTTAGATAATAAGTTCAACTAAAAAGCACCTTCCTTAGAAGCTGCTTTTTATAAATCTAAATAATTTTATTTAGGCCAGTTAGAAATTATTAGCAGATCATTTTTATCTAATAGCCCTTGCTCTTGCATTAGACCCCAAATATGTTCGGTAATAAACGGCATAAAGGGGTGGAGCAATTTTAGAATTTGAATCAGCGAATGGGTTAAGATGGTCTGAGTGTTAGCTTTTTGTTCTTCGTTGTTAAGCTGCGCTTTAGAAGCTTCCAAATAAATATCCGCAAACTCGCGCCAGGTGAATTGGTAAATTTCCTGCGCTGCCTCGTGTAAATTATAGCTGTCCAAATTTTTGGTGACAGATTTTATGGTAGCTTCCAACTTTGCCAAAATTTCCGTATCTGCCTGAGTTTGTGGCTCCAAATTTGAAATTTGAAATTGGGAATTTGAAATTGTTATGTTCATAAGAATATAACGCGATATATTCCAAAGCTTGTTGGCAAAATGCTTCATACCTTTGATTTTTTGTTCATCAAACATAACGTCATTGCCCGGGGCTGCCCCAAAAACTAATGCGAACCTTAGCGCGTCCGTGCCGTATTTGGATATCATTTCCAAAGGGTCAACGCCGTTATTTAAGGACTTGCTGAATTTTCTGCCTTGTTTGTCGCGAACAATGCCATGCAAATAAACTTTATGAAAAGGTATATCGCCAAGCAAAAAGCCGCTCATTAGAATCATACGCGCGACCCAGAAAAATAAAATTTCATAGCCCGGCATCATAACGGAAGTCGGGTGGAACATTTTAAAATCTTCGGTTTGGTTTGGCCAGCCCAAAGTAGAAAAAGTCCACAGTCCACTGGAAAACCAGGTATCCAGTGTGTCGGTGTCTTGAGTCCACCCCTCTTCTTTTGGGGGAGTAATATTGCAATAAATTTCGTTCGACCTCTCCTGTGTCCTCCCCTCAGAAGGGGAGGAAGGGGCAGGGCGATACCAAACCGGAATTTGATGCCCATAAATTATTTGTCTGGAAATACACCAATCGCGCAGGTTATCAATCCAGTGGTAGTATATTTTTTCAAACCTTTCCGGCATGATTTCTATCTGTTTGTTTTTGACTACGCGAACCATCAACTCTTTTAGGGTTATTTCTTCGCCGTCTTTTATGCCTGTAAGTTTATTTCCTTTGGCTTTAAATTTTTTATTTACGTTAATAAACCACTGCAGTTTTGGCAGGGGCTCAATAACTCCACCTGTGCGTTGTGCTTTGGAAAGGTTTTGTGTGGTGTCTTCTTCTTTTTCCATCAAGCCTTGTTGTCTTAGCCAGTCAGCCACAATCAGCCTGGCCTCGGAGGTTTTTTTGCCCTGCAACAGCTCGCTTTTTACAGTCATTTTGGCGAATTCGTTTATAACTGTTTTTAGCGGTAAATTATGTCTTTGGGCGATTTCATAGTCAACCGCGCTATGGGCCGGGGTGACGCCAAGCGCGCCGGTGCCAAACGCCGGGTCTACTTCTTTGTCTGCAACGATTATTATATGCAAGGGGGTGCCGCAAAATTCCAAGTCAAACTCTTGTCCTATAAATTTTTTGTACCTTTCATCTTCGGGGTGAACTGCCACGGCGGTGTCGCCGACTTTGGTTTCCGGCCTGGTTGTGGAAATTGCTATGGGGAAATTTTTAGCATAGCGAAAAGTGTATAGCTTAGTTTTATTTTCCTCATATTCAATTTCGTCGTCTGAAACTGTGGTTTGGCCTTTTGGATCCCAATTAACCACCCGGTCTCCTCTATAAATAAGCCCGGAGTCAAACATTTCTTTAAATGCCGTTCTCACGGCCAGTTCCCGGTTTTGGTCTAAGGTAAAAGCCAGGCGGCTCCAGTCCATAGACAGTCCAAGCTTGCGCAGTTGCGACAAAATATTTTTTTGGTTTTCTAAGGCAAAAGTTTGAATCATCTTGAAAAAATCTTCGCGGGAGTATTCGTGCCTAGATTTACCCTCTTTTTTATAGTGTTCTTTTTCAAATTTAGCCTGAGTCGCAATGGCCGCGTGGTCAGTCCCCGGAACCCAAAGCGCGCGTTTGCCATTCATTCTTTGATATCTAATAACAGTGTCTTGAATGGTGTCTTCAAATGCGTGGCCAAGATGCAGCACCCCGGTTACATTAGGAGGCGGTAGGGAAATGGTAAAAGGTTCGCGGCTTTCGCTTTCCGGCAATTTGTCCGGATTAAAATAACCGCTATCCAACCAGGTTTGGTAAATATTATCTTCCACTTGGGAGTGGTCGTAGGCTTTTGGTAAGTCCATAATACTAGAATTAAGAATAATGAATTAAGAATTAAGCAAAATAAAACACCGTTAAATACGGTGTGAGAACCCTCGCGGGCGGTGCCATCTCAAATTTACTTAATTGTGTTATTTACGGATAACTTCCGGCCAAGTCTACTTAGTCAATAATTTGACGTTCTTTTGGCGCCGCTTCGGTGACAGCCGAAACATAAGCTTAGGTTTATTATATAGCAGCAAGTAGCAAGTAGCAAGTATAAAGAAAGGCCGGGGCTCCGTTAGGAGCACCCGGCCTGGGCGGTCGGTAAGACCACGGCATCGCTGCCGTAATTGTCCACGATGCAGTCCCAGCATTTATCTGTGCCGAAGCGTATGAGAAAGTTGGCAACGGCGGACAGACAGAGCTTGGTTCTTACAGGGTCTGGCCAGCTAGGAGGGACAACCTCTTCGTCCCATCCGCAAACCAGAATAACATTGCCAATGACCAGGCAGGTCGCCCCGTCCGGTGTGGCCGGTAGGGGCGAGCTGCCGAATATAAAAGCCAGAGTGTTAAAACTTTCCATGGGTTGCCCCTAGCTGATATGCGAGAAGACAACCTCGCCCATGGCCGAGTTCACAATGGCTCGGGCAAAAAAGTTGTCCCAGCTGTCATTGGTCAGATCATGGCTGATTCTTTCTCTGGTCCACGGAACTCGGGTTTCCTCGAGTAGGCCGGCAATGGTGTGGCGTTCGTGATCGATGTCTGTATCTTCGCAGACAATACATACCTGGCTTTCGCCATAGAAAGTCATCCAATCATGGCCGACCAGATATCTAGTGGCGAAGGCATCAGCATGCGCCAAACTATTAAAACGCAATACAGTCATAAGGCCTCCTTAAAGCCTGAATTTGAGGATTTTTCTTTCCTCATACCTACCTTAATATTTACGGCAGATATCAGAAAACAAAAAACCCGCTCTAAATGCAGAGCGGGGGAGAAATTTAGATAAACCTAAAATTCCCACTCTGCCTTGCGGCTAGAGGAGGAAGAGGAGGAGAAAGAAATCATAAATTGTAAGCCCGATTTAATCATACCCAGTAGAATCACTTTGAATTATTATCTAAGAAAGATATTAACAATATTGCTAATGCCACTGTTCGAGGTATCTTGAAATTATTTTTCAAAGTAGCTCTACTGGGCATAATTAAATTATAGCACTAACAATTTTTTTAGCAAATTTTACAATTCCATATTGCTGTCCGCCTTAACCTTTTTATAAGGCACTGGTTTTTTGCCGTTATGCAGGGCAAAGGCCGCGGCTATGCCTATCATTTCCGCGTTGTCGGTACAAAGGTTAAATGGGGGAACGAAAAAATTAGCTTTTAGTTTATAGCTCATAGCTTCTAGTTCACTTCTCAGGAGGCGATTGGCGGAAACGCCGCCGGACAGGGAAACAGATTTAGCTTTAAATTCTTTGGCAGCGCGCATAGTTTTTTGCACCAGCACGTCTACTGCAGCGGCTTGGAAAGAGGCGCAAATATCGTTGACAATATTTTTATCCTTTATCCCTAATCCCTTATCTTTTACATAGTACAGTACGGCGGTTTTTAGGCCGGAGAAGGAAAAGTTATAATTTTTATTATTTAGCATTGGACGGGGAAATTTTATGGCTTCCGGGTTGCCGGACAAAGCCAGCCTTGAAACTTCCGGCCCGCCGGGGTAGGGGAGGCCAAGGAGCTTGGCAACTTTATCAAATGCTTCACCTGCCGCGTCGTCTACGGTTTGTCCAAGCACCCGATAGTTTTTTTCGTTTTCCATTAACACAATCATCGTGTGTCCGCCACTAACGATTAAAGCAATCATTGGAAAGAAGGCTGCCTTCTGGGGCTGCCCCAGAAGGCAGCCTTCTGGGTGTGATTCGTCATTGGAAATTTGGATTTTGGATTTTACTCGCCCAAAAGGCGAGTATAGGTGTCCTAGCATATGGTTAGTGGGTAAGAGCGGAATACCGGTGGCCAGAGAAAGTGCTTTGGCAAATTCAACGCCAACAATTAAAGACGGAATTAGTCCGGGGCCGGCGGTAACGGCGATATAGCTTATAGCTTCTAGTTTATAGCTGCTAGCTTTGAGAGCGGCTTCCACCACGGGGCGGATATTTTTTACGTGCGCCCTGGCGGCAACTTCCGGCACTACGCCGCCCATTTTGCTATGCAGTTTAATTTGCGATCTGACAACAGAAGACAAGGTGGCAATTTCCGGCCACTGCGCATTCCCTCCTCGCCCCTTGCGGGAGAGAGTAGGGTGAGGGATTATTTCCAAAACCGCCGCCGCGGTCTCGTCGCAGGAAGTCTCAATAGCGAGAATCACTTTTTTCCTCTCTCCCAAAAGACCATTCATTTTTTCCTTCCCCCCTTTGGGGGAAGGTGGCCGTAGGCCGGATGAGGGTGTTTTGCGGGAGAGAGTGCCCCGAGCAGGAGCGAGGGGAAGAGAGGGCTTGGCGAGAATTACTTTATTTTTTTTATGATTAATTAGTTTGTCCATAGTCTACTTTTTTAGATTCAATAAGTATAAAATATATGCCCCCAAAAAGTCCAGCCAATAGAACCAGCCAGCCGCAGACAGTTATTACTTGTGCTATTTGTGGGGTATGCCTTAATTGCCCCAAGTAAATTAACAACCAGTTCCAGTCGTGAGTGGAACTATCGCCGCCTAACAGAGGTAATTGCATTTTTGTGGCATCGGCTGCATAAACAGAAATATTTATTAGGCTTTGGCCTGCCCAGAGCAAAACCGCGAAAGCGGAGACAGGCTGTTTTTTCCAAAAAAAGTAAAACGAAATAAGCAGGGGAATTAAAACTTGATTTAAACTGCCTCCAAGAATATGTAAAAATTCTCCCATAGGCCAAAACAGCCAATGGCCGGCTTCGTGAAAAATTAAATTAACCCCGTCTATAAAATGCCATTCGGCCGGCGAGGCGGCGCAGGAAATAAAATATGCGGCAAAAATAACAAAAAATGAAAGGCGAATTGTCTTCCCCATAGTTTTTATACAATCAAATTTAATATCTGGAAAGAGGACGACCCTCTTCCTAGAAGCAAGAAATTATTTCATCATCTCATTAGCCAATTCTGTAACGCCAATTCGTTTTTCCGCGGAGTAGGGGATAATTTTATAGTCGCCAACCGAGTTTTGAATATCGTTTAATTGCTTGGCTAAGGCGTTGCTTTTTAGTTTGTCGATTTTATTGGCCACTATAATTACGTCTTTGTGATGGTCTTTTAAGCTAAACAACATTTCCATGTCTGTATTTGTGGCGCCAATGTTGGCGTCTATAATTAGCACTACTTTTTTCTGCTGGACTTCCGAGTTAAAAAAATACCAATAAATTAATTGTTGGATTTTTTCCTGCAGGTCTTTGGAGGCTTTGGCAAAGCCATAGCCGGGTAAATCCACCAGGTAAAAAGAATTTTTCACGCCGGCGGCTGACATTAAAAATAAGTTTATTTCCTGCGTGCGACCGGGCAGAGAGCTGGTGCGCGCAAGGTCTTTTTTATTGGCCAAAGTGTTAATCACGCTGGATTTTCCCACATTGGAGCGTCCAATAAAAGCGATTTGGGGGACACCATCGTATAAAGCATCATCCGGCCCAATAATACCTTTAATAAATTTTGCGGAAGTTATATTCATAACTTAAGCATACCAGAATTGTGGAATTATGCCTAAACAAGGCGCAAAGCAGCTTTAGGGGGTCGCAATTTTGTCCGGAAAATGTTAAGATATATTAACTTTCCCTTTATGGATAACACAACTATTAAACCTAAACAGGCGAATCTATTAGGTTTGCTTAAGCCGTATATTGGGCAAATCAGCTTGCTGATTATTTTTGCCTTGTTTGGTAATGCTCTCACTTTGTGGCTGCCAAAATTAACCTCCAAGGGCATAGACGGTTATTTAAAAGGAGCGGGACTGACAACAATTTTGTGGGAGTTCGGAATTGCCACCGCTTTAATTTTTATTTTAACTTACGCCCAGAGTATAATTCAGACCTATGCTTCGGAAAAAGTTGCCAGGGATTTGCGCAAAGATTTAACGGAAAAAATTTCCAACCATACTTATGCCGAAGTTCAGCAGATTACCCCGGCCAAATTGCTCACCAATTTAACTTCCGACATAGACTCGGTTAAAAATTTTGTGGCCCAGGCCATCGTAAACATTATTTCTTCCGCCTTTATAATTGTTGGCGCCAGCTTCTTGTTAATTTCTATAAATTGGAAATTGGGCTTGGCGGTGGTGAGTATTGTGCCGATTATTGGCGGGACTTTTTTTATAATTATTTCCCGGGTTCGCGTGCTGTTTTTAAAAACCCGCGAAATAATTGACTGGCTTAATAAAGTAATTAACGAAAGTATTCTTGGCGCGGCTTTAATCCGGGTGCTGGATTCAACGCATTTGGAGCACAAAAAATTTGAAGATGCCAACAGCAACGCGCGCAATGTGGGCTTAAAAATTCTCAAATTATTTTCCACAATGATCCCGATTATTAATTTTGCCGCCAATATGGCCGTGTTGGCAATTTTAGTAATTGGCGGAAAGTTTATAATTTCCGGCACGATGTCGCTGGGGGACTTTGCCGCTTTTACCAGTTATCTGGTTATTTTAATTTTCCCAATTCTCATAATTGGTTTTATGAGCAGCATTATTGCCCAGGCCCAGGCTTCATATGACCGGATAGACGCGGTATTAAATTTGCCGGACGCCAAAGCCGAAGGCCGGGTGGCGGAGCCGCTTGGGGGCAGCATCCAGCTTGAAAATATCAGCTTGGCTTATGGCGACAAGTACGCCTTAAAGAATGTGTCCGCGCAAATTGCCTCGGGCAGCAGAGTGGCTATAATTGGTCCGACCGCGGCCGGCAAAACTCAGCTGCTCAATTTAATAATCGGCCTTATCCAGCCAACCGGCGGAGAAATTAAATATGACGGGCGGAATATTAACGAGTACCAAAAAGAGAAGCTTTACAGCCAGGTGGGGTTGGTTTTCCAAGACAGCATTATTTTTAACATTTCCCTGCGGGAAAATATTGCTTTTAATACGGCTGTGACTGCCGAGTCCCTGCAAAAAGCCATTACCACCGCCGAGTTGTCCGACTTTATTAGCAGCTTGCCTGAAGGTCTGGAAACGGTAGTGTCCGAGCGCGGCACCAGTTTGTCCGGCGGGCAAAAACAACGGATTATGCTGGCTCGCGCTTTGGCTATTAACCCTAAAATTTTACTGCTGGATGATTTTACCGCTCGGGTAGACGCGGTTACGGAAAAGAAAATTTTGGACAACGTGGCTAAAAATTATCCCGGCCTCACATTGGTTTCGGTAACGCAAAAAATTTCCTCCGTGGAAATGTACGACCAGATTATTGTCTTAATGGAAGGCGAAGTAATTGCCACGGGCAAGCACGAAGAATTGCTTAACAGTTCGCCGGAATATGTGCAAATTTTTGAATCCCAACAAAGCACCAGCCATTACGAGTAATGACAAAATTTAAAAAATTGAACATGATTGATATGATTTTTTAAAAATATTTTTGTTCAATTTTGGCATTAATGATTGATTGCTAAAAACCTACAACCTACAACCTACAACCTAAAATGAACTACACCCTAAACAATTCAACCGGTACGCAAAATACCTCCACCTGGCAGGCTATAAAAAAGCTCTGGCCTTTAATCGTGGAAGAAAAAAAGATAGTCCTGGTGGCTTTGTTTGCCGTGATTGTTAATTCCGCGTTGAATTTGTTTGTGCCGGTATTAATTGCCCACGCGGTGGATACATATATTTTGCAAAAAAATTATCACGGCGTTTTAGTTTTTGCCGGATTAATTTTTGTTATGTATTTATTTGGTTTGCTAACCAGCTACACTCAGGTGCGCTTAATGGGCGGGGTTGGTCAGCGCGTGTTGTACCGCTTGCGCAAGCAAATTTTTAACAAGCTGCAGGAATTGCCTATAGCATTTTTTAACCAAAACAAAGCCGGGGATCTAATTTCCCGCATTAACAACGACACCGATAAAATTAACCAATTTTTTTCGCAGGCTCTGGTGCAGTTTATTGGCAGCTTGTTTTTAATGGCCGGGGCGGCGGTTTTTTTGCTGAGCATTAATTTCCATTTGGGTCTGGCATCGCTTTCGCCGGCATTGCTGTTGTTTTTAGTCACCAGGCTGCTTTCTCCCTGGGTCAAGAAAAAGAATTTGAGCAGCTCCCAATCTTTAGGCAGTATGAGTTCGGAAATTCAGGAGAGTTTGAATAATTTTAAAGTGATTATTGCTTTTAATCGGCGCGACTATTTTAAAAAACGTTTTCAGGAAGTTAATGACGAAAACTATAATGCGGCGGTGGGGGCGGGTATTGCCAACAACACCTTTATTCCAATTTACGGGCTGGCTGCCAACTTGGGCCAGTTAATAGTTTTGCTTTATGGTATATTTTTAATCACCCACGGGGAATTTACCATTGGGCTTTTACTTAGCTTTTTGTCTTATGCCAACAATTTTTATAACCCCTTAAGGCAATTAGCGGCCTTGTGGGCGAACTTGCAGGCGGCTTTAGCTAGCTGGGACCGGGTTTATGAAATATTAATTTTAAAGAATGATTTGCCTGTAATAACGGACGGCGCAGCTGCGGACGGCAATAAAGCGGTGCTTGTCTTTAAAGACGTGAGCTTTTGCTATCCCGACGGCGCCGAAGTTCTGCATAAAATTAATTTAAATTTGGAAGCCGGAAAAACTTACGCGCTTGTCGGACCAACCGGCGGCGGCAAAACGACCACAGCTTCGTTAATGGCCAGACTTTATGATCCGACCAAAGGCACTATTTTATTAAACGGCAAAGACATGCGTTCATACAGCCCGAAAGAACGCGCAAAAATAATTGGTTTTATCTTGCAAGAGCCGGTGTTGTTTACCGGCACGGTTAGGGAAAACATTTTATATAGCAATGAAGAATATGCCGGGCATAATAACCAGCAGCTGGAAGAGGTAATTAAACAGGCCGGCCTGCAAACCATTTTAGAGCGGTTTGACAGCGGTTTGGAAACCAAGCTCACCGCCACCGGAGAAGCCGTGAGTTTGGGGCAGAAACAATTAATTGCTTTTATGCGCGCGGTGCTTAGAAATCCCGACTTGTTGATTTTAGACGAAGCCACGGCCAACATTGACACTGTTACCGAACAACTCTTGGAAGATATTTTAAAAAATCTTCCGGCCAAAACCACTAAGGTAATTATTGCCCACCGGTTAAACACCATTGAAAACGCGGATGACATATTTTTCGTAAACGCCGGACAAGTGGTAGAAGCAGGTTCCAAAGATCATGCGGTAGAAATGCTGCTGCATCAAAACAGAAAGAGCTAATGGATTTTAGCAGAAATATTATGCGGTGTGCTAAAATATATAAACTAATAATTATCCTGTGAAAGGACTAATAATTTATGAAGCAAATGACTTGCGCCCAAATGGGTGGGCCAGTGGACTGTAGTTTTACGGTTTCCGGCAACACTGCCGAAGAAATGGTTAAGAACGGTTTTGACCACGTAATGCAAGCGCACCCTGAAATGGGACAAAAGATCCAAAGCAATACCCCGGAAGAAAATGAAAAGTGGATGGCCGAATTTAAAAACACCTTCGACGCCGCCCCGGAAATGTAAGAGACTAAATAAAAAATGCTCAACCAAACGGTTGAGCATTTTTAAATGGAAGGCTCGCTCTGTACGGGTGCCTGCCTGCCGGTAGGCAGAGAAAACATATTCTTGTCCGACGAAGCCTTATGCGAAGTTGATAAATGAAATTTATCTCACTATTTGTCTTCTATTGATATTTAGTTTTGAGACGAGGTTGACATTACTCAAATTTCATGGTATATATAAGCGTTATGCTATTCAGCGGCAATAATGCCTTAAACTCTCAAGCTGATAGCATGGCCGTTCTTTGAATATTTAAAGAACGCGAATTTGGGGGATATATGGAACAGTTTTTGGACGGTCTTAAAACGGTGTTCTTTGTACTTTGTGGCTATTTCGGAATCGTAGTAATCGGAATATGCCTTGGTTTGTACAAGATGTTCAGGCGTGATAGTGCGAAATCGAGACGCGAGCTCGCTGCTAAAAAGGAGAGAGACCGCTTGAGGTCTCAAGAAAATGCCCGTCTCGCGCTTTTGTCCAAGCTCGACACCCACTGGTTGATGATGGTGCCAAATTCTCCCGAATCAATACGACATTTAGTGGCGGAAGGACTTGCAAGAACTTTCTCCCTTTCTGGCTACCGATTAGGCGTGATTGATGAGTTTGGCCGCGAGTGGTTAGGTTTTGGCATGCCCCAAACCCTGCAATCTTTACGGGACGGTGAGTATCTGGAGTCAGATCGAATCCTCAGTCTTTCCGGGATATTATATCCTGAAAAGTGCTATTGTAAAAATCCAGTTACAATAAATGGGCAAACAACGCTCGTTTACCCAAGCTGGTTAAACGCCGAGCACACTAACACCTTAGAATGGCAGCGGTGGATGGCGTTGGAAAAAGCATTTGTCGACAGTCACAGTGATCTTGAGACCTTCCAGAAGGAGTTGCAGGACATACTTCCGCCCGAACACTTGCAAAAGGTTCGCGAGCGGAGGAAAAACCTGTGAGCACAAAATCCGGCTTGGCCGAAATGGCCATTTAGATGGGGCGCCTTAGGCCCCATCTTTTTTGTAAAAAATAATCTATTATAATCCATTGTTTCTGCTAAATCGCGCCCTTGATAAAACCAACCATTTATGGTAAAATATCAAAAGTTGATTCAATTTTGTTGTATTTTAAATTTTAAAATCTACAATCTTTAAATCATCAAATTATTTGGCGCTATCGTCTAATGGTTAGGACAAGTGGTTTTCATCCACTAAATCGGAGTTCGATTCTCCGTAGCGCTACCACAAAAAACTCATCCAAAAGGATGAGTTTTTTGTATGTGAATAATGATTAATTTCCATATTATTTTTCTATTTTATCTCGCAATCCATAGTTAGAGTAAACTAAAGTCCTGTTAGGGCTTTTAATATTGTCTTACCAGGATTATACTTTAGTTAAGTTTAATTATTAAATTTAAGTTTTATGAGCGAGTCATATACATTTAAGGCTGTATCAGGGTCGGCAGTGTCTGTAACTGGTTCAGCAGTTATTTGTGTCGGTGAAATAAATGTTGCTTACACTTTGGAAGAAAAAGAGTACATAAATCAAGTATTAATCAACGAAATAGGAGGGATACTTAAAGCTGGCTACAAATGGCTGTCATTCGGTTTGATAACAGCAGGCATAGAATTCCTTGGTATATGTTTAGATAGCGAACCGCCGTTTACTACTCGTCGTGGGGTAAGCGAGGAGCGATTTCGACTTGCGATTAAGGAATTGTTCCCAAAAAAATACATGCAATTCAATTGTAGAAAACTAACCAAGGACTCAGCAACTTATGATTTATATAACGAATTAAGATGTGGTGTGAATCACACCACTTTTCCTACGCAAAGAGTAGCTCTGTCAGAAATCTTGCATAACACAAAACACTTAACCATCGGTTCAAATGGTCACCTAATTATGGTGGCTGAGGATTTTTTTAACGATTTTAAGCTAGCTTGCGAAGAAGTTATAAGAAGACTCGACAATGGAACTATTAATCCTAAATTAGGATTGAAGTTTAGCTAATTGCGAATTGTAGATGAATAGATTATCCTTTATGGTTCCTTGTAAACCCTGTATAATGCAACAAAGAAATTTCAAAAGCACCCGTTGAGGGTGCTTTTGAAATTAAAGACAGAGATTTTTAATAAAGTGTTATAATTACATAAAGGTTTAAAATTAAACGAAATTTATGAAAACAATTATAAAAAGAGCTTTAATTAATTCCTTATCAACCTTCGCTTACATAGTTTTAATTGGGATATTTTTTAGGAATATAGAAAAAATTAATTTCGGGGAGCACGACACGGTCTTAGCCCCAATATTTATGCTGATGCTTTTCGTTTTATCTGCGGCCCTCACTTCCTCGTTAATGTTTGGCCAGCCTGTGTTTTGGTATTTGGACGGAAAGAAAAAAGAATCGCTGCAGCTTTTGGGCTATACTTTGGGAATATTTTTCCTAACCACTCTTGTTGTGTTCTCGTGCCTGATAATTTTTAAATAGTTTTACACCACCTCGATAATAAATAGAGCAAAAAATGACAGCGTCATTTTTTGCTCTATTTGTAATAATTATTTGATTAGGGTATTATGTCGCTAAGGAGAAAGAGGATGAAATCAGTAGTGTTGGGTGAAGGCTTGCATCGTAAACTCAAGACCCACTGCGCAGAGCAAGGTGTGTCGATAAAAGATTTTGCAGGCCAGGCAATTAGCGAGGCTGTGGCGTCGGTTGGGGAAAAAGCACTGGAGCCTCTTACAAAGAAAGAAATCTCACAGCTCGTTAAAAGAGTTGAGAGGATTCTGGATAGCGGTGATCCGTTAGCAGTGGAATTGCTTTCTACGACTGTTAATTTTTGGGAAAGACAACTGTCACCCCAGTAGGCTGTTCAACCCAGGCAAGGCATAGGCGGCTCATCCTTTTGGAGAGCCGCCTATTTTAATAAACTATTTTTCCAGAATTTCTTTCATTTTTTCTAAGACCATTGTCCAGTTTTTTTGGCTGTGGTCGCGCTTTTCTTCCGTGGCGTTATTGTCCTGGAGCAGGGTGAGTTTAGTGCCTCCGTCTACGGCCTCCAGTTCATAGGTAATGGTATTATAATTTTCCGGTACGTCCGGCAGGCCGCTCATAGCAGACCAATAAGTGGAAACTATTTTTGTGGTCGGAGTAAATTCCAAAACCGTGCCCTTGTCTTCGTACGGTTTTCCTTCCCACTCGCCTTTGTAAACTATTGGCCCGCCCACTGTCCAGTCTGTCACCAAATTGGTGCCAAATAAATATTCCTTAACTATTTCGGGCTTAGTTAAAGCCTCCCAAACTTTTTCAGGCGTATTCTTAATGGTTATTTCAATTTTTGCTACTAGCCCTTTGTTCACCCCGTTGGAAGTTTCCATATTATTGTGTCCTTTTCATTATTACCGCGTTATTTGAAGCAATCTCTAAGATAAGTTTAACTTCTAACGGGGTAAATTTTAATTGTTGTTTAGGAATCATAACAGACTGTTTGCAGTTGTAAAGGTGAGGCTAGGCAGGGTATAATGATTAAGAATTAAGTTTACTAAAAATACAATGAAAATAAGTTTTGTCATTCCCGCCTATAACGAAGAGAATCATTTAAAAGCTTGTTTGGATTCAATTTTCCAAGAGCTCTCCGGCAAATCTTTGGCTTGGGAAATTATTGTGGTAAATAATGCCAGTACAGATCAAACCAAAAATATCGCCCAAACTTATTCGCAAGTTAAAGTGGTGGATGAGCCGCGTAAGGGTTTGAGCTTTGCCCGCCAGGCCGGCTTTGCTGCCAGTAGCGGAGAACTCGTGGCCAACGTGGATGCAGATACAATAATGCCCCAAGGCTGGCTGGATAAAGTAATAAAATATTATCAAACCACACCAAACTTAGTGTGCCTTAGTGGCCCGCACGTTTTTTATGATATGCCGGTGTGGTTTAACTGGGGCGTTAAGGGATATTATTATATTGTTTACGCGCTGTATTTATTTAACCGGTTTGTTTTGCGCGTGGGTTCTATGGTTCAGGGCGGAAATTTTGTGCTTAAGCGTTCGGCCTTAGCCGGCATTGGCGGGTTTGATACCGACTTTAATTTTTATGGCGAAGATGCCAATATTGCTAAGCGTTTAAATAAAGTCGGGCAAGTAGTTTTTACACTGCGCTTGCCAATAGGCGCTTCCGGCCGCCGGGTAAAAGCCGAAGGGTTTTTGCTCACGCCTTTGCGTTATGGTATAAATTATATTTGGACGGTCTTTTTTGGCCACCCTTTTCATAAAAAACATTCGGACATCCGTTCCCGGTAGCTGAGCAATTAAGTTTTTAAAATATAAATGAAAAATTTAGACGGCATTAAACAGACAAAAATACCAAAGAAAATTTTAGCGCCTCGGCTATCTATTAAACATATTTTGCCGGTGGATGGTATTTCTGCGTCTAAAGTTAAAACTAATTTTGTCGAGCGGGAAGTTTTTCTTACAAACTTTTCAGTCCCGCCGCAGGCAATTATTCCTGCGCCAATAAGTTTTTGGCAAAAGTTAACCGGCAGTTTTAATAATTGGGCGAAAAATTTGAACAAAAACACCCTAGAATCCTTATGGGCCAATTCGCACGAATTAGCCCAAGGGGAGTGGCGGAGATTTGTGGAGGTTTATAATCGGCAAAGGGTGCCTGTATTGGCTGCAGTGTTTGGTGTAATGCTGGCGTTTGGCGGGGGAGCTTGGGCCGCCCTAACAACCACGAAAACCGCGGCAGAAGATATTATGCCACCGCCGGCCGCTAGTGTAACAATTCCCTCCACGGGCAATTTGGGGCCAATAAACAACGTGCCCAATGAAGTCCTCTATAATATGACTATTGGCCAGCTGGAAAATTATTTAAATAACGTGGCCGAAGAGGGGCGGCAGGCCAAGGCTGCCGAACGCATGGCCACGCGTAAAGAAAAACTACGCGCGTATTTACAGGGCAAAAAAACTCCGTTTGCTTCCGTGGCCGATACCATAGCCGAGCAACCGCACTGGAAATTAATTTTAGCCATCTCTTTTGCCGAAAGCACCTTTGGAAAAAATTGCGTGGACAATAATTGCAGCAATATCGGCGTAAAGCCCGGCCACGACTACTGGCGCAAGTACAAAACTTTAAATGACTGGGTAATAGATTTTAACCGGCTCTTGGAGCGACGGTATAAAAATTGGTCACTGGAACAAATGAACGGAGTTTATGTCCAACCAAAAAATCCAAACTGGCTGGCGGCCACCAGACAGATATTGGAGGAGCTGCAGGAACAGGGGATTGAGTAGTGTAATTGAACAAAATTGACCAAGATTAAGTAAAATTGAGCAAAATTAGGGGGCAAGGGAACAAAATTTAGCATTAAGTAGAAGACATAAATGAACAAATTATATAAATTTTTAATAACAGGATTTGGGGTTTTAGGAATTATTTTTTTCACTCAACAAGCCGGGAGTGAAAATATTAAATTTAATTTAATTAAGCCGACGGCTAAAAGCACAGCACCGCTTACAGACGAACAACAGGCGATTTTAGCGGTTAGGAAAATTAAAGCATCTACGGTTAATGTTTTGGGTTTGCCTAAAATTGCCAGTAGCTCCGGAATGTCTTTAACTGCAGGCTCCCAGGCCGTGCTTGGCACAGGTTTAATCCTTGAGGCAGACGGTTTAATTGTCACCAACAATCATGTTGTGGCTGGGACTAATTTAGATTACACGGTAATTTTACCAGACGGCAGCAAATATCCGGCAAAGATTTTTGGCACAGACAAATTTAGCGACATTGCCTTTTTAAAAATAGAAGCCGCTAATTTGCCGGCCGCCGAACTGGGCAACTCCGATGCGTTAGAAACCGGCCAGACTGTTATGGCCATTGGCAACTCTTTGGGTCGCTATCAAAATAGCGTCAGTCGCGGCGTAGTCTCCGGCTTGGGAAGGATGATAGACGAGCCGGACGGCAGCGCAGTAAGGTTGAATAATTTAATTCAAACCGACGCGGCTATTAATTTAGGCAACAGCGGCGGACCGTTAATTAATTTAGCAGGACAGGTAGTGGGAATAAATACCTTATTTGACGAAGGTGGTACTTCTTTGGGTTTTGCGGTGCCAATTAATACTGTAAAAGATGCGTTGTTTCAACAAAAAACTTTTGGTAAAATTTCCCGGCCGTTTTTGGGAATTAGTTTTGTGAGCATCACTCCGCTAACTCAGGCAACAGATAAATTGCCGGAAGATAACG
Organism: uncultured Candidatus Saccharibacteria bacterium; assembly: GCA_964520505.1. Classification (GTDB taxonomy): domain Bacteria; phylum Patescibacteriota; class Doudnabacteria; order UBA920; family UBA920; genus PALSA-1336. The sequence goes on along the minus strand of CAZFQP010000002.1, from coordinate 72,020 downwards.
GCGCTTATGTTAAATCTGTGGCCGCCGGCTCTCCGGCTGGCCGAGCAGGAGTTAAAGGCGGAGATATAATTGTCGAGATTAACGGCATAACTTTAAATGCCAATAATGAAGTGGATTCTGAAATTCAAAAATATCAAGCCGGCACGCAAATTATGTTAAAGATTGTCCGCGGCAAAGAAACATTGGATCTGCCGGTGGTGCTGGGGGAATTAAAGTAGCCGTAGCAGGAAAACAAATGAAAGAGCCCGTTCCGATTTTGTCGGGACGGGCTCTTTGCGAATACTGCATCCGGGAACCCTATTTTAGTGGAGTTCTCCTTGTGTTCCCGGTCTGGTGGCCGCAATGATGGCGAGCAAGAAGAACGCGCCGACCACATTGGTCACTGAAGCATGCTCTATGACTTTTAGCAGCTCGGAAATCTGAGCGCTAATTATTAGCATGCTAAAGGCATGAGGCAGCAGTTTGGTTTTGTCGGCATGTTTGCCTAAAGCCTGGTGCAGTTTAGAACTGCTTTGCAGGCTCCATAAAACCAGGACCACCACCGTGGTGCCTAGGAACAGCAAGGAATCCATAAGGTTCCTTTCTTCCCTCCTATATGTTAAAGATCTTTTCCTGGCCGATTGGTTTTTTCGCTCTTGGCGACCAATCGGGCAGGACCCGGCAGTATAGGCTTATTTGTGTAATTTGTCAAGGCTTAGGATGGGTGTTAAAATAGATAAACCGGCAGGGGAATTTGTAATTGTCCCGGTAAGCCTGAAGGTATTCAGAGGAAGTGATAATAATTAAAAATTTAGAGATAATATATTTATTTAAATAGAATTAAAAATCTGCGTTATGAATAACCCCAAAGTATATAATGTTATAATCATCGGTTCCGGTCCGGCCGGGCTAACCGCGGCCATTTATGCGGCACGAGCGGAATTAAAACCCTTGGTATTAGCCGGACAAAAACCCGGCGGGCAGTTAATGGATACCACAGAAGTGGAAAATTTCCCGGGATTTATAAACGGCATTATGGGCCCGGAACTTATGGACAATATGACCAAGCAGGCCGAAAGGTTTGGCACGGTTATTTTACCCGAAAGCGCCAGCGAAGTTAATTTTAAACAACAACCATTTAGCGTCAAAACAGAAAAAGGGGAATATTTGGCTAAGAGCGTTATTGTCGCTACCGGAGCCACAGCCAACTGGCTGGGTTTGGCTAACGAACAACGCTTGCGCGGCAAGGGCGTTTCAGCTTGCGCCACTTGCGACGGGTTTTTCTTTAAAGGCAAAGATGTCGCGGTAATCGGCGGGGGAGATAGCACTATGGAAGAAGCATCCTTTTTAACCAAGTTTGCCAATAAAGTTTACATTGTCCATCGCCGCGACGAATTTAAAGCTTCCAAAATAATGCTAAAGCGCTGCCAGGATAATCCAAAAATTTCTTTTATTACCAATGTCACAGTGACGGATGTTTTGGGAGAGACTTCCGTGGAAGGATTAAAGATAAAAGATAACGCTGCCGGCACTGAATCTACGCTTTCGGTTCAAGGAATGTTTTTGGCCATTGGCCATTCGCCGGCCACAAAAATTTTTGCCGATGCCGGCATACAGACCGACGCTAAAGGTTATGTAAAAGTTAAAGACAGTACAAAAACAAACATTGAAGGGGTGTTTGTTGCAGGAGACGTAAACGATCCTCGCTACCGCCAGGCGATTTCCGCCGCGGGTATGGGCTGTATGGCCGCGTTAGACGTGGAAAAGTTTATAGCCGAGCAAGAAACAGAATTAAGAAGTAAGAATTAAGAATCAAGGGAAAAACATAATTCATAATTCTTAATTCATGATTCAAAAATCTTCTAAAAAGGGAAAAACAGTAACCATCAGCGGGCTAGTTGTTAAAGGCCAGCAGTATGGCAGACTTTTAGGTTTTCCGACTGCTAATTTGGACAGGAGAAGCTATTCCCGCAGGAAACAGAATATAAAATTAGGTATTTATGCAGGAATGGCAGAAATTGGAAATCAGAAATTGGAAATCAGAAATTATCCCGCGGGGATAATTATAGGGCCTATAGATAAAGAAGGATTGCCAAAACTAGAAGCACACCTAATTGGCTTTAAAGGAAATTTGTACGGCAAAAAAATTACTTTGCATTTGATAAAATACCTTCGGCCATTTAAGAAGTTTAAAAATGAGGCAGAGTTAAAAAAACAGATTAAGTTTGATATACAGAGAGTTAGAGAATTAGAAAGTTAGTGAGATAGTCTGTTAGAGAATTAGAGGTAGATAGCGAAAATATGAAGATAAATACCTATAAAGAATTGGTTGTTTGGCAAAAGGCAATTGAGCTGGTAAAAGAGATTTATTTAATCGCCAAGCAATTACCAAAATCTGAACAGTTTATTTTGATTTCACAAATGATTCGGGCTTCAATTTCCATCCCGGCAAATATTGCCGAAGGTTGGGGGAGAAATCATAAAGTTGAGTTTATAAGATTTTTGAATATTTCCTACGGATCTTCTACAGAGTTGGAGACGCATTTAACAATTGCAAAAAATGAGTATCCAAAAATTAATTACAAAACAGCGGAAAATTTAAATTCAGAAATTCAAAAAATGTTGACCAGTTTAGTTTCTAAAATGAAGACTTCTCCGACTAAGTACTAATTCTCAGTCTTTCTAATTCTCTTTATCGCTAACTCTCTATTATCTTTATGCCTCAAAAAAAAATCTCTCCTCTAATTGTTTTTCTCGCTTCGCTTCTTTGGGCAGGGGATGGTCCGTTTAGAAAACCGCTTTTAGTTGGCGGTTTAGGCGCGGGGTTTATTTCTTTACTGGAACATTTATTTAACTCGGCTGCTTCTTTACCCGGGTTAATTAAAAATCGCGCTCAGTTTAAAACCGTCACTAAAAAACAATGGGCGGGTTTGCTGTATATTGGCGCCGGCGCTTCGGCTTTGGGAGCGTTGCTGTTTGTTCAGGGTGCGGTGGCCATGAATTATAATTTTACCGTAGCCGCGCTACTACAAAAATTGCAGCCGATTTTTGCCGTGGCTTTGGCCGTAATATTTTTAAAAGAAAAATTGCACCCAAAGTTTTGGGTGTTTGCTTTGCCCGCTTTGGTTGGCGCGTATTTGGTCACTTTTGGCATAACGGCGCCGGCCGCATTATGGCAAAGTGCGGGGAGTGTGAGCATTAAGGGCCCGCTGCTGGCGGTGTTGGCTGCCATGTTATGGGCCGGAGGCACAGTGGTTGGCAGAAGTTTAATGACAAATTTAAATTTACATTTTGTAAACGGTATGCGGTTTATTTTTGGCGCTTTATTTTTAGCAATTTATGTGACGGCTAGCCGTAGTTTCCAATTCGGCTTAATGACTCCTCTATTTTGGCGAAATGTTTTAATAATTGCACTGCTCACCGGGTTTTTCGCCCTCTTGCTCTATTATTATGGTTTAAAGCATACTAAGGCTTCCGTGGCCACTTTAATGGAGTTGGGATACCCTTTGGCGCTAACTGCCGTTAACTGGAAATTTTTAGGCATTAGTTTAAGCCTTTGGCAGCTGGTAGGCGCGGGCTTGCTGCTACTGGCCGTTACCGGTTTGGTATTAAACCAAAATCCAAAAGAGATTAAAGTAGATATACAGAGAGTTAGAGAATTAGAAAGCTAGTGAGATACCATACTGGAGAGTTAGAGATACAGGGAGACAAATAGACAGTAATAACAGGGATATTTAAATTTATAACTGCCAACTGAAAAATGTATAATATTGCAATTATCGGTGCAGGGGCGGCTGGATTGGCGGCAGGACTGTCCGCAGCAAAAAGCAAAACCAAAACTTTAGTGGTAGCTAAGGGTTTTTCCACTTCCGGCCAAAGCGATAATTTAGGATTGTCTGATTATGAAAGTTTAAAAAAACTTTTTTTGCAGGAACTAAAACGTAATGCTAAATTTTTGGAATTTTTGCCGTCGCAGGAAGTTTTGTCTTTGGAAAAAAATGTGGTGAGTTTTTCTTTGGAGTTAAAGAGCGGGCAAATCTGTTATGCCCAAAGCGTAATTATTTGCAGTGGACGAGATGAAAAAACAGGGGAGGGGAATACTGGATTTGATTTATTAGCTTATAAAGACAGTAAGGGTTTGATTAAAACAGACTCCGCAGCAGTTACAAATATTAGCGGCTTATACGCGGCCGGCAGTGTTGTTGCCGGTTTTCCGGACAGCCAATTGGCCGCTATGGGCGAAGGGGCCAAAGCTGCACAAAATGCCATAGCCTGGCTCAAATTTTTAAAATAATTTGAATGTGCTATAATAGGGACGCAAAGTATTAAAGACTTCTTATGACTGAATTGTTCGCTTCAAGCATTGTAGAAAATCGGGAGAGCTTTGCCTTTAATTTGTTTACAAATACCCCAAGTCTCGCGTGAGATAAGGGGTATTTTAATACCCAGACTTAAGGAGGTTTATGGGACCACGTCGTAACAACAATGGGCGGGAGCCACGTACTCATGTGTCGCCGCCTCCCCCAGAACAGGCTGTCTCTACTGAGCGCCACAACCCTGCCAAAAAGTCTGTTAGGCCATCATTGGTCAGCCGTATGAACGGGACGGCACAAGATGACAGGGCACCAGGCTGGTTTGGCAGGAAGTACTCTGTCCCAACACGTGACATTATCGATGAAATTATGCGGTCTTAATCGGTTTTTTCCCGACCCGCGTGGGTTGGTCGCGTCAATGTCCGAAGAGAAAGGGTTTACTATGACTCCAGGAATTTCGGTTTTCAGTAGAAATAATTCCAAAGAAAGGGGGGTGGTAAACTAATCTCCGGCTCCGGGCAACGGTTCATCCGGAACTAAGCCGAGCGCCAAATTCTTGGCTGCTTAATAGCTTAGCAGGGCTCCCAGACTTCGTCAGAAGTTTCCGGGAGCCCTTTTCATTTTTTGCCTGTCATTGTTGACTAAAGTAGCTAAAAAGAGTACAATATAAAGTCAAGAATTAACAAATAAATATATGTCTAAATTTATCAAAAGTTTGGTTTTAGGGGTCTTTTTGGCCAGTTCTCTGGGTTTTGCCACAAGCGCCATCGCCTATTATCCAACTCTTTCCGCTAACTATCAAGGCGGAAACAATAACGTCCAAATTAATATATCCGGCGCGGCTACTTATAGCCAGATCAATTTGTCTTACCGTCAGTCCAGCACTTTGTGGACCACGGTTAATAATATTGGGCAGACTGACCAGTCCGGTTATTTTACCCAAGTTATAAGTTTGCCGTCTGATGGCAGTTCCAGCCAGGTGCAAATGTATGCTACGGTTGGCGGCCAACAGACATCTACTATTTCTATTTATCCGGGTGGGGGCAGCGGTTGTGGTTATTATGGTTGCAATAATGTTGGCGGTTTAACTGTAAACCCGAGCAGCTTAAATTTAAATGTTGGACAAAGTGCTTCCGCTAATGTTTCCATGGGCAGTTATATTTATAGCGGCGGTTATTATATTTCTTCCAACAGCAATTCCAATGTTGCCTCCGCAAGTATTTCCGGCAGCACAGTAAATGTTTATGGTTATCAAACCGGCAGCACCACAATATCCATCTGCCAAAGCGGAGCTTCTTCCAGCTGTGTCAGTTTGTATGTTACAGTAGGCGGCGGTTCTTCTTATGGCAATATTTATTTTTCTCCGTCCAGCTTAAGCTTGTCCTCCGGACAAAGCTCGACTGTAACAATTTATAACAATGGCGGATCCTATTATGGGAATTATTATATTTCCAGCAATTCTAATTCAAGTGTAGCCTCGGCCAGTGTGTCCGGCAGCAGCTTGTATGTTTATGCTTTAACTTCCGGTACCACTAATATTAGCGTTTGCCAAAGCGGGGGCAGCGGATGTGCTACTTTATATGTCACCGTTTCCGGCGGTTCTTCCGGCAGCTTAAATTTGTCCCAAACCAGCGTGTCTTTAAGTTCCGGACAAACAGCAGCTGTAACAGCTTATAACGTCTCCGGTTTATACATTTCTTCCAACAGCAATTCGTCTGTGGCTACAGCGAGCGTCAACGGCAATACGATTAATATTTATGGCAGCCAATCCGGAAGTACGACTATTTCCGTCTGCGCGTATAATTCCGGGTGCGCTTATATTTACGTTACTGTTTCCGGAGGCTCTTCCGGAAGTTTAAGTTTGTCTCAAACTAGCGTGTCCTTAAATATTGGCCAAACCCTCACCGTCACTGCTTACAATGCGCCGGCAATTTATGTTTCCAGCAACAGCAGTCCTTTGGTAGTAAATCCCTCGTTAGATGTAAATAAAGTCAACTTATACGGTAGCGCCCAAGGAAGCAGCACTGTATATGTTTGCGCAATTAGTTCTTCCACCCAATGTGCTTCTATTTATGTGACTGTCAACGGCGGCTCGAGCACCGGCAATATTTATTTTTCTCCCTCCAGTTTGGCTTTAAATTCGGGCCAAAATAGCACGGTGACAATATATAATAACGGCGGTTATTATGGCACATATTATATATCTTCCAATACTAATTCTAATGTAGCCTCGGCCAGCATCTCAGGCAATAGTTTATATATAAATGCCATAACCGGAGGATCTACTACAATAACAGTATGTCAAAACAATATTAGTGCCTGCGCCACTTTATACGTCACCGTTAACGGTGGTTCGAGCGGCGGCAGTGGAAATTTATGGTTTAGCCCTTCGTCTCCGAGTTTGTATGTTGGACAGAGCCTAGCTGTTTCCATAAACAGTGGTGCGTATGCGGCCAGTGCTTATGGTTATAGCAATGTCTATTATGTTTCTTCCAACAGCAATCCGAACGTGGCCACAGCCAGTATTTCCGGCACAGTGCTAAATTTATATGGTAGTCAAAATGGCAACACCAACATTTCTATCTGCCATTCAAGTTTAGGATTTTGCTCTACCTTATATGTTACTGTTGGTTCAGGCGGTTATTACGGCTACAATGGCGGCGGCTTGCAATATCCGGGTAACACCGTGCTTGGTGCCAGTACTTATGCCAATGGCCAGTTAATTTCCGAAAACGGTACAGTATACATTGTTTACAAGAATAGCAAAACCGGTTTTGCGAGCGCTAAAGTTTTTACCGCTTTGGGTTATAAGTTTGCTAATGTTTGGGAAGTTGGTTCTTCCGGTTTAACAGATTCAGGTTATGTTATGACCAATGCTTATTCCAGCCACCCATGGGGGAGCTGGGTTAAGAGTGGCTCAACTGTGTATTTTGTCCACGAGCAAGGTTTAATGCCGGTACCGGATTGGAATACCTTTTTAAACAACGGCGGCCAAGCCAGCTTTATTGTGAATGCTAACTCTTCGGACTTGCGCTTGCCGCGCCTCTCGCCAATGACCAGCAATGATTTCCGGCTGCGCTAAATAATTTTTTGATTTAGGATTTGTGTTTAAATAAAAGTTAAAGGGGGTAAGGTAAGGGATGAGAAAAACAATCCTCATCACTGTTTTCTGTTTTTTGTTGCCCGCGGTCGTATGTGGCCAGCAACTAAACGCCTGTGATCTGAATTCAGACGGAACCGTTAACGCGGTTGATATTCAGCTCGCGGTCAATATGGCGTTGGGAAAAGCTGCTTGCACCGCCCAGGTTTACGGCAATGTTTGCAACATTGTCGTGGTCCAAAGGGTTGTGAATGCGGTTCTTGGGAAAGGCTGCATAACCGGCAATCACTATGTTACACTGAGCTGGGTGGCGAGTTCATCTTCGGGTGTGACCGGCTACAAGGTGTATCGGGGAACAGCCGCAGGCGGTCCATACACGCTTATCCAGTCTTCAACGACCAACCCGGCCTTGAGTTGGATTGACCGCAATGTGACTTCCGGGGCCACGTATTATTACGTGGTAACCGCAATTTCTCCGGCAGGGGAGAGTGTTTACAGCAACGAAGCCACGGCTGCCATTCCCAGCCCTTAAAGTTTCCCGGTTTTGCCGTCGGCGCGTTCTAGCGTCGGCGGCAATTTTTATGATATAATAGGTTATGTTCAAGCGTGGTTATCCGCTTAAACAAGCGGGAAACCGGCATAATTAAAGGGGGATTTATGAGACTCTGTTCGATAGTTTTTGTTTTTGTTGCAGCGGTTTCCTCCGCTCAGCCTAGACTGGTAGTTGAGTCCAAAATCGGAACTCCTGGCGAAGTAAACAGTATTGAGTTGCGATTGCAAGGGCAAGAACAGGAAGAGGTCTTTGGCCTTCAGTGGACGTTAAACCTTCCCGAGCTTGCCGAAGGGCAAGAGTGGAAATTGATTTTAAACCCTGAGAATATTGGAACCCCGGCTTTTGTTTGCAACAAGGCTGAAGGGGAAGGGACGTCAATCACTTGCCTATATTTCGGGGTTCCGGACGACGGACTGGTGGCCAGGATAGAGATTGCCTTGCCGGCAGACTTTAACCAGGCTTTGGCCATCGGGGTAGAAAACGTTTGCGGTGTCAACGAAGATGGAGGTCCTGTCTTAGTTGAAGGAACTTCCGGGGCGATACTCGTTACAATTCCTCCGGAAAATAATCCCGATCCTCAGCCGCCACAGGAACAACAGCTCAAAAAGGGCCGGACTAAAACCCCGGCCCGCCATTCAAAAAATAAAATTCTAACACCAAAATTTATTTGCGCGTAGAGCGAGTGGAAATTATCTTCAAATAACTTCCCAAGCCAAGGAGTCTTTATAATTGAAAAAGAATTTTATGAATTTAAACCGGGTATTAAAATATTTTTTTGAGCCAAATAAGAGAAACATTTTATTTTTTTTGTTGTTAGGGATAAGCGCGGCATTTTTATTTGACCGCGGTTTTGCTCTTTTTTCTTTAGCACAAGCTGATAATGCAGTTTTAATAAAGATTGACTCCGCAACTTCAGCAAAACCGGGAGATTCCATAGATTTAAATTTGTCTATTGATCCTTCCGGCTCTTCCAAGCAGCCGGCTTCCATACAGTGGGATATTAATTATAATTCCGGGCAAATTTCTTCTATTACCTGGAAAGGGGATGGTCAAGCAATTAAGGATGCAGGTAAGTCAGCCAGCTGTTCTGCTCTTTCAGCCGGAGTTTTTCGTTGTGTGGTGTTCGGTTTAAATACAAACACGATTACCAAGGGGACATTAGGCACAGTTACTGTAAAATTAAGCAATGCCGCTACCGGTCCTGTTATTGATTTAAAATTTTCTGGTTTGTCTGCTTCGGATCCCGATGGTTCTGCTTTGCCAATGAGCGCCAGTGACGGAACTATTACTTTGCAAACTGTGGTGAATAATACTCCGCCGACAGTGGCCATTGTTTCTCCAGCTGCCGGAGTTACGGCCTCAGGTTCCAATGTAATTTTGTCTGCAACCGCTTCTGCTGCTTCCGGAAGTATTTCCAATGTTAAATTTTATTTAGATACCAATATTTTATTAGGAACCGTTACCGAGTCGCCTTATGCTTTGTCTTGGGATTCTAAATCAGTTGCCAACGGGGCTCACATTTTAATGGCACAAGCCGTAGATTCCCAAGGCAACATCAGTCATTCTGTTGCCATCTCATTTAATGTCAATAATAATGCTGTGGCACAGCCGGTTTGTCAATATTCCGGTGATTCTACAATTAACATTAATCAGGTAATAAGATTTGTCGCCAGCGGTGGAAATGGGCAATATGCCTGGGCAGCTGCAGGAGGTAATCCAGCTTCTCAAGCTGAAAGTTCGAGCAGTTCTTTTTATACGGCTTTTGGCGCAGCTGGTAGTTATGCAGTGCAGTTAATTAGCGGTGGCCAAACAGTTGCTTGTCCGCAAATAGTAGTTGTAACACAGACGCAGGATTTATCCTGCTCGGTTTCTCCTTCCCCGGCGCAAATTAACAGTTCGGTTGTTTTTACTGCTGGTGGAGGCGATGGACAAAATTTTGTTTGGACTGTAAGCGGCGGTTCTGTTACTAGTTTTAACGGAAAAACATTTAATACAATTTTTTCTAATCCAGGAAACTATACGGCGACTGTGCTAAGTGGCGGCAAGACAGCCAATTGCAGTTTGGTGGTACAACAGCCAAGTTATCCAAATTTATCCTGCACTGCTTCATCTGCCAATGTAAATGTTAATACCACAGTCAGTTTTGCCGCGAATGGTGGCAGTGCTCCGTATTCTTGGACAGGCGGAGGATTTCCGACAAGCGGCAACGGGAATAATTTTAGCACTGTTTATCCTTCAGCCGGGAACAAAACAGTTCAGGTGACCAGCGGTGACGGTCAAACCGCCCAGTGCGGAGTAGTGGTGAATGTTCCTGTCTGCGAGCCTAATATTAATTCATCTATAACAGCATCGGCTCCGGTAAAACACGGTTCATTTTATACTGTTAATCTTTCTTGGTCTTCCTCAGGGGAACATCAAATAAAAATAATTCAGTCTGGCGGATCTTCTGCCACGGTTGTGATTGCCGGCAGCGCTTCCGGTAGCCAAGAGGTGGGTAATTTATTACCGGGGCACTCTTACACGTTTCAAATGTCAGATGTTTCCTGCGGCCAATTATTAAGCACAGTGTCTGTTAATATACCTGAAGCTAACCCAAATTTATCCTGCACTGCTTCATCTGCCAATGTAAATGTTAATACCACAGTCAGTTTTGCCGCGAATGGTGGCAGTGCTCCGTATTCTTGGACAGGCGGAGGATTTCCGACAAGCGGCAACGGGAATAATTTTAGCACTGTTTATCCTTCAGCCGGGAACAAAACAGTTCAGGTGACCAGCGGTGACGGTCAAACCGCCCAGTGCGGAGTAGTGGTGAACATGCCCGAAACCAATCCAAATTTATCCTGCACTGCTTCATCTGCCAATGTAAATGTTAATCAGGCGGTTGTTTTTTCTGCCACAGGAGGGTTAGGAAGTTATACCTGGAATGGCAATGGTATCCCTGCCGCAGGTAGTGGAGGTTCATTTGTTACTTATTATCCTTCAGCCGGGAACAAAACAGTTCAGGTGACCAGCGGTGACGGTCAAACCGCCCAGTGCGGAGTAGTGGTGAACTCATCGCCTAGCGGACAGTGTTTTATTAGCGGAAATTTTGCTATTAATTTTTTACCCGCTGTTTGGAATGGTACAAATTTTTCTGTTACCGTATCTTGGACTTCCACAAATAGCAATCAAATAAAAATCACCCAAGATGGGTCTGCGAGTGTAGTTGGCTCAGGCACTTCCGGCGGAACTATTAGGGTAGACAATTTGGTTCCCGGCTCCAGTCATACTTTCTATATGTATGACCTTGCTTGTGGTATGTTATTAACTAGTAATACAGTAATTATCCCCCAGGCTCCATCCAACAACAACCCTAACCCTAATCCAAATCCGGTCCCCCCTGTATATAACAATCCACAGGTAAATAATATTACCGTTAACTCATGCGTAAACTATTCATGCAATTATAATTATTATTCGGTAAACAATACCGGTTCCACAATAAATAACCCGCCGGTGTTATTTCCGTCTCAACCAACAATTCCAAATAGTGACTGGGTAAATAATTTAACTAGCTTTTTAAGCCAGAATAAAGGCGGTTTTATTCCGCCAATGCCCTGGTTCCCGTTTAATAATTAGTTTAAAATTAAAATAAATATGAAAAAAATCAAAGTCTTTTTGCTAATTGTTAGTATTTTTTTAGTCAACATCGAGCGCACCAGCATCGTTTTTGCGGCTGATGCCGCTTCGCTGTCTTTAAATACAGCGACTACTAACCCCGGAGGGTCGGTTAATTTGAATTTGAGTATAGACGTTTCGCAAGTTTCAACCAATGTGGCTGGCGTCCAGTGGGACTTGTTGTTTAACAGCGGCGATATTACCAATGTCACTGCAGCTAACGGAGCAGTTGCCACCGCGGCCGGTAAGACCACGTCTTGTAATATGGTTTCAGCCGGAGACTTCCGTTGTTTAGTTTACGGAACAAACGCCAATATTATTAGCAGCGGTGTTCTGTCAATTTTAACTTTTACTGTAAGTAATTCCGTTACCAATACGTCAATCCCGATTCAATTATCCGCCGCGATATCTTCAGATGCGGACGGATATCCGGTTGTAACTAACACCGCTAATTCCAGCATTACTGTAAATATTCCGGCGCCAACATCCAAATTTCCCAGAAAAATAAATATTACTTCCGTGGAGGGATTGAGTGCGGTTCCGTCAGGGTTGGCTATGACCGCAACAGTCCTATCTACCGCAAATAGTGTTTTAGAAACTCAAACCGGACTAACCCAAGATGCCCAGGGTAATTATGTAGTATCTTTTTTAAGTTCTGATCCTCAATTGGTAAATATTAGAATAAAGCCGGTTGGGTATCTTGCTTCTAAATTGTCCAATATTGACACACAAGTTAACAGCGGAACTGCGCTAACAGTGGGAAACTTTAAAGCCGGCGATTTTAATGACGACAATACAATTAATTCGCTGGATTATTCTATTTTAAATTCTCATTACAATCAAAATTTTAGTCAGGCGGATATAAATAAAGACGGGATAATTAACTCCTTTGATTTTGCAATTTTAAAAAATAATTATAATAAATCAGGCCAGTAATTGGTTATATTTTTAAACCCCGTTCCGCAATTCGCGGAACGGGGTTTAAAAATGGTTGATATCTGTAATTTACTGCGAAGCGCGTTCTACGTATTCGCCGCTGCGGGTGTCTATGCGTAGGATGTCGCCTTCTTTTATAAACATTGGAGCGTTAACCGTCAGGCCGGTTTCTAAAATGACCGGCTTGGTAACGTTGCCGCCGCTGTTGCCTTTGGTGTCGGGCGGAGCCTCGGTGACTTTAAGTTCAATTTTAATCGGCAGTTCGATGGAGACGGGGTTGCCGTTAAATTTTAAAATCTGAATTTCCATCCCTTCCTTCAAAAACTTTTCCTGCTCTAGCGTCACTTCTTTAGGAATATCTGTAGTCTCAAAAGTTTCCTGGTTCATAAAGTGGGTGCCGGAATCGTCGGTGTAAAGGAAGTTAGCCTTTTCTCGGACAACATCGGCTTCGTCTATGCTTTCGCCGAACTTAAAGGAGTATTCATAGACTTTGCCGGTAATGACGTTGCGCAGTTTGGTCTGCATAACGGGTTTTCTTTGCGCGGTGCGCATACGGTTGGACCAAATTACCTGTACCGGTTGTTTTTCCCAGAGGATAATTGTTCCAACTTTTAGATCGTTTAAATCCATAGTGAAATTGTAAAGTTTAAATATCAAAGTGCAAAATATAGGTTTCCGCCGGAGGCGGAATCTGTAATTTTACATTTTGATTTTTCAATTTTAATTTTGTTAGGCTGCTACAAAAGGCAACAAGGCCATGTGTCTGGCCTGCTTTAGTGACTTGGTCACTAATCTTTGGTGCTTTGGGCAAGTGCCTGTGCGGTTGTGGTTTAAAATTTTCGCGTGCGGGGACATAAAGCGGCGTAAAGTCACCGTGTCTTTATAGTCCACCGTGGAAATTTTGTTGGAGCAGAAATAACACTGCTTCTTAACTTGTGGTTGGCTGTCTCTTTGTGGTCTCATAAAATATTTTAAAGTTTAAATATCAAAATTAAAAATGTAGGTGTCCGCCGAAGGCGGACTCAATAATTTTACACTTTGATTTTTGCATTTTAATTTCCTTTTTATACTTGGTTTAAAAAGGTATGTCTTCTACGTTAATGTCTTCACCTTGGACAATAGTTGGGAGCTCTTCAGCTGGAGCGCCGGGGGCGGGATAATCCTGCACCGGAGCGGCAGCCTGGGAAGTTTGAGCGGGGCTGTTGTTTGAGGCAGGGGAGTAAGAGCCTGTCTGGGCCGATCCGGTGGCGCCGGATGGCCTGCCGAGCATTATCATATTGTCGGCTACAATTTCGGTGCGATAGCGTTTGGCGCCATCTTTACCGTCCCAGCTGCGGGTTTGTAAACGGCCTTCAATAAAGACTTGCGTGCCTTTTTTTAGGTACTGGTTGGCAATCTCGCCAAGTTTTCTCCAGAGCACGACGTTATGGAATTCGGTTTGTTCCACCTTCTGGCCGGTTTGCTGATTGGTGTAAACATAAGAAGTGGCAATTCCTACTTGGCAGACATTGACGCCGGAAGGCGTGGTGCGCAATTCCGGGTCGCGAGTCAGCCGCCCGATGATCATAACTTTATTTAAGTCCATATATTTACTAATTGTATAATCCTAATGCCCCGAATAGCTATCCTAATGCCCCGAAAGAGTGCTGCAGATTTCGGATAATTCGGATTTCCAGTATTCGCAGTATTCGGATTATATTTAATTATTTGGTTAAATCTTCACTCAAGGCTTCTTCGATCTTTTTGTCCAGCTCTTCCTGGTTGATTTCCGTTAAGACCGGAGCGGCTTTTTTAGCCGGAGCTTTAGCGCGAGGAGCTTTTTCCATTACGGCTTCAACCGGAGAACTGCCGATTGGAGTTTCGGCCGGAGGACCCTTGCGCACAATTTTGGATTGGGCAACTTTGTCCTTTTCCAATCTGGCCAAGTGCTCGTCCAAATTCACAATCAGGTAGCGAATAATGCTGGTGTCCTGAGTGCGTACTTTGGCATCGAAGGCGTTAATGTTTTTGCCATCCATAGCAAAATTGACCACAACATAGTGTCCGTTGCGGGTTTTACCAATAGGGTAGGCTAATTTTTTCTTACCTAATTGAGTCTCTTTTACGTCAGTGGCTCCAAAGTCTTCGGCAAATTTTACAATTTGCGCGGAAATTTTAGGCACTTCGTCGTCGGCGACATGCGCGCCAAGCAAATACATGAGCTCATATTGCGGCATAGAAAGTGTCCTTTCTATCCCCCGTAGGGGAATATGAATTATTATTGTTTACAAATGCACAGACGGCACAGATAACGCAGATTGGCATTAAGCTGATTAATCTATGAATGTGTAAATTGTGGTTAAAGTATAGCAATTATAAGGGGTTTTGTCTAGGATTGACAAAAAGCTTAAAAAGTGCTATAATATACTAAATAATATCAATTTTATATGCCCCTCAAAAGAGGGGTCATTTTTTTATGCTAAAATAATTTATACCCCAATTTCGAGTGGAGGATTAGATGCAGGTTGCGTTTGTTTTGTTGCTGTTGGTTTTTGCGCCGGCGGCTTTTTGCCAGCGTTTTGTTTCCGGACCGGAAGAAGAGGGGAGATTGCTGGTTCCCAAAGACCAGAGAATTCTTCGCTCTCCGGCTTGTCCGGACACTAATGCTCGCGTTATTTTGCGAGCTAATATTGGCGAAGACGGCCAGGTGGTGGCTGTTAAAGAAGTTAAACAGCGGTCTTTGGATGCTAACTACAACGAGTCGCGGTTTCGCCAGTTGGTTGTTCAGGCCAAACGCTTGGTGCTAACCACCTGGAGGTATCGGCCAACTTTAATTGGCGGCCGGCCCGCGGTGGTATCAACATTCATAACAGTGCCCTGCACCCCGCAATAATCCGCGCAATGTTTCGCGCGCTTTCAAAAGAGACTCTTCCCATGTTCGGAAGAGTCTTTTGTTTTTTGCCCCATCCTTCTCCCTGGACGGGAGAAGGGCAGGGATGAGGGTGCTATTCGTTCAAAGTATAAAAAATTTTATCTAAGACAGATTCTTTATTTATATTTAAATCATTATTCCAAATTCGCAGGATTCTAAATCCTTGTTTTTGTAGATATTCGTCTCGAGTTGCATCGTTAGGGTTTTTATTATGTTGTCCGCCATCCAATTCAATAATTAATCTTTTTGAGAGGCAGACAAAATCTGCTACATATTTATCAACTGGAAATTGGCGTCTAAATTTATAACCTAGAAATCGTCGGGAACGCAAAAGTTGCCAAAGATTAGCTTCTTCAGGGGTTTTTTGTTTACGAAGTTTTCTAGCGATTGGAATGAGTGTTTTATTTTGCATATCACCCTCACCCTTAATCCCTCTCCCGTCCAGGGAGAGGGAAAACTACACATTGAACAGGAAGTGGACGACGTCGCCGTCTTGGATGGTGTAATTTTTCCCTTCGGTTCTAAGCCAGCCTTTATTTCTGGCTTCACCGTAACCACCGGCTTCCAGGAGTTTATCCCATTGAATAACTTCGGCGCGAATGAATCCTTTTTCAAAATCTGTATGAATTTTTCCTGCGGCCTGAGGCGCCTTAAAACCAGCCGGGCAGGTCCAGGCTTTGGACTCTTTTGGTCCGGCGGTAATAAAGGTAATTAGTCCCAAAGTTTTGTAGGCTTGTTTAATAATTTTGTCTAAGCCTGACTCGGGCAGTCCAAGTTCTTTAAGATAATCCGCTCTTTCGGCGTCGTCCAGTTCCGACAGTTCGCTTTCTATTTTTGCGTCGATTGGTATTGGATTTGAAATTTGAAATTTAGAATTTGAAATTTCCGACGCGAATTTTTTTTGTTCCAAATTAAATTCGTCGTTTACCACATACATCATCGGTTTGTTGGTCAACAAAATTATTTCTTTGCTGTGTTCTTTTTCTTCATCGGTCAACTGCACAGTGCCGGCCATTTCGCCTTTTTCCAAAGCCACTTTATATTTTTCCAAAACTTGTTTTTTTACAATTGCGTCTCGGTCGCCGCTTTTTACCTGTTTGTTTATGGTTGTTAGGCGATTATTCACATTTTGCAGGTCGGCCAGTTGGAGTTCTATGGCAATGGTTTCCATATCGCGCGACGGGTCTACCGAGCCGTTTACGTGAATAATATCTTTATTTTCAAATACGCGCACCACTTCCAAAATCGCGTCCACTTCGCGAATGTGGCTTAAAAATTTATTACCCAAACCTTCGCCGGTAGAGGCGCCTTTAACCAACCCGGCAATATCTACAAATTCAATGGTAGTCGGGACGATTTTTTCGCTATTTTCTAACTTTGCCAGTTTGGCCAGGCGTTCGTCCGGCACGGCGACTACTCCCACATTAGGATCGATAGTGGCAAAAGGGTAGTTGGCTGCTTCTACCTTACTTTTGGTAATGGCATTAAATAGGGTTGATTTGCCGACATTAGGCAGGCCGACGATGCCGATTTGAAAGCTCATAATATGATACTAATATACGGATTAATACAGATGATACTGATAATACGGATATTTGCAATCAGTATTTTATATAGCATCTGCACGCATCAGTATATCAGTATCTCATAAGTTTGGCCAAGGGGGGCAGGGGTTTTGACAAAAGAATTAAATAGGCATAATATAGATATTAAATTCGGCAACCAAATCTCGTTCTGGTTGCAGATGTCCTGTAGGAGGTCATTTTGAAAAACATCAGAAGCGAATTGACCCCAGGGTCAATGGTGGCTTTCGGAAGCCGCAAGCAGATTACGTCCATTAAGGACAGGAGCTTGATAGTTGAGTTGCTTTCTGTCCTGGAAGGTCGGCAGGGCTTTGATAGCACCAAGCCCTTCCGCTACGTCGAAGTGGCACTTCGCGGTGTTGTTTATTGTGGGACTGTTAAGCAGTTCCGCGATGCACAGGCCTATGCCGCAAAGCCAGTTGGCGGCCTTCCGAGTTTCGTCCGGCGACAGCAGGTTGCTTTGGACAAAGCCTGGCAGGCTGCGACAAACGCTCTTAATGACGTGCAGTAGAGCTGGTTCTGCTTTGATAGTTTTTGTTTTTCCCGCAAGCGCCGCCATTTGTTGGCGTGCATGGCGGCCGAGCATCCTGCTCGGCCGCCTCTTTTCTTTTTCTTTTATTTTTGCTATACTCTGGCAATCGCAGATTCAGCAAGCTGACTTTGCGAAATCCAAGTAGGGGGTGGGCCAATGGCCCTATTTCTGAAAGATCCATGCGGCAGGAAGGTGTGGTTAAAACACATTGATTCTTGCAACGAGCCGGCACAGGTTGAGTATCTGTGCGCCCTGCTGAAGCATGCTGGGGTGAGTGACTTTTACTCTACCACCCGCGCACTGCGACCGGCAGGTTCTAGGCTGAAAAAGATGCCATATGACAAACTGGCAAGCCACTGGCGCCGTTATGGCCGGCGGTATTGTTCCCGGCACCGCTCTCTTACGATTCGTGTTTGGGATTGCAGGAAGCTCGTGGACATCCGCCCCAAGGAGCGGGTAGGTGTTCTGGCTGTTTTGTTCGAAGTTATTACGGCGAGCGGTCAGAAGTCGTACTGCGGTTACTATGGCCTACTGTCGGATTTGGCTAAAATCCAATAAGAGGAATTTTCCAGAGCATAGCGCGTCCGCAAACCTTCGGGTTAGTGGGCGCGCTTCTTTTTGACTTAGCTGTTTGAAAAAAGTAAAATGAGTTAGTAAGGTAATTAAAAATACTATGAATAACATCGACACCTCAATTTTTAAAGCATACGACATTCGCGGGGTTTACCCGACGCAAATTAACGAAGACCTGGCCTATAAAATTGCCCAGGCTTATTGCAAATTTATCCAGCCTAAAACCGTGGTGGTTGGTCGCGATGTCAGGCTTTCGGGGCCGGCTTTGCACGCGCAAGTCATAAAAGGCTTTACGGATTTTGGCGTGAATGTGATAGACATTGGCACTGTGACTACCGATATGATGTATTTTGCCGTGGTTCATGCCGGCTCAGATGGCGGATTAATGGTTACTGCTTCGCATAATCCCAAAGAGTATAATGGCGTGAAAATGGTTCGGGCTAAATCAGCCCCGATTTCCGGCGACAATGGGATTTATGAAATTCGCGACATTGCCGCCTCGGGTTTTAGCTTTTTGGCGGAACAGCAGGGGAGTGTTTCCAGTTTGGATGTGCGCGAGCCGTATTTGGAAAAAGTTTTTTCGGTGGTAGACGCGGCTAAAATCAAACCTCTTAAAGTGGTGGCAAATTTGAATTTTGGGGCGATTGGCCAAAATGTGCAAGCCGCGGTTAAAAAATTTAATTTAGATGTCGTTTGGCTAAACCAAGAGCCGAACGGCAACTTTCCTAAAGGCCGTCCGGATCCGCTTATCCCTTCTAATCGTGACGAAACAATTGCTTTAATTAAATCTTCCGGCGCGGCTTTGGGCGTGGCTTGGGACGCCGACGCCGACCGTTGTTTCTTTTTTGACGAAACCGGACGGTTTTTATCCGGCTATTTTACCACCGCGGTTTTGGCCGAATACTTAATAAAAAAACACGGTCCGGGAAAAATTTTAGTTGATTCCAAACTTAACTGGGCCACAGCCGGGCTGGTTAAAAGTTTGGGCGGCGAGTTTGACGTCACGAAAACCGGACATAGCTTTTACAAAGAAAAGATGATTAAAGAAGGCGCGCTGTTTGGCGGTGAAGTTTCCGCGCACTATTACTTTAAAGATTTTTATTATTTAGACAACGGGCTAATGCCGTTTTTGCTGATTTTGGAAATGCTTTCTACCAGCGGAAAAAAATTGAGTGAAATTTATCAGCCGTATTTTGACAAATATTTTGCCATTGAAGAAACTAATTTTAAAGTCACCAGTGTTCCGGAAGTAGTGGCGGAAGTTAAAAAACAATACGCCTCCGGCAAGCTTTCGGAACTAGACGGCGTGGCTGTAGAATTTGAAACTTGGCGTTTTTCTGTTCGTGGTTCTAACACCGAGCCGATTATCCGGTTAAATTTAGAAGCTACCAGCAAGGAAGTAATGGAAGCAAAAAGCCAGGAGTTAACCGAGTTAATAAATAGGTTTAAACAATAGGTTAAAATTATACTATTTTGTGAAATGAAAAGGCCGCCGGACAATGAGTCGGGCGGCCTTTTGCTTGTTTTCCGGCTTAGGCGGCCTTGGCGGCCGTTTGAACCAGAAACAATGTCGGTTTGGCGGGCGGGGTTTGCAGTTTGACGAAACTTTGGGTTACGGTTCCGTTAACAACCATCACCTTTGCCCCCATAAGATTGTGTTTGATGATTGACGGAATTGCGCCGTCTATCCCAATAAAAATTAGGGAGCGTTTGTCGCGCAGTTGCCAACGGACGTCGCGGTCCGAAAGCGGAAGATTTGTCTCAATCCGATAGAGCTTAAGACCTGTCAGGCTGCGGTATGCCAGCCACATGTCCTTCGCGTTTGAGAAGACCAGTATAGCCGTCATTTGTCAGCCTCCTTTCTCACAAACAAATTCGTAAATTTAACCTCCGGGTGGGCGTTGCCATTTTGGAAGGTTTTTGGCCATAATCTGTTGCGCACCGCTGAAAAATCCGCGCAGCCGGGAAAGTAGGATACTTCCTCGACCCAGGCCGGTACTTCCGAAGGTTTTATATTCCCGCCGTAGCTTAGTGCCAGAATCATTCTTTGGAAGTGGATTTCCGCAGGCCAGTGAGCCAACATGATCCCGCACCAGGATGCGGTTTTGCTCCAGGTTGTGGCTAGGAAGCGTGCTTCGGCTTCGTGCGAGCAGACAACTAAAAGAATACTTGCCGCGTTTACCGACATAATGCCTCCTTATAGAAATTGAAAAAGACAACCAAAAAATTAGTTGCCTATTTTAATTGCTATAATAAAAATCATAAATTTCTTATATTAAAAAAGACTGCTCTAATTTAGAGCAGTCCTATTTTTTGTTTCACTTCAATTAAGGTCGCGCTTGCAACCGCGCGGGCACGGTCTGCCCCTTGTCCTAAAATTTTTGCCAAATAATCCGGTTTGGCTAACAGTTCCTGTTTCTTTTCTCTAAAGCTTTCAAAATAAGTAGCAATGTCCTTAGCTAAGGTTTCCTTGAGTTCGCTAAATTTTAAGTTGCCTTGTTTTTGCTGATCCTGGAAAAACGCGACTTCTTCTTTGTTGCCAAAGTGTTCGAGCAAAGAAAATAAATTCTCAACTCCCGGAGATTTATGTCCGGCTTCGGACGCGGTTACGGCTTTTTTTAGTTTGCGAGAAATTTCCGCGGGGGAGTCATCCATTAAAATTGCTTCGTCTCCGGTTTTGCTCATTTTCTTTGTCGGGTCAGAAAGTGACATAATTCTCAGAGGCTTGCGCAGAAAGGTGTGGGGTTCGGGGAAGGTTTTGCCAAAGCGGTTGTTGAATTTTCTGGCCACCACGCGGGACAATTCCACGTGCTGGGTTTGGTCTTCGCCAACCGGCACAGCAGACGGCTTATACATTAAAATATCCGCAGCCATTAATGCGGGGTAAGTTAGCAGTCCGGCATTTGATTGTCCTCTAGCAACAATAACTTTAGTGAGATCCTCGGAAATGTTAAGAAGTGGCGTTATATCCTTAATATCAATTTTACCACTTTTGTTTTTCTTTGCGTTTTCTAAAGTTTTTTTAATTTCATCAAAATTCTCTTTCAGGACAGGTGGTATTCCAGCCTTGTCTTTAAACTGAGTCATTCGTTCCAGTTCGCCTAAAGGAAGAATGCAATTAAAAATCCAGGCCAGAGTGGCGTGTTCTAAAATATGATTTTGCAAAAAGAACACAGACTTTTCCGGGTCAATACCTGCGGCTAAATAAGTGGCGGCAACATCTAAAGTGTTTTGGGAAAGCTCCTCAGGCTTAAACGGGGTAGTAATGCCGTGTAGGTCGGCTATAAAAAAATAGCAATTATGGCCTTGATTTTGCAGTTCTACCCATTGCTGCAATGCGCCTAAGTAATTGCCTATATGTAGTTTGCCCGAAGCCCTGACTCCGGAAACAATAGTTTGTTTTTCCATACTCAGAGTATAACAAAAATCCCGCCCCGATTCAATCGGAGGCGGGATTTTTTATATTTAGATTTCTATCACGACCGGTAAAACCATCGGGCGTCTTTCTGTTTTCTGATATAGATATTCGCCGATTTCATCACGGACAACATTGCGCAAATAGGCATAGTTAGGTTCCAGTTTTTCTTTGCCTTTGCTTTCAACTAATTTTCTTACTTCGTGTTTTACTTCTCTAATTAGATCATCATTACCCTTCATATAAATGAATCCGCGGGAAATAATGTCGGGTTGACTAATAAGCTTGCCGCTGCGACGGTCTAAAGTCATAATAATTACGAACATTCCGTCTTGTGCCATAACCTGGCGGTCGCGGATAACTACTTCACCGACATCGCCAATACCCAGGCCGTCTATAAACACGTAGCCGCTGGAGATTTTGGAGTCTTCGGTAATTTTAGCTTCCTTGGCGGAAGTAATTTCCAAAATTTGTCCGTTGTCGAGCGCAAAAATATTGGAATCTGGAATGCCCATAGTTCTGGCCAAATCCGCGTGAGCTACTATCATATGGTGCTCACCGTGAATCGGCATAAAGAATTTTGGTTTGACCAAAGCCATCATTAGTTTTAATTCTTCCTGGTGCGCGTGTCCGGAAGTGTGGATGTCTAAAGTTTTGTTGTAAATTACATGACTTCCTAAGCGGGTTAAGTTGGAGAGCATTGCCGAAATAGCCCGTTCATTTCCCGGAATAGGGGAGGCGGAGACAATTGTGGTGTCGCCCTTTTTAATTTTTACGGTTTTATGGTCACCACGGGCAATGCGCGCCAGTCCGGCCGCTTCTTCCCCTTGGGCGCCGGTGGTTAAAATTAAAATTTGGCTGTCCGGGAATTTTTTTGCCTGTTCGGACTTAATAATTATTTTCGGCTGAATTTTTAGGTAGCCCAAAGACAGCGCAATTTCAATGTTGTTGACCAAGCTGCGACCGGTGACAATAACTTTGCGGTTATATTTGGCCGAGGAATCAAAAACTTGCTGAATACGGGAAATGTTAGTGGAGAAGTTGGCAAAAATTATTCTTCCCTTAATATCGGCAAAAGTACGGTCTATGGTCAGGCCAATTTCGCGCTCAGAAGCACAGTATCCCGGTTTAGTGGCATTGGTAGAATCGGACATCAGCAAAGTGACGCCTTCGGCACCGAATTTGGCAATTTTATCAAATTCCGTTGGTTTACCGTCAGCCGGGGTGTGATCGAATTTCCAGTCTGTGGCGTAAATTATTTGGCCAACCGGAGTGGTAATACACAAACCGACGGAGTCGGGGATGCTATGGTTGAGGCGGAAAAACCGAATTTTAAAGTTGCCTAAAGCCAAAACGTCGTCTTTGGTTAAAACATTAATCTTCGAACGGCCAAGCAGGCCAAATTCTTCAAGGCGCTTTTTAATAAAAGCAGCAGTCAGACCCATAGTGTAAACCGGCGGATCGCCAATTTTTGGCAAAATATAAGGCACGGCACCAATGTGGTCCAAGTGACCGTGAGTAATAATGACTCCGCGAATGCGGCGCTTGTTTTCTTCCAGCCATTTGGTGTCGGGAATAATGTAATCTATTCCCGGCATGGTGTCGTCGGGGAAGGCTAATCCCATATCTATAACAATGAGGTCGTCGCCGTATTCCAGTACGGTCATATTTTCACCGACTTCTTCCACTCCACCCATCGGAATAATCCGTAAGTTTTGGCGGGAGGCGGTATAGCGACTGGTATTTAGTTCTGTTCGGCGGTTTTGGTCCAAGCCGGTGGCCTTGTTAATTAAAGCTTCCAGCCGGTCGCCGCTTTCGGCGCCGGTGGTTTTGCTCGTGTCATTTTTTTGGTTTGGCAAATTGTGTTTGCCAAAACCAGCCGACCGGCCATGTTGTGGCGGGCGGTGATGTCTGTGATCTTGTCTTTTTATCATGTATTTGTAGCTTAACCGAAAAAATCGGAGAAACTATGTTAATTCATTCAAGCAAAGAAAGCTTGAATGTTACTTATTAGAATTTTGTTTCCCGGGTAAGTGGAATCTATACCGACCTAGCACGGGCCTTGCGAATATTACGCAATTAACAAATAACAAACAAAAAGAAGTTTTTTAACTGTTATTTACTAATTGATTTTGCTTTCTGCCCCGTTAGAAATTTTGACTAATTTTTTATAAACCAGTCTTTTAAGGCAGTGATTTGTTTTGGCTTTAGATTTATCCTTTTTATTTCTAACCGGGTAAATTTCTGAAGGAAATCGAACAATTTCTATAATTATAGCATCTAATGGTTTTTTTGTCAAAAATCTTTAATCCCCGTCTTCGTCTGGTTTAGGCGCGCGGCCTCGATTAGTATCCATTTTTTCTAATTATCTTTGTCGATAAAACTATTTCTGGCCAAAGGCCAGCCGTAGCTTTAGCGAAGGCTGGTGCCCAGGAGAGGACTCGAACCTCCACGGGATTACTCCCACACGTACCTGAAACGTGCGCGTATACCAATTCCGCCACCTGGGCAAATAAAGTTGATTTGTTCTTATATCTTAAATCTTATATCAAAAATCTTCAATAGTTTCATTGCCACACTCGGTTTTCCGAAATATACCAGTTGGTAATATCGTAAAAGCGCATTGAGGGGTCGTAAAGTTTTTCATACCCGACATTTTTTATTTTTTTATCCAGTGCATAAACAAACATTGTCTGATCTAAGAAAATTACCGGAATCCTGGCGACAATTATGTCGTTAAATTGCTGATATTTTTCTTCTCTGGTTTTCCGGTCGGTGGTAGTGCGGGCTTCGGTAATTAATTTATCCGCCGCCGCGTCTTGGAAACCGGTTAGGTTGAATCCCGGATCTTTAGCTTGGCTGGAGTGCCAAAACAGGAACGGGTCGGGGTCAGCGCCAAATTTTTGCGGGAACAACAATACATCAAATGTGCGTGGCTTAATAAGGGTATCGGACAATTGTTTGCTGGGCAGAACGGTCAAATTAACTTTAATGTTTAAAGATCGCCATTGGTTGGCCAACAACTCGGCAGCTTTGGAATTAACCAGTGAATCATTAGTGGCAATGGTAAATTCTAAGGTAACATTTTTCTTTACTCGGTTGCCGGTTTGCGGGTCAATTTTCCAACCGGCATTTTCCAACAAAGCTTTAGCCTTTTCCGTGTCTAGGGTTTCGGGATATTTGGTCTCAGCTGCAGCAGTTAACAGTAGCGGGGAAGAGGGGATAAGAGCATTATTTTTAAATACTTGCTCAATAATTTGTTTTTTGTCCGTGGCCAGAGCTAAAGCCTGCCGTACCGGTTGTTCGGCCAAAATCTTATTGGTCAGGTTAAAAAATACTACTTGATATTGGGGCAGGGGGATATTCATGACTTGGGTTTCCGAACGATCCTTGTCTAAATACAAGCTGCTACCTAAGGGAATAAAGCCAAACCCGTTAATTTCTCGGCTGTGAAAGGCATTTAATATATCTTGTTCGGCGTCATAAAATTTTATGCCTACTTGGTCTATTTTCGGACGACCTAAAAAATAATTTTGGTTGGCTTGAAGTAAAATTTCTTCAATTTTACCGCTAGGAAGTTTTTTTATTTCTTTAATCGCGTACGGTCCGCTGCCAATGGCCTCGAGGTTGAATTTAGACAGTAAGAAGTTTTGAGTTTCCACCTTGCTCCATACGGCTTTGGGCATAATCGGCAGGGTCAGGTTGTCCAAAAATGGTCCGGAAATGTCTTTGGTTGTGAACTTGACCGAATAATCGGAAATTTTTTCTACGGTAGTAGCTTGCCAGAGCGGTCTGAGCGGACTCTTATAGGCCGGATCTTTGAGCATGCCAATGGTAAAAATTACATCATCAGCGTTAAATATTTTGTCATTGTGCCAGCGGACATCCCGTCTTAAATTTATAGTGTATTGTTTTTGGTCAGCTGAAATTATGGGCAAGCCGTCGGCTAGATCGGCTGTAAGTTGGCCGCCGCTGTCATATTTATAGAGCCCGGAAAAAATCAGTTTAGTTAAAGATACATCCGGTTCCTGTCGTGAGAGTAAGGGATTTATGTAAGTCGGCTGCCCAAGTAAGCCTTCAGTATAGCTGCCACCGATGGCCGGCGCTGGAGTAGTGTGGCTCAAATAAAAATTTCGGCCGGACCAAGCCAGGCTTAAAAGCGCCGCTAAGAATAAAACGCTCAAGGCGATTTTTTCATTTTTATCCATTAAAGAAAAAACTTTCCGCAAACGGGAAAGGCTTATGTGCTTGAGTTCTTTAACGCCCAAGGCCGCGGCTTTGGTGTAAGAGATTAAATTTTGGGGAAAACCGTTCATTGCAGTATAATCCTAATGCTTTAAATCAATATCCGAATGTTCCCAAAAAGTTTTCGGGGCATTCGGATAAAATTCGTGATTTGGATTATGATTTAACAAACAAGAAACTGACGTTAATGACGACAAAAAGAATTCCTAAAACGATAGTAGCGTAAAATAGCCATTTTTCAAAGCCTCTTCTGGTTTGAACAATGTTGCCGGCTCCGCCAAAAACATTGGATAAGCCGGAAGACTTATTTTGCAGGGAAATAACAATAATTAGCAAGATCATTACTAGAATGTTGACGAATTTGAGAATTACGCTGGAAAACATAGGATTTTTTAATTTGTATGGTTAAGTAAATTGCTTGCCCATTATACAAGAAAATAGCGGGTCGTGTCAATTGGGGGGTAGCTAAATTTCTAATTAACCTAATTATTTTAATTACTCTAAATAAATTCCAATGGATTAATTTAGGATTTAGGTTTTGGTGCTTGTTTAGGATTTATCGTAAAGATCTTTCAGAGAATAATTAGAAATTCATAAACTTTCTTTTATCAAATGAGCTAATTTAATTCCAACCAGCGAAGCTAGCTCACCTTCGGTTCTTTTTTTTATCTCTTCCACAGTTCCAATTTTGGTTTTAAGCAATTTTTTTGTTTTTGGTCCAATGCCCGGGATATCATCTAAAGCTGAATGGACTGCTTGCTTACTGCGCAGGGAACGGTGAAAGGTAATGCCAAAACGGTGAGCCTCGTCACGCAGGCGCTGGAGCAGTTGAAGTCCCGGCTGGTCGTGATTCAAAATTATGGGTTGATCTTGGTTTGGTAGAAATATTTCCTCAATCCTCTTTGCCAGACCAATAATAGGCATAGGTTGTAGTTTGCCTGCCTGTCCGCCAGGCAGGTAGGGAGTGGCTTGTAGGGCAGACAGAGCGGCATTAAGCTGTCCTTTGCCACCGTCTATAACAATCAGGTCTGGCTTGGGAAATTTTTTATCTTTTTTCTTCAGGCGGGCAAAGCGGCGGGTTAGCATTTCAATCATCATGGCAAAATCATCCGGCGTGGTTTTGCCGTAAATTTTGAATTTTCGGTATTCAGACTTGGCCGGCAGCCCGTCTTTAAAAACTACCATGCTGCCAACAGGGTTAGTGCCCTGAATGTTGGAAATGTCATAGCATTCAATGCGTTTGGGCAGGCTTTTTAGTTTTAAGACTTGCTGCAGCTGAGCTAAGGAGGCATTAATTTTGTCCAAATGGCCGGCTTGGGCAGACATCCAGTTTTTTAAATATTCATCTGCATTGGCCGTGCCGAGAGTTATTAGTTTTGTTACTTGGCCTTTTTGCGGGACGGAAATTTTTATTCTTTTTTTGGTATGTTGAAAAATTATTCCGGCAACATCGTCTTCGCGGTCAATCGGATACTGCAGAAAAATTTCTTTGGGTAGGCTGCTGGTTTCCAAGTAATATTTTTGTAAGAAAGTATTTATAATTTCCGATGCCGCTGCTTCGTGGCCGTCCTGCCGCCAGAGGGCAGGGAGCTGGTAAATAAAATTTTCCTTGTCGAATAGCTTGCCACCGCGGACTTTAAACAAGTTAATGCAGGCGTGGTTTTCAGCAGCAGCCAGGGAAATAATATCCCAGTCAACTTTTTTAGCTAAAATTACATTTTGTTTTTCCGTGAGCAGTTCCAAAGCCTTTAACTGGTCACGCAGGCGCGCGGCTGTTTCGAATCTCTTTTTCGCGGCTGCTTTTTGCATCTCGTTTTTAATTTCTTTGTAGACGCCTGCTGTGTCGCCCTGCAAAAATTTGGCTATTTTCTCTAGGTGTTGGTTATATTCTTCCAGGCTGATTTTCCCAATGCATACTCCCGGGCAGCGGTGCATATAATAGTAGAAGCAGGGACGGTTGCTTACTTTGTCGTTGGCGCAAAAAGAAAAAATTTTCCGTACCAGGTTTAGCGTGTTGCGGATTTTGTAAGCGGCGGAGTAGGGGCCGAAAAATAAGCTTTTAGCTTTTAGTTTGTAGCTTGTAGGCGTCTCTACTTTTCTTGCATAGCCGATTTGGGGGATTTGGGTGGAGTAATCAATTTTTATAAAGGCGTAATTTTTATCGTCTTTTAAATCTATATTATATTTGGGACTGTATTGTTTAATTAGCGTGTTTTCTAAAAACGCGCTCTCCAATTCGCTATTTACCACAGTGTAATTTATGTCCGTGGCCTCGGCCATTAAAAAAGGGATTTGCGCTCTGGTGTCGTCATGGCCAAAATATTGCCTCACCCGGCTCTGCAAATTTTTGGCTTTGCCTACGTACAAAATTTTCCCTTTGTCGTTGAGGAATTGGTAAATGCCCGGCCGTTTGGGCAGGCTTGAAACCTTATTTTTTAATTGTTCACTGATTGCATTCATAATAGTTAAATTATATCTATGCCTTGACCGCTTGTCTATTATTACTTAGGATTTAGGTTATGAATTCCCATAAAGATTTCCGGTTATTGTTCGGAAAGATAGTTTTTGTCTGGGCTTCTTTGCTGGTTCTTGGTTTTGTTCTTTGGTGGGGAAGCCCTTCGGCAAAGTAGGAGGCACTTTGGAAAAGTATAATGGGTCGAGAGGTTTTTGGCAGGGAGAATCAACCGCAGTTTGCGTCGGAGTTTGTACGCTAGTCGCGCTTATTCTTCTTGCTTGTGTCATGTTTCTCCAAAACCTGTCCGGCGTCAATCCGGAGGGGCAAGAGGTTCCGGCTGCCGTTGCGGCCGGAGAGAAGTAGGAGGAAGAATGGAGATAATCATTTTGGTTGGGCCGGAACAGTATGTTGTGCCTAACTGGGTCGTTGTGGCTGTTGCGTTGCTGGCTTTTGTCGGTGCCTGGACAGTAGTAGCTTTTGTGTTCGGCAAAGTGGCGCTTTGGTGGTCGGCCGGCGTGATTGTTTGGCCGGCTGTTGTCCGGTTCGCCGAGGGCTTGCCCGATGTGGAAGAACCCGCCCTGCCCTTGGCCGAAAGAGCCAGAGGGTAAGCCAAATGAACAACCGCAATTCCGGCAGGCGCCTCACGCCTGCCGGAATTTTCATTGTTTGATGTCGTTATTTTTTTGAGCGGGGTATTTTGGGTCTTAGTCCATTGCCCAATCTTGACATATATGCTAGACTGATTACTAGCTTTTGGCGTTTTTTCGCCAGGGGGTATTAATTCAAATTTATAGATAGTTAAACAAGCCGTTGATGTATATACCTTTGTATATACACAAGTATATACAAACCAATTTATTACATTATGACTGACAAAATTTCCATTCGCGGCGCGCGAATGCATAACCTAAAAAATATAGACGTAGATTTGCCCCGCAATAAGCTGGTGGTTTTAACCGGTTTGTCCGGCAGCGGCAAATCTTCTTTGGCGTTCGATACCATATACGCCGAGGGCCAGCGCCGTTATGTGGAAAGCTTGTCCGCTTATGCCCGGCAATTTATCGGACTTATGGACAAGCCGGATGTAGACAAAATAGAAGGCCTGTCACCGGCTATTTCCATTGACCAAAAATCCGCTTCGCATAATCCTCGTTCCACTGTGGGCACGGTGACGGAAATTTACGACTATATGCGTTTGCTTTGGGCGCGCATTGGCGTACCGCACTGCCCGGTTTGCGGCAAAAAAATTCAAGGACAAACTATTGCCGCCATGGTCGAGCAACTTTTGGGGCTGAAAACCGGCACCAGAATAATTTTGCTCGCGCCATTTATTAAAGACCAAAAAGGCGAACACCGGGTAATTTTTGAACAGATTAAAAAAGCCGGTTTTGCCCGCGTGCGCGTGGACGGCACAGTAATGGATTTAAACGAAGCGCAAGGACTGAACCTGGACAAACAAAAAAAGCATACCATTGACGTTGTGGTTGATCGCTTAAATATTTCACCAGAGGACAAAGGCCGCCTGTCCGAAAGTTTGGAAAAAGCTTTGGACTTAGGAGACGGTTTGGCAATGGCCGCGAAAATGTCAGTCGACGGCAAAACCCTGGCCGGTGGTCCGGACGTAATTTTATCGCAAAAGTTTGCCTGTCCGGACGGCCATATTCAGCTTTCACAATTAGACCCGCGGGATTTTTCTTTTAACAGTCCGCACGGCGCTTGCCCGGAGTGTAAAGGTTTGGGTCATAAGCTTACCGTGGAGCCGGATTTGGTTATCCCGAACCATCGTTTAACTCTGGCCGAAGGCGCGGTTCGCCCGTGGAGTAAAACAACTTCGCGCTTGTCTTGGTATGGCCGCATTTTGCAGGCCGTAGCCAAGGAATACGGTTTTTCCACCAACACGCCAATAAAAGATTTACCCAAAAAATATTTAGACGTGATTTTATACGGCACGGGCGACAAAAAAGTTAAAGTCTCCGGCGAGTTTGCCAGCCGTGAAGGCGAATTTGAAATGATGACGGTATTTGAAGGCGTGATTCCGAATTTGGAACGCCGCTACAAGGAAACCGATTCCGAATATATGCGCGGGGAAATAGAAAACTATATGCGCGTGCGCCAGTGTCCTTCTTGCGGCGGCAAACGTTTGCGCCCGGAAGTTTTGGGTGTGACCGTGGGCGGCAAGGGGATAGTTGATATAGCCGGAACCAATATAGAAGCCGCATCCGAATTCTTTAAGAATTTGAATAAAGGTTTAAACCAAAAAGATCTAACTATTGCCAAACAGGTGCTTAAAGAAATTAACGCCCGACTGTCATTTTTGTTAAATGTCGGTTTGGTCTATTTGTCTTTGGACCGCGCAGCCGACACCTTGTCCGGCGGGGAAGCCCAGCGCATTCGCTTGGCCACGCAAATTGGAAGCGGCCTAACCGGTGTGCTCTATATATTAGACGAGCCTTCTATTGGGCTGCACCAGCGCGACAATAGCCGTTTGCTTCAGACCTTAAAAGATTTGCGGGACCTGGGCAATACGGTAATTGTAGTGGAGCACGACGAAGAAACCATTCGTGAGGCGGATTGGGTTGTTGATATTGGTCCCGGAGCCGGCAAGCACGGCGGAGAATTAGTGGCCGAAGGCACGCCGAAAGACATTCAAAAAAACCCCAAGAGCATTACCGGGCAATATTTGGCGGGTAAAGAATTTATTCAACTGCCGAAAAAGCGCCGTCCCGGCAACGGCCGCAAAATTTCCATTTTGGGCGCGGCTGAATTTAATTTAAAAAATATAGACGTGGAAATTCCTTTGGGCAAATTTGTCTGTGTTACCGGCGTGTCCGGTAGCGGCAAATCTACCCTCTTTCACGATATTTTGGCCAGGGCTCTTTCCAAATATTTTTATAACAGCAAGGAAGAACCGGGTAAGCACAAGAAAATTTTAGGGACCGAACACATCGACAAAATTATTAACATCGACCAAAGCCCAATAGGCCGCACCCCACGCAGCAACCCCGCCACTTACACGGGTTTGTTTACGCCGATCCGCGATATTTTTGCCGAAACCAAGGAAGCCAAAATGCGCGGTTATAAAGCCGGAAGGTTTAGTTTTAACGTTAAAGGCGGACGCTGTGAAAAGTGCGCGGGCGACGGCGTTATAAAAGTGGAAATGAATTTTTTGCCTGACGTTTATATTACCTGCGAAGAGTGCGGCGGCAAACGTTATAATGCTCAGGCATTGGAAATTCATTTTAAAGACAAAACTATTTCCGACGTTTTGGAAATGACCGTAGACGAAGCCAAAACTTTTTTTGCCAGCCTACCGCAAATTTACAAAAAACTGGAAACTTTAAGCCAGGTGGGTTTGGGCTATATGCGCCTCGGGCAAAACGCCACCACGCTGTCCGGTGGGGAAGCCCAGCGCATCAAACTGGCTACCGAATTGTCGCGCGCGTCCACGGGCAGGACTTTATATTTGTTGGACGAACCGACCACGGGTTTGCATTTCGCGGATGTAAAGAGGCTAATTGAAGTGTTAAACAAGCTGGTCGACAAAGGCAATACAGTAGTGGTAATAGAACACAACTTGGATATGATTAAAACCTCAGATTGGATTATAGACTTAGGTCCCGAAGGCGGGGACAAGGGCGGACAGTTGGTAGTAGCGGGCACGCCTGAAGATGTAATTAAAGTAAAAGCCAGCTACACTGGACAATATTTGAAATCTGTGCTAAAATAATTTTTAAGTTTTATTTAGGTTTATGAAAAAGACTAACCTTTTAATTAAAGTTAGTCTTTTTTCTAAGCCTAAACGTAGGTTTGGACAATCGAGCAGGAGGATGTTTATGCTGCTTGAAATATCAACAAGAACAAATCAAAATTTTCAGAAGTGAGGAAAGAATGACGAAAAAGATTTTTTTGATGACGTTGATGTTTGCTTTTTTGATCACTGCTGCGGCTTTCGCTGCTGACCCCGGCTCGGCGACCGCGTCTGCGCCGGCCAATGCCACTGCGACCGCGACCGTCCCGGCGACTGCGCCGACTCTGCAACTGATGGCCATGCCGCCTCGCCCATGGCCGGTGCCATGGGAATGCTGCTGCGCGTCTGGCTGCTCGAATGAGCCGGACAAATGCTGTTATTCATCAGAGGAATGTTGCAAGAAGGGCGCGGTTGTTCTTGATCGGTTGGCGGCACTTGCCGCCGGCAAGGAGACTCCTTGCGCGGGCAAAGTTGCGGTCTACCAGTTTGGCGCCGAGCCCAAGCGCTCGGTGGTGTTCAAGCAATAGCTGGCCATCGCCGGCCTCGTGCGCCGCCCAGTCTTTTAGACAGGGCGGCGCATTTAATTTTATTTAGATGGGCACCATCTTAGGTTTTTTATCCGTGACATCTGTTTTTATCGGCGTATCCGTGGCCATACGGTCATATTGACCAAATCCGCGAAAAATGTTAGAATATTTCCACGCTCAGTAAATATGCATTGTCAAAATTTCAGAGTTTGCTGCTATGAAATTTTGTAAGTGCAGTTATAAAGTCGTAAATTTTATATTTTAAATCTAATATCTCCTATGTTAACTATTCGTTTACAAAGAACCGGCAAAAAAAATCAGGCTGATTTTCGCATTGTCTTAGCCGAAAAAGAAGCTCCGGTACAAAAAAAGTTTACTGAAGTTTTGGGCAGCTACAACCCGCGCAAAAAGAATTTTCAGGTTAAAGAAGAGCGGGTGAAGTATTGGCTCGGCCAAAGAGTTGAGCTTAGCGAAACCGTGCACAATTTGTTTGTGACCAAAGGCTTGGTGGAAGGTAAAAAAGTAAAAGCTTTTACCATTCCGAAAAAACCGGTTGAAGCCGCTCCGGCTTCTGCTCCAGCCGCCGCTGAAACCCCAGCCGCTGTAGAAGCTCCGGCAGAAACTCCTGCTCCCGAAGCCGCTGCCGCTCCGGAAGCGACCCTGGCCGCTTAGTATCGTTTATAAATTTAAAAATCCCCAAACGCTAAAAACGTTTGGGGATTTTTGTTGTCTTAAGTTTTTTGTCAATCATCCCGAGTGTCGTAAAGATCTTTATGACAACCGAGGGATCCCTTGGGTAGCTAATAGATGGATATTTGTGTAGGGGCTTTGTAGGGGCAATCGTTGGCCATCAGTATCAACGGGCGGCCAAGGCCGGCCCCTACATCGCGAACAAATTTTAATTGA
This sequence comes from uncultured Candidatus Saccharibacteria bacterium, assembly GCA_964520505.1. Lineage (GTDB taxonomy): Bacteria > Patescibacteriota > Doudnabacteria > UBA920 > UBA920 > PALSA-1336. The sequence continues at coordinate 38,587 of CAZFQP010000002.1, read as the reverse complement.
CATTATCGCTTATCCTCAAGTATAATATTGGCAAGATAGCCAGCTAATTAAAGACAAAAGGTCGAAGCTAAACAGTAGCTATCCGGAAATCCTATTATTATGGAAATGGAGCAAGACCAGTCATTCGTAGAATACATTGTCAAAGCGTTGGTTGACCATCCTGAAGATGTAAAGACCGAGCGCGTCGTGGACGAAATGGGAGTTTTAATTACTCTGCATTTGAACCCCGAAGACATGGGTCAGGTAATCGGCCGTATGGGTCAGACCGCTAAGGCCATCCGCACTCTGCTTAGAGTTGTTGGTGCCAAGCGCAAAGCCCGTGTAAATTTGAAGATCTATGAACCGGAAGGTTCTCACCGTCCGTCCCCCCGCCACGAAGGCGGCATGGGTCACCAGGGCGGTATGGGCATGGCCCCAAGCCAGTCCGTAGACGATTCTTCTATTGACGAATTTAAACTCTAATTAGCGCGAAAACGCGAAATTAGATAAATAACCCCGAAGTTCGCTGTCACCTGATGGCTGATTCGGGGTTATTTTGTTAGAATACTAATGTCTCTACTAAATACGAAAAGAACTTGCCTACCGGCAGGCAGGCGAAAGTACGAAAGCGTGAATTGAAAGTTTTAGTAGTTTAGTTTTTTTAGTATTTAGTAGAAAATTATATGAAAAAGTTAAATATAAAAATTATCACTCTCTTTCCGCAATTTATTGAAAATTTTGTGGACAGTTTTGGTATTGTTAAACGTGCGATTAAACTTAAACTATTAGATCTTAAAGCTGTTAATTTAAGAAGTTTTGGTTTGACCGAGCGGCAGATTGTCGACGGCCGGCCTTATGGCGGGGGAGTGGGAATGGTGTTGAGAGCCGACGTCTTGTGCAAAGCCATAAAAACAGCCTCCTCAAGGATAAAGGATAAAGGATTAAGGATAATCTTGTTAACTCCGCAAGGGAAGCCGTTTACTCAAAAAGAAGCTCAAAGGCTTTCCAAGTATGATAATCTAATTTTTGTCTGCGGCAGGTATGAAGGTTTTGACGAACGGGTCAGGCAATTTGTAGACGAAGAAATTAGCATTGGCGATTATGTGCTTATGGGCGGGGAATTGCCGGCTTTGGTGATAGCTGAGGCGGTAATACGGCTGAGGCCGGGTATTTTGGGAAAAGATGAATCGGTAGACAAAGAATCTTTTTCAGAAGCAATGCTGGAGTACCCGCAGTATACTAAACCAGAAACATTAGAAATTAGAAATAAGAAATTGGGAAACAAAAAATACAAAGTGCCAAAGGTTTTATTAACCGGACACCATAAAAATATTGAAGAATGGAGAAAAGAAGAAGCTGTTAAACGGACAAAGAAGAGAAGACCGGATTTGCTAATTGACCAGAATTAAATAAAATTGATCAGAATTGACCAAAATTATGGAGAAGCAGTTTAAAGTAACAGAATTAAAAACACGCTTAGATAAATATTTGGCGCAGGAGCTAAAAGATATTTCCCGCAGCCAGATTCAGCGCGACATAGAAGCGGGTAAGGTTTTGGTTAATGGTAAAAAAGTTTTAGAGTCTAAGTCTGTTGTCCGGCTGGGTGATGTGATTCATTATCAAGAATCAGAAATTAAGAATCAAGGAAATGCAATTCAGGCGACAAACACGCCGTTAAAAGTTTTGTATAATAATCATGGTTTGCTTATCATCGACAAACCGGCCGGTATGGTGGTTCATCCAGGAGCAGGATTTAAAGGAGAAACATTGGCCTCGGCTTTGTTGTATAATTTTTCCGATATTGCCGTGGTTGGTGAGGAGCACAGGCCGGGGATTGTTCACCGGCTGGACAAAGACACCAGCGGTATTATTTTGGTGGCAAAGACACAAGAGATGTATGAATTTTTAAAAGATGCCTTTGCCGAACGTAAGATAAAAAAAGAATATATTGCTTTAGTGCGGGGCAGAATGGAAAAATCCCAAGGTTTTATAGAAACTCCAATCGGCAAAAGTAAAACTGATTTTCGCAAACAAACCACGGTTAATCCGGTTGAAGCAAAAGAGGCTGTTACAGAATACAGGGTCTTGGAATATTTGGGCGGGGGAGAGTCAGAGGTCAGAGGTCGGAAGTCGGAAATTAGTCAGTCAGACACTCCGATAACCCAACACGCCGATGCTTCTAGCCTTGACAAATATAGCCTAATTCTGGTAAAATTGCACACAGGTAGAACGCACCAGATTCGCGTTCATATGGCTTCCATAGGCCACCCGTTAATGGGTGATGAGCTCTACGGAGGCAAAACGGTTAAGTTAACCGGCCTAACCAGGCAATTCCTTCACGCCAAAAAAATCGAAGTCCGCCTGCCGGATAAAACCTGGATAGAAGCGGAAAGCGAATTGGCAACTGATTTGCGGGAGGTGTTAGTAAAATTAGGAAGTAAGGCCGTAACTGCCTTATAAAATTATTAAAAATTTCTAATTAGATCAATTAGAACAATTAGGTTAATTAATATGCAATTAGTTAAAAATATTACAGCCACCCAATTAAAAACTTTGCCGGAATTTCGTGTTGGCGATACCGTAAAAGTCCACCAGCGCATAAAAGAAGGCGCTAAAGAGCGCGTTCAGATTTTTGAAGGTTTGGTCATTGCCCGCAAAGGCGGCAAGGGTGCGAACGCCACTTTTATGGTTCGCAAAATTTCTTACGGCGTGGGCGTGGAAAGAATTTATCCCTTACATTCTCCGAATATTGTAAAATTGGAAGTCACCAAACCCGGCGCCGTTAGCCGAGCCAAGCTTTATTACGTTAGAGAACGTTTAGACAGCCAGCCCCGTTTCAGAAAGAGCAAGGCAAAAAAATAATTTTATCATTGAACCCTTTGGCCAAAAGCCAAGGGGTTTTTTGTAAGAGATGTATATATCTGCCGGCTACCGTAGCCCGCAGATTCGCACATCTTAAATCCTAATGGAGGATTTTATGAGACACGTGGTAAAGTCTCAAATGTTCACTCCGGATCTCCTCGCAACCATTTTTAAGCGAGCCGAAGAGTTTCGGGGAATTGTCAAAAACGGCAACAGGCTTGATCTCCTGGATGTTCTTAAGGGTCTCAGAATGATCTATATGTTCTGGGAGCCTTCAACCAGGACCCGCATATCCTTTGTACAAGCCGCTCAGGTTTTAGGAATGGCTGTCGAGGGCAGTGAAAATGCCGGCGAATTTTCTTCCACCATCAAAGGTGAAACTCTGGAAGACACTATTCGCATCATTTCTTCCTACGCTCCGGACGTAATTGTGATGAGGCATAAGTTGGACGGCGCTGCTGAACGGGCGTCTTTGGTTAGCCTCGTTCCTATTATCAACGGCGGCGACGGTCGTGGCCAGCATCCAACCCAAGCCGTGCTGGATACTTACACTATCAAGATGGAACTTGGCCAACTGCATGGCCTTACTGTGGTCATTGGCGGTGACCTTAAGCGTGGTCGAACCGTCCGGTCGCTGGCTTACTTGCTCAGTAAGTATCCCGGCAACCACATCATTTTTCTGTCTCCTCCCCAGCTTCGCGTGGGTGAGGACATCAAAGAACACTTGCGTGAGAAGGGTACGACCTTTGAGGAAAGTGGTGATGTGGAAGGGTCATTTCGGCGAGCACATGTCGTTTATTGGACACGCGTTCAAAATGAACGGAAGGTGGAGGGCGAGGAATCGGTTCCGGCTGATGTCGCGGCACAATACATCATAGGCCTCGAGCAAATGATATGGCTGCCCAAGTGGGCCATTCTAATGCATCCGTTCCCCCGGGTTGGCGAAATCAAGACTGAGGTGGACGACGACCCGCGCGCGGCTTATTTTCGCCAAGCGGAAAACGGGCTCTTTGTCCGTATGGCGCTCTTAGAATGGGTCATAAAAGGCTGACAACCACGCTCAACATTTGCCGCCCCGATTTCGGATTCGGGGCGGCTTTCTTTTGTGGACAACCGCGTTTGACGAAGTTTTTTCCCGGGAGTAAAATAACCAAGAAAGTTAATTAATTTCAATGAACCAAAAAGCCCTATTCAAACACCGCCAATCCATTCCCAATAACTTGTTTTTTAATTTTTCCGTTTTCTAAACCTCCTATTTGGGAGGTTTTTTTGTAAGCAGATTTTTGTCTGTAAAGTTTTATAGCCAAAAATGTGAGTACATAGTTTTAAGGAGGCAGTATGTCAGAGTTTGATGCTGTAATGGCAAAGGTATCTGCGCCGCTAAGAACGTTTAATCAGGCGGCGCAAAATTACAAGGACGCTCTAAAGGGCGGAAAATCTGATAGTGACCTGAGAGAAACTTTTTGGCGATCGGCCAAGGAGTTGGAAACGCTGATTGGCGAAGTGAAAAGTGCTGAACCTGTCTGTGTCGGTCAGCCGGCGCCTGCTGCGCCCACTTCTCTTGGCCCGATTTTGGGTCGCCTGCATCAGGTTAAGGCAGATATTTCCAAGCTGGAAGACAATGTTTGTGGCAATGCGCCCATACGGAACAACTTGGCTTCCCAGTTTGCCTAGATTTGCCGCCATCAACAACAAGGCCGCCGTGATTTTCACATCACGGCGGCCTAACTCTTTTTATATTAACTTTAAGCCCTTTATCCACTTGTCTAAATTTATATGTAATTACAGAAAAAATTAGACAAGTGTAGAAAGTATTGTTAAAAAGGACTGCCTTTTTGGCAAGGGCAGCCCTTTTTAGATTATATAAGCTTAAGCACTTGCCACCAGGCGGCAATGTAATCGGGACGCTTGTTTTGATATTTTAAGTAGTAGGCGTGTTCCCAAACATCCAGACCGATTAATGGCGTGTCATTTTGCATTAGGGGACAGTCTTGGTTGCCGGTGGAGTAAACATCCAGCTTGCCGTCGGCTTTACGAACCAGCCAGGCCCATCCCGATCCGAATCGGGACGAAGCGGCATCACTAAATTTTTTCTTAAATTCTTCCACGCTGCCAAACGCTTCGGTAATATCATTAACCAGCTTTTGGTCAACGGCTTTTTGTGGAGCCATTATTTCCCAAAAGAAGGAATGGTTCCAGTGCCCGCCGCCGTGGTTTTGAATCATTAGCCGGTCTTTCTCGTCAACCGGCAAGGTTTTAATATTTTGCAGCAGTTGTTCTAAAGGCTGCTCCGCCAGTTCCGGGTATTTTTCCAATACGCCATTAAGCTTATCTATATAAGCCTGATGGTGTTTGGTGTGGTGGATTTCCATAGTCTTGGCGTCTATATATGGTTCCAGAGCGCCATAGTCATAAGATAATTTTGGCAGTTGATAAATCATAATTTTACTCTCCCATCCGACCCGAAAGTTTAATCAAGATCGTCTTATTAAATTATAAATGGTAATTTATTAGATTATAGACGTGATTGACGGGAATCGCAAATTGTGGTAGGCTATAGGTGTTAATTAAGTTGAATTTTTAATCTTCCGCTAAAAGTCGCACAGGGGTAATTCCAGCAAAAGTGTCTTTTTATTACTGATTTTTCTAAACGTGTTTAATTTCGTTAGAAGCAAATCTCTAAAAAAGATTATCGGCTAATTGTTAGCCGTTTTGTTGCATACCTATGTGCGCCTTACAATAACGGAAATGTAAGGTCTTTATGATTGTATTATATATTTTGTTAGGAGCAGTCGGAGGAGCGGCTGTTGGTTTTTTGGTGCGCCAGTCCATGGCCGGCAAGAAAATCGGCAGCGCAGAAGCGCGAGCTGAAAAGATTTTAGAAGAAGCTCATCGCAAGGAAAAAGATTTATTACTCGACGCCAAGTCGAGGTCTTTGGAAATTATTGACCAAGCCAAAAAGCAGGAACAGGAGTTCCGTTCCCAAATTGTGCGTTTTGAAGAACGCATTGACCGCCGCGAAAAAGAATTGGATCAAAAAACCAATGTGGTGGAAAAGCAGAAAGCCGACTTGGAAACTAAAGGCGAACAAATTAAGCAAATTCAGGAAGAAATTAAGGAATTGCGCCAAAAGCAGTTGGACAATTTGCAAAAAATTGCCGGTATGACCCGCGAAGAAGCTGCTAAGGTGTTATTAGATAACGCAGAAAAGACCGTCAAAGAAGAAATGGTCTCTTTGCATAAAAAATTACTTAATCAGGCTCACGAAGACGCCGAGCGCGACGCCCGAAACATTGTGGCTCAGGCCATTGAACGCGTGGCTTCGGAAGTGACCGCGGAAGTTACCACCACCACCGTGCAAATTCCCAGCGAAGAAATGAAAGGCCGTATTATCGGTAAAGAAGGCCGCAACATTCGCGCTTTTGAGCAGATGATGGGTGTGGAAATTTTAATAGACGACAGTCCGGACACCGTGGTGATTTCCGGGTTTAATTCCATTCGCCGCCATATTGCCAAAATGACTTTGGAAAAATTATTGGCGGACGGACGCATTCATCCGGCCAGAATTGAAGAAGCTTACGAAAAGAGCAAAGCGGAAATTAATGAACAAATTAAAGAAGCCGGCCAACAGGCGGTTTACGATTTGGGCATTACCAATTTCCCGCCGAAATTGGTGCATTTAATCGGCAGAATGATGTTTAGAACTTCTTATGGCCAGAATATTTTACGCCACTCGGTAGAAATGGCGAAGCTTGGCGCGTTAATGGCTGAAGAATTAGGTGCCGATGTCTTAATTACCAAACAAGGCGCCCTGCTTCATGATATTGGCAAAGCGCTAGACCAGGATTTGGAAGGCAGTCACGTGGAATTGGGTAAAAAAGTAGCGGAAAAATTTGGCCTGGATCCAAGAGTAGTAGAAGCCATTGCCAGCCATCACGCCGATACCGACGTCTCCGGTAAAGCTGTGGCCGCGCAGAGCGTGGAAGCGATTATTGTCGACGCCTGCGACAACATTTCCGGCGCCCGTCCGGGAGCCCGCAAGGACACTTTGGAAAATTATATTAAACGCCTGACCGATTTGGAAAATATGGCCAATGGTTTTGAAGGCGTGGAAAAAACTTATGCCATTCAGGGCGGCCGTGAAATTCGCGTGTTTGTCACCCCTTCCAAATTGGATGACCTGGGCTGTCAAAAGTTAGCCAGGGATATTGCCAACAAATTGGAAGCGGAATTAAAGTTCCCGGGTGAAATTAAAGTGCATGTCATTAGGGAAACCAGGGTAATCGAGTACGCGAGATAAACATAATCCGAATAATCCAAAACTGCAATCCAAATGCCCCAAATGGGCCCATTCGGAACATTAGGATATTAATTCGGAACATTAGGATTATAAATTGGCAAAAATACTTTTCATCGGCGATGTAGTAGGGAAACCGGGGCGCAAAATATTGCGTGAGGTCTTGCCGCAATGGCAAAGTGAGTATCAGCCAGATGCGGTAATCGTGAATGTGGAAAATTTAGCCCACGGAAAAGGAGTGACGCCGTCTACTTTGGCGGATATTGATAATTTAGGCATAGACTGTTTTACTTCCGGCAATCATATATTCAACAAACATCATCTTTCAGCGGAATGTTTTGAAAAATATCCTAAACTAATCCGTCCGGCCAATTTTGTTGGCCAATTTCCCGGGTTTGGCTACTATCGTTTTGCCAAACAGGGTAATCAATTCTTGGTTGTTAACCTCAACGGCCAGGTTTTTATGGAAAATCAGTTTGACGGTGAAATTGCTAACCCGTTTTTGGCTATTGATAAACTGTTAGCGCAGGAAGCGCAAAAAGGTGATATAATAATTGTGGACTTCCACGCGGAAGCGACCAGCGAAAAAGTTGCCATGGGTTATTATTTGGACGGCCGAGTGAGTTTTTTAACCGGCACTCACACCCATGTCCCAACAGCCGATGCCAGAATTTTAGCTAAGGCCACTGCCTATATTACCGACACGGGTATGACCGGCGCTTTAAACGGAGTAATCGGCGTTAAACCGGAAAATGTTTTAAAAAAGTTTTTGGAACAAGGCAAGTTTGTAAATGAATTGGAAGAAGAAGGGGTTTTGCAAATCAACGGCACACTTGTAGAAACATCAACCGGTGGCAAAGCCACGGCAATAACAAAACTCTACCAAGAAATTTCTAATTGACCTAATTATTTTAATTTTTAAAGTATGTCTGGAAGCGTTTCTAAAATCAGTGCCAGCGTAAATGGGTTTTTTGTTGGATTATTTGGCGGAGTTGCCTCTATTTTATTTGCTATGATATTGGCAGTGTTTCTCTCTTCTATTAGTAGTCCTTTGGCTGAATTATTAAATTTTAAAGTGTTTGGGTTTTTAGTTTCAGGATTGATTATATCTATTGCCTTCGGGCTTTTCTACCAGTGGCGCTTAGGTTTAAATTCAAATGATGGCGAAAGAACTTTAAAGCTTATATATTATTGGGGATTTTATTTAGCAGGTATCGTTTTATTTGTATTTTTATTCAACGTCTGGAGTTCGGGGCCAAACTATTGGGCTGGTTAATCTATATAAAGAGTTTAGATAGATAATTCAAAACATTTTTTAGGTATCATTAAAGACAATTTTATGGACTTAACACAAGAACATTTTGATAAGGCTATAAATAATTTAGCAACACGGGCGGATATTGAAGAAATTAAATCTGAAACGGCTGCTATTAAAGAGGTGTTGGCTTCTCAAACTAACGCTTTAGATCAAGTGGTTAAGCAGACCAAAGATTGGAACACAGAAATGGTTATGGTTAGGGCGAGACTGGACAGGCATGACCAATGGTTTAAGAAGTTGGCAGAGAAAGTTAACGTAAAGTTGGAAGCCTAAAATTTAATTATCCACTAATTGACGAATCTCTACTAATATTACCAATACTAGCATTAGTGTAATTCGTAAAATTAGTGCATTAGTGAAAAACAAAATGTCAAAATTTTTAAATCCAAGTGAAATAGTGGCGCAAACCGGCTTGATGCAAGGCGAAGTGGTGGCCGATTTGGGCTGCGGCAACGGGTTTTACGTTTTGCCGGCGGCGCAAATGGTTGGTTCCACCGGAGAAGTGTTGGCGGTAGATGTAATGGAAGAAAAGTTGGCCGCTACGGTTTCCATTGCCGGACAGTTTGGTTATAAAAATGTGCGAGTGGTGCAGGCAGATTTAGCTAAACCCATTCTGGATATTGCTCCCAACTCATGCGATATGGTAATTGTCGGAAACATTATGCACGAAATTTCCAACAAAGAACAGCTGGTTAAAAATATTTATCGAATATTAAAAGTTCCCGGTCGTGTGGTAATTGTGGAATGGAAAAAAACCGCATCTCCGTTTGGTCCCGCAATAGACAAGCGCATAGACCAGCAGAAAGTGGAGGTAATGCTTATGCAGACCGGTTTGCGTAAAATAAAAGACTTGGACACCGACGGGTATCATTATGCTGTTTTATTTGAGAAATAAAACTTCTACTAAATACTAAAATAACGAAAGTACGAAAAAAGCAGGTTTAGTAGTTTAGTTTTTTTAGTATTTAGTAGTAATAATTTATTATGACAATAAAAAATTTATTAACATCTCAATATTTGTTTCAAATTAATCCTGTTGTTGCCAAAGACAAGCTGGCGTTAATGGCCGGGGGAGTGCTGGTGTTAATTGCCATTGTGCTAAAAATTTCCAGCGTTATGGCGCCAACTCCGGCTGACAAAAAATATCGCGGGAAATTTTATGTCGCATTGTTGACCATTGGTATTTTGGAAATGGTGTGGTATGAGTTTAGGGCGCAAAATATTACTTTATTTGGCAGTTATTTTGCCAACTGGTTAATTATTTTAGTCGGGTTGGTCTGGCTGGTCTGGCTGGCGGTAAAAACCATAAAACACTACGGTGAAGAAAAAACTGTTTGGGTAAAGGAGCAACAAAAATTAAAATACTTACCGAAGTAGCCTCTACTAAATACTAAAATAACGAAAGTACGAAAATAGCTGGTTTAGTAATTTAGTTTTTTAGTATTTAGTAGAAATTTTTATGTTCAATTTTTTTAAACCCAAACCGGCTATCCCGGCAAAACCAAAATCTCTTGGCCAGCTGGGCGAGGAATTTGCACAAAGAGAGTATGAAAAGTTAGGATATAAAATCATCGCCAAAAATGAATTTAATAAAAAGGGCCTGAGGAGAGGGGAGATAGATTTTATTGCCCAAGGTAAAGACCATTTGGCTTTTGTGGAAGTTAAAACCAGAAAGCCGGGGTTTAATAAATTTGGTAGCGGACAAGAAGCGGTTAATTGGTCGAAACAAGCCAAACTATTGAGTGCGGCCAAGCTGTTTTTGTTGAGAAATCCGAAACTGGCCGGCCTAAGGCCACAAATAGACGTTTATGTGGCGGAATACAGTGAGGTTGACAAATCGTTTAAGTGTGCTAAAATATTAATGAATGTTGTTGAAGATTCTTTCTAGATGAGCCGGTCTCATCTTTTTTTGTCTTCACACTACAATTAAATAACAATTAAATATATCCACTAATTCACGAATCACACCAATATCACTAAAACTGAATTCGTGTCATTCGTGCTATTAGTGCATTAGTGGACAAATATGAATGAACAATTAGAACAAGCGTTAGACCAGATTGCCGAAGAAAAAGGCATAAGCAGAGCCGACTTGATTAGTATGATCGAGGTGTCTTTAGCCGCGGCTTTTAGAAAAGATTACGGCGAAAAAAATCAGAATATCGTGGTGGAATTTAATCCGGAAAATATGGCCACCAAAGTTTTTGACGTAAAAACCGTAGTGGAAACCGCCAGCGAAGCTGAAGAAGATCCGCAAAAATTAATAGATATAGACGAAGCGAAAAAATTAAAAAAGTCGGCCAAGGTTGGTGATGAAATCCGCACGGAAATTACTCCGAAAACCGGAACGTCTTACGGCCGCATTGCCGCGCAAACCGCCAAGCAGGTAATTATCCAAAAGTTGCGCGAAGCGGAACGCAATGTGCAATTTTCCGACTTTAAGGCTAAGGAAAGAACTTTGCAAAACGGCGTCATCCAAAGAATTGAAGGGGATACCATTTTGGTAGATATGGGCAAAGCCACCGGCGTGCTGTTTCCTTCGGAGCAGATTCGCGGAGAAAAATATTCGATCGGCCAGCGTTTGAAAGTTTTAATTTTGCACGTTGAGCCGGCAACCAAGGGTCCTAAAATTACCCTGTCCCGCAGCCATCCGGATATGGTGCGTAAATTATTTGAATTGGAAGTGCCGGAAATTTTTAACGGCAGTGTGGAAATAAAAGCCGTGGCTCGCGAAGCCGGCAGTCGCAGTAAAATAGCGGTGTTTTCCAACCAGGATGGCATAGACCCAATCGGTTCCTGTGTAGGTCAGCGCGGCGCCAGAGTGCAAACTGTTATGGCCGAACTTGGCGGGGAAAAAATAGATATTATTGAATACAGCGAAGATCCGGTAAAACTGATTGCCAACTCCCTGTCCCCGGCAAAAATTTTGAATGTTCAGTTAAATGAAGAAGTCAAAGAAGCCAAAGTCGGCGTGCTGGAAGACCAGTTGTCTTTGGCCATTGGCAAAGCCGGACAAAATGTCCGCTTAGCCGCCCGCCTGACTGGATGGAAAATAGATATTAATGGCGAGAAGCTTAGCGGAGAATCAGAGAATCAGAGAGTCGGAGAATCGGAAGAACCACAGCCTGGAGAAGTGGAAGTGGCTCCGGAAGGAACAGTTGAACAAGAAAGTTTAGACGCCGCAGCCGCCGAAGCAAAAGAGGAATAATCAGAATTTAACAATAATTATCCTTTATCATTTATATTTCACAACAGTAAAAACGCAGTTTGGTAAGGATAAAGGATTAAAGATTAAGGATAAAATTTTATGCCTCTAGTACCAATGGTTATCGAGAAGTCTCCGCAAGGGGAGCGCGGCTATGATATTTACAGCCGTTTGTTAAAAGACCGAGTCATTTTTTTGGGCGAACCAATAGATGACGCGGTAGTTAATACCGTTATTGCCCAATTATTGTTTTTAGACGCGGACAATAATAAAGAAGATATTAAACTCTATATTAATTCTCCGGGTGGCAGTGTGACCTCTGCCATGGCTCTTTATGATACTATGCAGCACATTAAAGCAGATGTTTCCACCATTTGCATTGGCCAGGCCGCTTCAGCTGCCGCGGTGCTGCTCGCTTGTGGAGCCAAGGGCAAGCGTTTTTCCTTGCCCAACTCCCGTGTGCTTATCCATCAGGTAATGGGCGGAGCCGAAGGTCAGCAAAAAGACGTAGAAATTCAGGCTCGGGAAATGCTCAGAATTAAGAATCAGATAAATCAAATTTTGGCTAAACACACCGGTCAACCGGTTAAAAAAATTGAACATGATACCGACCGTGATTATTTTATGACAGCCGAAGAAGCTAAAAAATACGGCATAATCGACAAAATTATTCAGTAAAGTCTGGAAGTTATGCACAGGCTGGAAAAAAGTGCTATAATAAAAAGGTAATAATAAAGTTAAATGAAATGAAAAATAAAATTAAGTTCAAACAGGGTTTTACTTTAATTGAATTATTGGTAGTTATTGCGATTATTGGACTTTTGGCTTCCGTTGTTTTGGTGGCTTTAAATAATACCAGAACTAAATCTAGGGATGCTAAGCGCGTTGCCGATTTAAACCAATTAGCAAAAGCCCTGGAGTTATATTTTAACGAATACAGCAGTTATCCTACAACCACTGCGGCCGGATCTTTGAATTCAGTGACGTTTAGTGGGCCTCCAATCGCCCCTACTTTTTTAACTAGACTGCCGCAATCGGTTACCCCGGCCGACGGTTCTTGCGCCACAGGTACGGGTAATGGCAGAAACGATTATTATTTCTATGCCAATAGCACCGGAGGCACACAGCCATTAACCAGTGTATACACTATTACTTTTTGTCTAGGCACTCAAACTGGTTCTCTTGCCCCTGGCCCGCATACTTTAACTCAAGCCGGTTTTCAGTAATATTCAAATTTAAAAACCCCATCCCGCAAATTGTGGGATGGGGTTTTTAATATGTCTTGAAAGGAAACATTATCACTTGACAGCTTAGAGTGATAAATGATAGGATGGTAAAAAGGCTAAATAGAAGTTGATTATATGGATAAAGTTAAAGAAATTACTCAACGTCAAGCTAAAATTCTTGCCGCGATTGTCAAAGAGAATTGTGATACCTGCCAGCCGGTGGCCAGCGCGGATTTAGTGGGGAAATATAATTTTGGCGTGTCTGCTCCCACTATCCGCAATGAAATGCAGGAATTAGAAAGCTTGGGTTATATTTTTCAACCACACACCTCAGCCGGCAGAGTTCCGACCGACAAAGGTTTTAGATTTTTTGTTAACGAACTGATGGACAGGGTAAAACTTACCTTAAAAGAGCAGGATGTCTTAAAACGCGAGTTGGTTAAATTGCAAATGGCCCATATGGAAATGGGTCGCAGGCTTACCAAGTTACTTTCCGAACACAGTCAGTCCGCCAGTTTTGCATTATTCGATAATGAGGTTTCCACTATGGGTCTTTCTAATATTTTAAGCAACCCGGCATTGCAGGCAGAAGACGCTAAGGAAATTGCCAAATTTTTTGACGAGATAGATGATCACGCGGAAAAAATGATGAATGACTATTCGGGTAAAGGCGCCAAAGCGATGATTGGGAAAGAGATCCAGCTGTCAAAAAATAGCGACTACTCCATGATAGTCTCCGGCCTGCAGCTGCCTTCCGGGAAAAAAGGGATAATCGGTTTAGTTGGGCCGAAGTCTATGAAGTACGAAAAAAATATGAGCTTGATAGAGTATGTTAGTAAACTTTTAGGCGGGGGAGCGGCAGTTATATTATTGACCATAATTAAATAAAATTGACCATAATTGACCAAAATTTATGGAAGCAGATAACAATCAACAAACAGAAGATAATTTGAAATATACGCAACAAGATTTAGATACAGTTACAAATAACTGGAAGAGGGCTTTGGCGGATTTTGAAAATTATAAAAAGCGGCAAGAGGTGCAGAATAAAGAACTGGTTGAATTTGCTCGGGAAGTGGCGGTGGCCAAACTTTTACCGGCGCTGGATGCTTTAGAACAAGCACTAAAACATTTGCCAGAATATTCGGGGCATTCGGATGCTAATTCGCAAAATTCGGATCGGGACTTTACGGAAAAGTATCAAAATTGGCAAACCGGAGTAAATGGAATAGTTACTCAGTTAGACAAAGCACTTGGAGAATTGGGAGTTAACAAAGTAGAAGCGGTTGGGAAAAAATTTGACCCTCATTTTCATGAAGCTATTCGGGAAGTGGAATCGGCAGAAGAAGACGGCACGGTGGTTGACGAACTGCAAACCGGATTTTTACTTAACGGGAAGTTGATTCGCCCCAGTCAGGTGATAATCAGTAAAAAGAAAAATTAATTTGTCATTAATTCACGAACAAGTACGAACTTCACTAATCCTGAATTCGTGGTATTCGCGCGATTGGTGCATTAGTGAGTATTTATGATCATAACCGATTTATTTGAAGTGCGGGAAATAATGGAGATGGACGACAAAGCCAAGAGTATAAAGGTTTTAGACGATAATAATTGCGTAATTACCGGCAAAGGTTTAAACAAGAATAAAATTATTTTGCACTTAAAGAGGGAAGAGGACGGCAGTGAAGGAAACGTGTTTGTGTTTTTAAAAGACAACAACCGTGAACATTTCCCAACTTCCAAAAAGCTCTTTGCCAGTAAAAAAGTAATAGGCTTAACCCTGGCGGAGTTTAAAAAATTTGATATTGAACAGCTTTAGTAGCTTTTTAAAATTTTAATTTAATTGAGATCTGGCGGAAATAGAATCTGTAGGTATCTGTAGATTCGCATTCATCCGTAGATCTGTATAGGAGATTCGTATGTCAAAAATTATAGGTATCGATTTAGGTACATCTAACTCCGCCGCTTCTGTTATGGAAGGCGGCAAGCCGGTAATTATTCCGGCGGCCGAAGGCGCCTCTTTGGGCGGCAAGGCTTTTCCTTCTTATGTGGCTTTTACCAAAGAAGGTCAGTTATTGGTAGGGGAGCCGGCTAGGCGCCAGGCGGTCACTAATCCGGAAGGAACGATTTTTGAAGCCAAGCGCAAAATGGGGCAAAAATTTAATTTTAGTGTTAACGGTAAAGATTACACCCCGGAACAAATTTCTGCTTTCATCCTGCAAAAAATTAAGAAGGATGCGGAAACTTTTTTGGGCCAGCCTGTGGCCAAAGCAGTGGTTACGGTGCCTGCTTATTTTGACGATGCCCAAAGACAAGCAACCAAGAATGCCGGGGAAATTGCCGGCCTGGAAGTTGTTCGGGTAATTAACGAACCGACAGCCGCGGCTTTTGCCTATGGCTTGGACAAAACGTCTTCCAAAGACCAGAAAATTTTGGTGTTTGATTTAGGCGGCGGAACTTTGGATGTTACCATAATGGATTTTTCGGAAAGCGAAGGCCAGGCGACTTTTGAAGTGCTTTCCACTTCGGGTGACACAGCCTTGGGTGGTAAAGATATGGACAAAGCTTTGATAGACTATTTAGTGGCGGCATTTAAAACCGAAAGCGGAGTAGATGTTTCGGCTGACAAAATGGCCATGAACCGCGTGCGCGAAGCTGCGGAAAAAGCAAAGATCGAACTGTCTACCACAATGGAGACAGACATTAACCTGCCGTTTATTACCGCGGATGCCAATGGGCCGAAGCATTTTCAAATGAAGATTACCAGGACGAAAATGGAAGAATTAATTAAGCCGTTAATTGAAAGAATGCGCCATCCGGTGGAGCAGGCAATTAACGACGTGGCCAAAAAATTAAATATTTCATTTACCCCGCAGAATATAGACAAGATTATTTTAATCGGTGGCCCGACCAGAATGCCGGCAGTAAAAAAGTTTGTGGAAGACTATATTGGCAAGCAGGTGGAAGGCGGTATTGATCCGATGGAGGCTGTGGCCAAAGGCGCGGCCATTCAGGCCGGTATTTTAGGCGGTGACGTGCAGGGTAAAGAAATTTTGTTGCTCGACGTAACTCCATTAACTTTGGGACTGGAAACTTTGGGAGGAGTAAGGACTCCGCTTATTGAACGCAATACCACTATTCCGACTTCTAAGAGTCAAACTTTTTCCACCGCTGCTGACAACCAGTCTTCCGTGGAAATTCACGTTCTGCAAGGCGAACGCGAGTTTGCAAAAGATAATAAATCTTTAGGACACTTTATTTTAGACGGAATTCCTTCGGCGCCCCGAGGCGTGCCGCAAGTCGAAGTGACTTTCGACATAGACGCCAACGGTATTTTAACCGTAAAGGCTAAGGATAAAGGCACGAATAAAGAAAATAAAATTACCATTCAAGGATCCTCTAATTTGAATAAAGATGAGATTGAAAGAATGAAAAAAGAGGCTGAGGCTCACGCGGAGGAAGACCGCAAGCGTAAAGAAACCGTGGAAATGAGAAACCAGGCCGACACTTTAATTAGTGTGGCGGAAAAAACTGTAAAAGACGCGGGTGACAAGGCTAAGGCCGAAGACAAAACTTCCGTGGAAGAAAAAATTAAAGCCCTCAAGGAAGTAAAAGATAAAGATGACGTAGAAGCCATAAAAAAAGCCATGGACTCACTTTCTGAAGCGGCGCAAAAAGTTGGTGCGGCGATGTATGAAGCAGGCAAATCAGAAAATCCGAAGTCGGAAGGCGCGGCTCAAGCACCGGATGATAAAAAAGAAGAAGGTCCGGTAGATGCGGAATATAAAGAAGTGAAATAACATTAACATAATTATGTGAAAAAATTTTTCCTTCTGCTTTTAATTGCTATTTTGGGAACTTTTATATATTTGAAAGTTCAAGTTTTAGGAGACCCCGCCAGTAGCTTTAATCAAACCACTCGCTATAGTTTGGGTAAATATCAATATGCTCGCAGTTTGCTGGGAATGCATAGCTATGGTGATGCCAGGGGTTGGTATGCAAATGGAAACAGTGCCTTGGTTTTAGAGGTGGTACAAGCTAATAATTCCGCTGTGGATGACAGAGTTATTGAAAATTTCGCCGCGGATATTAAGGAATATTTAGGTCGTCCGGTGACAATTTATAATACTGAAAGAGTTTCCGGCGGGATATTAAGCGACGCCGATTTGGGGAAAATAGCTAACGAATTTCGCCGCCATGTTTTATTTGGCCAGCCAAATTTGTTTGTGATTTACGCGGAAGATTTTGCTCGTCAGGGGCAGGAAGTAGGAAAAACTTTCGGAGAATATGGCATTGTCTTATCTGATAAGCGCTTAAGAGAAGTAACTAAATCTTATCCCGATGCTTTGCCGCAGTATGTTGAATCTACTTTGCTTCATGAGTTTGGTCATCAGCTCGGTTTGGAGCATAACGATAAGCCAAATTGCATAATGAATGAAAAAGCTGAAACACCGGAGAGTATGGGTTTGTTTAATGGGCATTATACCATTACTAAATTTTGTGATTTTGAGCTAGATCAGTTAAACGAGATTAAAGCGAATTTAAAGTAGTTTAAATAGTAAATCCGAATTTCGCACTGGAGCAAAGAAGTGAATTCGGCATATTAGGATTATGTCCAGAGATTATTACGAAATTTTAGGAGTAGCCAAGGGGGCTTCCAGCGATGAAATAAAAAAAGCTTTTCGAAAAAAAGCTCATGAGTACCATCCGGACAAAGGCGGAGGCGACCCGGACAAGTTTAAAGAAATCAATGAAGCTTATCAGATATTGTCCGATGAAGGCAAAAGGCAGCGTTATGACCGTTTTGGGGCCAACTTTGAACAGGCTGGCGGATTTGGCGGTGGCGGACAGGGAAATCCTTTTGGCGGATTTGATTTTGGTGGGTTTGGCGGACAGGGTGGGTCGCCTTTTGGCGGAGATTTTGGTTCTGATCTCGGGGATATTTTTGGTGATATCTTTGGGGGAGGACAGCAACATACTACCCGGCGCAACCGCGGCATAGATTTGGAAATGGGATTGAATATTTCTTTCATCGAAGCCGTTTTTGGTGTAGAAAAAAATATTACTTTAGAAAAACAAGATACTTGTAAAACCTGCGGCGGCAATGGCGCGGCCGCTGGAGCAAAGGTTGTGACTTGTCCTAAATGTCATGGACAGGGGCAAATTCGCACCACCAGACGGACTATTTTTGGCGCGGTAGCTTCCTCGGCCGCGTGTGACAATTGCAACGGTATGGGTAAGGTTCCGGAAACACCTTGTAAAACATGTAATGGTAATGGCGTATTGCGGCAGGAGAAAACTATTGCCGTAAAAATTCCGGCCGGCATAGATAAT
This sequence comes from uncultured Candidatus Saccharibacteria bacterium, assembly GCA_964520505.1. Lineage (GTDB taxonomy): Bacteria > Patescibacteriota > Doudnabacteria > UBA920 > UBA920 > PALSA-1336. The sequence goes on along the minus strand of CAZFQP010000002.1, from coordinate 20,363 downwards.
GGCCAGCGCATTAGAATTTCCGGCGAAGGGGAAGCGGGTTATAGGGGCTCGGCGGCCGGGGATTTATTTTTAGTCATTTCGGTAAATCCGGTTAAGGACTTTAAACGTGACGGTTTTACTTTATTAAAAGATTTACCCATAAGTTTTACTCAAGCGGCTTTGGGCGCGAAAATTTTAGTTAAGACCTTGGATGGTGACATTGAATTAAAAATTCCGGCCGGCACACAAAGCGGAACAATTTTCCGCATTAAGGGTAAAGGTGTTCCGCATTTAAACGATTCCGGCAGAAGTGGTGACTTAATGATTACCGCTCATGTCGTAGTTCCGAAAAAGCTTTCCAAAAAAGAAAAAACATTACTCAAAGAAATGGCCGAAGAGCGGGGAGAAGTAGTGCAGATTGACGATAACCTTTGGGAAAGTATTAAAGATAGTTTGAGTTAAAATTATAAAGAATAAAGACCGCCCAGCTTTAAAGGGGCGGTTTTTTTCTTTTCCCTCGGATTTATGCTATAATAAATAAAATGAGCCTGCAGAAATAAACACCCATAATTTTAACTTTAAATATGGTTTCCGCAAACGAAATAAATACCTTGGTTCAAGGTTTTAACTGGCACTCTCCTTCTTGGGATTTGTTTGTTATTTTATTCTGGGCGGTGGGGAGTTTATTTTATGCTTTTGCCGCCGGGCGGGGGAGAATAATTAGTCTGCTAATGAGTTTGTATATTGCCAAACTTTTAGTCCTTCAGGCTCCTTGGCTGGCCAACGCCATTAACCAAAAATTACCCAGTTCTTTAGCTTCACTGCAACAGTTGGTAAGTTTTTTAATTATTTTTATTGTTCTTTTTGTCCTGCTGTCCCGCTATGCTTTTCGCACCTCGGCGGACGGAAGACATTTCGGGTCAATATTATTTTCTTTGGCCTTCGCGGTCTTACAAATAGGGTTGTTAATAAACACCATCCTTTCGTATTTAGCCGTGTCGGGTAAAACTTTTTCGCCACTGGTAAGTTTTTTGTTTTTATCCAATTCCTCGGGGTTTATTTGGTTGCTCGCCCCGCTGGTATTTTTAATTATTTTAGGCCGCTCGGTAGCTGACCCTAACGAATTATAATTAGCAAGAAGCTATATATGAAACATTCTATTTTAATGGTGGATGATGACACACTAATTTTAAACACCTTAAAAAAACGTTTTGCCACTTGGGAAACGGAAGTTTATGCGGCTTCCACTCCGGAAGAGGCAAAAAAAATATTGGAGACTGTTACTCCGGAAATTGTGATTTTGGATTTGCTATTAACAAAAGATGACGGGTCTTCCGGGGTTATGGATTTTTTGCGTAGCCAAGACCGGCTACAAAATATTCCGGTATTAGTTCTGACCAACTTAGACAAGCCTGAGCTAAAGCAAATGTTGTTGTCACAGGGAGTCAAGGAATATTTAATTAAAGGCAGTATGACTTTAGACGACTTATATAATAAAGTTCAAGGGTATTTGGAGCCAAAAAATTAATTTTTTGGCTTCGTATTATAATTAAGGTACAAAAAGGCTTAAGCCAAGAAAAACAAAATGGAAAATTCATCAATTTATAGTGTTCCTGCTCAAGACCCACCTTTAAACCAATCTGTGACCCCGCCACTGCAATCCGGGGGTGATATGTTAGGAAAAAAATTACCTGGGCCTACGGCCATTTTAGGGCAGGCTTGGCAAGTTTACAAAGACCGTTTTTGGCTTTTAGTAGGTATTTATTTGGTTCCTTCAGCAGTTTTTGTTGTGTATATAGCTTGTGTAAGTGGCGGTCTGATTGCAGGGAGTGCATTGACATCCAAATTTGCTGGTAGTTTTGGGGCGACTTTAATCGCTGGTTTAATACTAGCGGTTTTAATTTATATTGCCATTATTTACATCGGTATTTGGTCGCAAGCTGCTTTGATATATGCTATTAAGGGCGCAGACCAGAGATTGGGATTCAAAGAATCTTTTGGTCAAGCTTCACATAAAATCGGATCATTCTTTGGTGCCAGTTTACTTGCCGGTTTAGCAATAGCTGGAATGGCATTACTACTGGAAATCCCCGGGTTTATGTTTTTATATGGACCTTTGTTGCGCTGGTTACTGCCGATGGTTTCTTCTATCTGGATTATATTTGCCTTAATGGGTTTATTGGGTTTGGTTTTAGCTATCCCTGCTATTATTGTAGCTGTTAAATATTCACTTGCCACCTTTATCGTGGTTGGTGATAATACTACGGCGATGCCCGCCATAAAACGCAGCAGTGACTATGTCCATGGCTACTGGTGGCCGGTGTTTTGGCGGTTTGTATTTATAGGCATGGTGGCCATTTTGGTTTCTTTCCCGATTTTTTTGTTTACCTCATTTTTAGGAAACTTTTTTGAAAAAACTATTGCCGGAGTAGCTGGCATTATAGTAGTAGCCATAATTAATATTGTTTTTTCAGTAATCTTACCGCCCTTATATGTAATTTATGGCTATAAAGTTTATGAAAACCTTAGAGGGATTAAAGGCGAATCTCAAATACCGGCTGATAAATCCAGCGGACTATGGGCTATTATTGGGGGAGTGTTGGCCATCGTCGTTATAGTAGGCGGACTGTTTGTTTGGTCGGCTTTAAATTCTGCCCGCGCTAAATCCAGAGACGCAAAACGTTTAGCAGATGTTAGGCAATTATCCTCCGCTTTTGAACTTTATTTCAATGATCATCAAACTTATCCAAGCAAACTTTCTGAGCTAACTAAATCGTCTTCACTAGCCTCGGCAGTCATGAGTGCAGTCCCTGTTGCGCCAAATCCCGAGGATGGGACATGCTCTAAGGTGGAAAACTCATATCAATATAAATTAATTGACTCATCCCACTATGAATTAACTTTTTGTCTTGGTAGCATAACAGGCGGATATTTCGCAGGGATGCATACCATGACAGAATCTGGAATTGATAAAGAATCGAGAACAAATTTACCCTCTGAGAGTTTTAAATATCCATCTCCTTATCAAAATCAAAATTCGCCTTCTGAAACACAAGCCACTTCTATTCCCAGCTCTTTAACTTTCAGTAATATCAATTTACCCTCTGCCAGGGTGGGAGTGTCTTATGGTGGAAGCGTCGATTTTAGTCCGTGTGATTCATATGGTGGCTATACCACGTCAACAAATTTACCTCCAGGGTTAAGTCGTGGCGGGCCCGCAACCCTAAGAGCGGCCACGGGGAATCCTTCTGACCCTACCGATATTTGCCGTATTTTTCTTGTAGGCACACCAACAAAGCCGGGAAACTTTATTTTTGAAATTACTTTAGATGCCGGCAATTCAAATAAAACACAAAGTTTTAATTTGCAGGTAAACAAGTAAGATAATTATTTTTCCAATTATTTAATTAAAGGGAATATGACCTAAGACGACTTATATAATAAAGTTCAAGGGTATTTGGAACCAAAAAGTTAAAGTAATACCCGCATTGTTAGGTGCAAAAGGTTTAGAAAAATTAATAAATAAAAATTAATTAATATCATCATGAAAAAAATACTCTCGACATTGCTAGCGGTTGGAATGCTGATAATGCTTTTTCCCGCATCCAGTGTCCGTGCGGAAACTTTGCAGATAGCAGCTCTAACTTTGCCCAGTGCCACCGTTGGGCAAGCTTACTCTTACCAGCTGCAGGCCACCGGCGGCACAGGCTCCTATACCTCGTGGGCAATTACCGACTCCAGCCATTTTATAACCTCGAGTCTTTGTTGTATGCTAAGCGTAAATTCAAACGGGCTTTTTTCAGGAACGCTTCCTTCAAATACCGCTACAGGCAGTTTTTACTATACATTTAAAGTTACGGATTCGGCAGGCAATACCGCCACTAAAACCCTGACTTTAACTGTTAATTCTTCCCCCTTACAAATAACAACAACAAGCTTGCCTGAAGCCACTATTGGCCAGTCTTATTCCGCTCAGCTGCAAGCAACTGGCGGGACTGGGGTTTATACATGGACGCCCATATCAACAACTTACCCATCGGCCTGTTGTGTGTTAGGTATAAGTGGCGAGGGGCCAATCTTTAATACCCAAACTAGTGCCACAGTCATTGGTCCTGCTGGGGATTATTTATGGACTGTAAAAGTTACCGATTCTGCGGGTGGAACTGCCCAAAAAACCATATCTTTGAGAATAAAATCGGCCGTTTCAGATAGCTATTATATTTTGACGGATACAAAGTTGCCAGACGCTACGGTCGGCCAAAGTTATGCTTATGGTATCGAATATACTTCCAATAACACCTATTCGCTAAACAGTAGTTTTAACAGCTTGCCTCCAGGATTGCGAACAGGGGTTGGTTCTGACACCTTGAATAACTATGGTATGACCCCGGCATTAAGTGGTGGTAAAGGAACAGTTTATATTTCAGGCACCCCAACTACTCCCGGCACGTATACCATATATTTGAATATTAATAATCCTAACTGGTCGGGTTCGGGCGTATCCGGAGCCAGCAAGCAATTCACTTTAACAGTTAAACCTGCCAACCCAGCGCCATATTTTTTGATTAATACCAATCAATTATCAGCCGCTACTGTTGGCAAGTATTACACAAATAAAATTGATTTTCAATATATTACTAACGGCACTAACTATGCCAGCAATGCAACCTTCAGCGGTTTACCTCCCGGCATAACCACCGATAGCACTTCAAGCCAAAATACCGCTTATGGTATCATCTACAACAACCCAGGTTCTGTGACTATTAGTGGCACTCCTACAGCAGCAGGGACTTATACTGTGACTGTGAGCCTAACCGATCAAAATTCCGCAAACTTAACCAAGCAATTTATTTTAACCGTTAATAGTCCGTCCAGCCCCGCTCCTGCCCCACAACCGGTGAGCGGTTCTACCCATGCAGATTATACCAACGTGGCGGCGCCAGACGGAACAGTTTACAGAATAGAAAATGGTACACGCTACCCTTATACTTCCGCCGGTGCTTTCTTATCATATGGCTTTAACACCTGGGGAGCTGTAGTTCCGGCAACGACTGGTGATATGGCTCTCCCGGTCGCCACTTATAGGCCTTCCGGTTCGACTCAGCAAACTACTTATTTTATCCCTCCGCGTAACGGCTCGCTTATTAACGATAAAGGAACGATTTATCTTATTACTAACGGCACAAGAGTGGGTTTTGCCAATGCCCAGTCTTTCTTGGAGCTAGGTTATTCCTTTGCTAATGCCCAGCCCGGAGATACTTCGTTTATGGTAACCTTGGCCCCTATCAACAATACTGCAACTGCTCATCCGGATGGCACATTAATTAGAGATAATAAAACTATCTATTTGCTGAAAAATAATACCCGATTAGGAATATCAAGTATGGAGGTATTCTATTCTTGGGGTTTAAATATGAATGAGGTGGTTCCGGCAAATAACTATGACCTCGCTGCTCCTGTTTCGGGAGTATTAAACACAAGAATGGCAAACCAGTTGAGTATCTAAAAGTAACAGTTCAAAAGCCGCCATTCTAGAGATGGCGGCTTTTTGTTAGTTATGTATAATTTTAACGGTTTAATGGACTGCTAAAATTTACCAGAATTAAATAAAATTGACCATAATTGAACTGCAAAATGCAGATAAATTATGGTCAATTTTAATTAATTTTTTCTCTGCCATCTCGCGAAAATGCCGGTAGAAATCATTCTGTCGGATTTTTGTTTTAAGCAGAGTTCGCCAAATTCAATTTGCCCTTCAAGATTCTTGGTTTTGTTTTCTAATAGGTTGTTTAAGGATAGAGCAGAAGAGTTAGTGGCGTAGCCGTTAATCAGCAAAAATTTTGCGGTCGGTGACAGAAGTTTTACACAAGTGTCCAAAAGCCCGGGCAGGTCATCATTGAACCTCCAAGTTTTACCGGTAGGGGAATGGCCGAAAGCCGGCGGATCCATAATTATACCGTCGTATTGTGCTCCGCGCTTTAATTCGCGGTTGGCAAATTTTACCGCGTCATCAAAAATCCAACGAACAGAATCTTTTTGGAGTTTGTTTAATTTATGGTTTTCGTTCGCCCAGGTAATGGTGGGTTTAGAAGCGTCCACGTGGGTTACTTGAGCCCCGGCTTTAGCTAGAACCATAGTGGCTCCGCCGGTGTAGGCAAATAAATTGAGTATCTTTAATCCTTGATCTTTAATCTTTGACCCTGCAGTCTCATTTGAAATTGGAAATTTGGATTTTGAAATTTTCTCTAGCATCCACTCCCAGTTGGCAGCTTGTTCGGCAAAAATCCCGGTGTGTTTAAAAGGGGAGAGCTTGAGCAGAAATTTACAGTTTTGAAAATCAATGGTCCAGCTTTTTGGGACGGGCTTGTTTATTTTCCAATTACCTTTGTCTTCACCGTTGCCGGACTGAAAAACAGCATTAGCGGTTTGCCAAAGCTTTTCCGACTCGGTTTTGTCCCAGATTATTTGTGGGTCTGGTCGGGCTAACACAATATTGCCCCAGCGTTCTAAACGCATGCCGTTCCCGGTGTCTAACAGCTCATACCCGCTAAATTTTTTAAAAGATTCAAGTATCATTGTTTAGCTTTTAGCTTATGGCTTATAACTTTTAGCTTGGAAACTATAAGCTTTATTTTTTATTCTTGTTCCGCTAAGGTAATGTCTCCCAGTACAAAATTTTGCCAGGTGCCTTCATAACTTACGTTAACTTTTTTTCCAACCATCTGACTAAAATCTCTACTGGTCTTAAGGTAAATAGTACGTTCTTTTGTGGCTAACATAAAGTTGCCCTTGGTGGCGTTATCAGATTTTTGGAGTGTCCCATTCCATACGTCCCAACCGGTTTGTGTAGATGCCGATGTTGGTTTACTGGTATTTTGATTTTGTTGTTGTGTGGTTTGTTGGGCGTTATTTTGTGGCTTGTTTTTTCGCATAAACCAAATAACAAACACCACCACAATAATCGCGGCCACGATGGCATAGGTTTGCCAGGACTTAAAATTCATAGGCGTTAAATTAATAATACTTTCTCTTCTTAGTTTCGCCCTTTTTTGTAATTTTGTAAAGAGTCAAACAAAATTTTAAAACCTCCATTTTTTGGAGGTTTTATGGTGGGTTCGGTGGGGATCGAACCCACGACAAACGGCTTAAAAGGCCGCTGCTCTACCAACTGAGCTACGAACCCTCGTAGCACTATCTTTTAGTTTGCTATGATATTCTACAATATTTCCGGAATTTTATCAATAGCCGAGAATAAATAAATTTTATCCACATTTGGCATTTAAAAGTAATGTGGTATAATAAAAAAGTAAAAAATCTTATGAGAAATAAAAAACAATTTAATAATAAAGGTTTTACTTTAATTGAATTATTGGTGGTTATCGCTATAATAGCTCTTTTGTCGTCCGTGGCTTTAATTGGTTTTATGTCTGCCCGGCAGAAATCCCGCGACGCCAAGCGTTTGGGCGACATAACCCAGATGAATACCGCCCTGGAACTTTATTTTTCAACCAATAAAGGGTATCCGTCTTCTCCTGTAGCGGGAATTCCGGCCGGAATGATTCCCTCGGTGATTTCCTCACTACCTAACGCTCCTTTGCCGCCGGATGGCAGTTGTGGCGCGTTAACTTATCCTGCGCCGGCACCCTTAGGGACGGCTGCCATAGACTACTTTTATTACCCCAGCGGTACAGCTTTTGTTAACAATGGACAAACAGTTTACTCTGACTATGGATATTTTTTCTGTTTGGGAAACAAAACCGGGGATTACGATCCAGGAATTCATGTGCTAACCCCCAAGGGCGTCCGGTAAAAATTTAAGAATTTAACCCCCTTTGTTTTAGAGGGGGTTTTTAATTTTTCTTTGACCTGGGTATAATAGATAAATGGAACAATGGGAACAACTTAAAACCGAAGTTTTTAAACAGCGGCCAATTTTGGATAAAATTTATAAACAGCACGGGGCGCTGTCTTTAATTAATTACGTTAAGTCCTGGAAAATAAACCTGTCTGCGGACACAGGACTAATTTTGTCGTTGGTAAAAGACCAATATACCAAAATTTATGGAGCAGATGTGGCTTTGGGTGTTGTAGCACAGCTTGGCAAATTACCGCTTGTGTCTACTGTTGATCATCACGGGCTTTTTGGCCATCCGTTTTTTTTAAATTCCAATTTATTGTTTTCTTTGTATTCCGGTTTAGACTACTTGCCGGTTTTGGCCACCGCCGGAGTTTCCATGAATAATTCTTCCTGGCCCGGCTGTTTAGTATTAACTGACCCACGCACGGGCAAAATAAAACGGCTATCTTTTTTCCCCGACGGCCACAAGACCAAAACTGTTTTTGCCGCCGCAAGAATTACAGAACAACAAGTAAATAAAGTCTTGGCTGAAATTGGCCGGTTAAATTTTTTGGATTCTGCTAAAAAATTAAAATTGGCGACTGTGGTAAAAGATGTATTTTTAGCCAGCGATGTTTTAGCTCAGCAGAATTTTTCTAACCAAGCCTGTTTGATTAATTATAAATTGTGGCAAAAAATTTTTCCCTCAGCACCGAAATTAGCCTATTTATCTTTGGAAGACTTAGTGGCAGAAATAATTATAAAGAATATTGCCACGAATCCAACCCATATTTTATATCAGTTAATGTTTACCTCCGCCGGGTGGTTAATGTTGGAAAAATATTTTACCGGCCTTAAAGGCGCCTTTAGCAAAACCGGCGGCAGTTTTTTGTTTTGGGGCGTAGACACGGAGGGGAGAAGAATGCGACTTGAAAGAAAAGATGGAAAAATTATCAATCAGATATCAAAAAAAGAGCGGGAGATATCGCCGGGGGCAATTGGGCAGGGTTTAACCAATAGGGACATTTATCCAACCAGCCTAACGTGTTTTTTGGTTTCTTTATATTACAATTTAAATTGTCTTGGCGGATTTAATCAAACCAGCTGGCTGACCGAGATTAAAGAAAAGTTTTCTGCCCTGCTTGTGGAAATGGGGGAGAGGGCTCTGGCCGAGGAAGTTTTAAAAGTGGTGACGGATAATTTTGCTGAAACCCCACTGGCACTGTCTTTAACAAATAATTCGTTAATTAAATCTTCGTTAGTGGGTTTATATTTGGCCGATGTCGATTATGGCGCAGTTGTGCAAATATCCAAACAAATAACCTTAGCCCAAAGTTTGGAAACAGAATTGCCGGAAATTTATAAAATTGTGGTACCAGAGCAGAATCGCTCATCTGAACTATTAGCAATTACCTCCGGTAATATCGCCCAAAGTAACGGTTTGACAAAGATATTGGGTTTGCTATAATTGATTTACTTATGAAAACAATTACTCAAAATTTTTGGTTTTATTTTACCCCGATCGTTGAGACCGGAAATTTTGAGTTGAAAAAGTCCTAAACCTTTCGACTCCAAAATCCCGAGCTCAACTGAGCGTCGGGTTTTTTATTTGTCCCAGATCATTTTGGGCGAATAATTATTAACTCTCAAAACTCCAAAGGGGGAGTGAAATGACTGAAAGAGAAAAAATTATTGAGCTGACAAAGGCTGCCAAGCCGGGAACTCCTGCGCATAGTCTCAGAGCTCAGGCGGAGAACCCTTTGACGCAGTTTGATTATTGTTCCAAGTGCACGGCACTAGTCCATGCAAGTCTAACTTGCGGCTGTGGTGCTCAGGCCACAACAGTGTTGCCAAGCAACAAAGAGACGACGCGAGAAAGGTTCTCAGACTGGAACAGGCAGAGGCCGAGTTTCCCTTTTTAGTCTTTACGCCCTTGAGGGCGAGGAATTTAGTTTCCCGGGCTCGGGAGTATTTTCCTGGCCCTCTATGGGCCACGCGCACTAAGCAGCTAAAGCATGTAGCGGGAAGGACCAACGTCTTTCCCGCTACCCAAATTAATTTTTAGATTTTATGGATAACTTAAATAGTTCATTATTAGTCAGTCGGTTTATATTGCCGGATGTTTGAATTCGGCAATTTTGAGCTGCAAAATTATTGGCTCCAGCTTGTCGGATTCAACAGGATCCGGCTTTTTTGCAAGAAAATTTTAAGGAGAGCAATATGAGAAAGTGCCTGATTAACAGGCTCCGTGCCTTTAAGAGAGAACATAATCACTGGAATGGCCCCCAGCAGCAACTGTATGTTGCGCTGAAGGGCAAAAGTGGGTTATGGAGCATTCGCTGCTGTCCCAAGTGTCTGGAAGAGGCAGCGGGTATGCAGCGCGGGGATAATCATCATTGCGGAGAGCGGGTGATTGAGGTTCAAATCAAGGAACCTAAGAAAATTCCGGGCGACTACGTTTCAGCTTGGGATTAGTATTGGGATTTTGCAGGGTATGCTATTTATCCGCCTCTCTTTTACAAGGGGGGCGGATAAATTTTGACAAAACTTAAAAATTAGTGTATGATAAGTATGTATTATCATACACTAAATGAGGTAAAATTATGGTTAAATATCTAGTTGACTCCAACATGCACAAGCATGACAAGATGTATGGCACCACTACTATGGGAGCGCGTGGGCAAGTGGTAATTCCGGCTCAGGCTCGGAAAGACCTAAATTTAAAGCCCGGAGATCAGCTAATGGTTATGGGAAAGTTTGGCAAAGTATTAGGCTTGATGAAAGCCGAACAGCTAACAGAAGTAATAGATACTATTATGGAGAGCGTGGACAGCAAAGAGTGGAAAAAAGAAATTAAGAAGCATATGGAGAAAGTTATCGGCTCAAATATTATTAAGAGTAAATCACTAAAATAATAAATTTATGAACATTAGAGGATTTTTTACAAAAAAGAAAATAATTTGGACTATAATAATTTTATTTGTTGTAGTACCAATTGCTTATGGAATTTTTAAACCAAAAGACAACAGCGCCAATATTTTAACCGACACGGTAAAACAGCGGGATATTAAATCCACGGTTTTGGCTACGGCACAAGTGGTTTCCGAAACCGACTTGAATTTGAGTTTTAAAACGAGCGGTGTGGTTCAACAGGTTCGGGTAAAAGAAGGGGATAAGGTTTCCGCCGGACAAGTTTTGGCGAACTTGGGGCAAAAAGATCAGTTGGCGGCTTTAACTTCCGCTCGGGGCGCTTTGGCTGCGGCTCAGGCCAACTATAACAAAGTTTTGGCAGGAGCGAGCAGTGAAGAAATTTCCGTCTCCCAAGTTGCTTTAGACAGTGCCAAAAATTCTTTGGATAATACCGTTAAGCAGCAGCAGGTTTTGGTAGATAGCGCTTATAAGGCTTTGCTAAATTCCGGCCTTGCGGCTATTGCCGACAGTGGCAATACCGGCAGTGTTACCGCTACTGTTTCCGGAGCTTATAATGGTAAAGACCAAGGTATTTATAAAATTAGCATATATAGCACGGGCAATGGACTTAGATTTCAAGTTAATGGTTTAGAAAGTGGAGACGGAATTGTAGATATTACTCCACAACCAATAGGGAAGAAGGGGCTGTATATTCAATTTTCCTCAACCAGCGTTCCGTCAAATAATTCTTGGACAATTGCCATACCGAATACGCAATCTTCAACTTATGTGACATATTATAATGCCTATCAGAATGCTCTTGAAACGCAAAGAGCAGCCACGGCAGCAGCTCAGAATTCCGTGGCTGCCGCTCAGGCCGCTTTGGATTTAAAGAAGGCTCAAGCCAGACCAGCGGACTTAGAAGCGGTTCAGGCGCAGATTTTAAGCGCTCAAGGTCAAGTTTTGGCCGCTGAGGCGTCTTTAGACAACACTATGATTAAAGCTCCTGCTGCCGGCACAATTACTTCCGTAGATATTAAAGTTGGGGAATTGGCCACGGCTTTAAAACAGGCAATTATTTTGCAAGATACCAATGCCTTGCACCTGGAGGCTAATATTAGTGAGGCTAATATTGCCAACTTGCAAACCGGCCAAAGTGTAGATATTACTTTAGATGCACTTGGTCCGGACAGGCATTTTGAAGGAAAAGTTCAGACCATAAATCCTGGGGCTACCGTTGTTTCCGGGGTCGTTAATTACAAAGTCACGGCCAGCGTAGATAGCATTCCTGATGTAAAGCCCGGTATGACTGCCAATATGACAGTCTTGGTTGCAGAAAAAAAGAATGTGCTGGCAATTCCGCTTCGCGGCGTAATTACCAAAGACGGGAAAAAATTTGTCCGCGTTATCACCGACAGCAAAAAGAAAACCTATGAAGAAAAGGAAGTCAAAACCGGACTAGAGGCAGATGAAGGTTTAGTGGAAATTCTGTCCGGCTTAAATGCAGGCCAAGAGATCGTCACTTATATAAAACAATAATATAATCCGAATACAACGAATACTGCAATCCGAATGCCACTAAAATAGGCAATGCAGTTTTCGAATCATTTGGATATAATTCGTAAATTAGGATTATTCTATGTCTTTAATCAAAGTTCAAAATTTAAGTAAAGATTATGTCAATGAAGACGTAGTCACTTCGGTCTTGCATGACCTGACCTTTTCCATTGAGCCGGGAGAATTTGTGGCCATTATGGGGCCTTCCGGAAGCGGGAAATCTACCCTAATGCATATTTTGAGTTTTTTAGATCGTCCGACCGGGGGTCTTTATGAATTTAAAGGGAAAGATATAAAAGGTTTTGATGATAATTACTTAGCGACCTTGCGCAATGAAGAAATTGGTTTTGTGTTCCAATCTTTCAACTTGCTGGCTCGTACTAGTGTATTAGATAACGTGAAGTTGCCGTTAATTTACAGTAAGAAAAAAAATCACGATGAATTAGCTAAAAAAGCATTGGCTAGCGTTGGCTTGTCGCATCGTTTGGAATTTTATACCAACCAAATTTCCGGTGGAGAAAAACAACGCGTGGCCATAGCCCGAGCTTTAGTTAATGACCCTGCAGTTATTTTTGCCGACGAACCTACCGGCAACTTGGACAGTAAGAGCGGAAATACGGTTATGGAAATATTGCAAAGGTTAAATAACGAGGGGAGGACTATTATTTTGGTTACTCACGAAATGGATACGGCTAATCATGCCAAAAGAATCATTCGGGTAAAAGACGGTTTTATAGTTGCCGATGAAAAAGTAACAAAGAGAACTATTGCCACGCCGGATAAGGAACTGGTAAAGTAATATAATCCGAATAATACAGACACTGCAATCCTAATAATCCGAAAAAGACTGCAGTTTGCATTCGGAGCATTCGGATATTTATTCGGAGCATTAGGATTATATAAATGAACTTTATTTCCACCATAAAATTAGTCTTCAGAACGCTACTGGCCAGAAAAGGCCGGTCGTTTTTAACGATTTTAGGAATTGTTATTGGCGTGGCCGGAGTAATTATTATTATAGCGCTGGGAGCCGGTGCTCAAAGTTTAGTTTTGGGTCAAGTGACAAAATTAGGAACTAACTTGTTGTCAGTTCAGCCGGGGAAAAGTAATGAAAAAGGTCCGCCCGCACAGATATTTGGGATTGTTATTACTAGTTTGGTGCAGGAAGACGCCGATGCCTTGCGTGACACCGCTCAGGTTCCTCACGGTACAGCTGTAGTGGCCGGCGTTCGTGGCGGCGGCACAGTGACTTGGCAAAATAAAGAAGTGGACACTAATTTTATGGGAACGGATTATTCTTACCCCGATGTGGTAAGTATTACCATGCAAGAAGGTCGGTTTATGAGCCAGCAGGAAGAGCAGGGGAATGCCAATGTGGTAGTCTTGGGTTCATCCGTGGCCGAGGATTTATTTGCCGACAGCGGTACAGACCCCTTGGGACAAGTAATAAAAGTAAAAAGTTCTTCCCAAACCGAAGCCGGGGGAATCCCGTTAAGAGTTATTGGCGTTGTGTCTCCCCGCGGCAGTGCGTTTTTTCAAAATCAGGATGATCAAATTTTTATTCCGTTAACTATAGCGCAAAAACAACTGCTGGGCATACATTATCTGCAAGCCATCAATGTAAAAGTTGATTCAGCCGATAACGTCAACCAGACTATTTCCGACATTAAAGCGGTATTAATGCAAAGGCACCACATAAGAAATGAAGTGGATGCAGATTTCACCGTAAGAAATATTGCGGATGCAGTAAGCATTTTAAGCACTATTACCAACGCTCTGCGCTTATTTTTAACTGCTATGGCCGCTATTGCTTTGGTGGTAGGAGGAATTGGTATTTTAAATATTATGATGGTGACCGTGGCTGAACGTACCAGGGAAATTGGCCTTAGAAAAGCAGTGGGGGCAAATAATTCGGCTGTACGAAACCAATTTTTGTTGGAAGCCGGAACGCTTACTTCACTTGGCGGAATTATTGGAATTATTGTTGGCATCATTGTTTCGTATTTAGTTTCGTTGCTAATGAAAAAATTGGGTTACGATTGGGCTTTTGTGGTCTCCCTGACTTCAGTAGTATTGGCCGTGGGAGTTTCAATTTTAACCGGAGTAATTTTCGGCCTTTATCCTGCCTACAAAGCTTCAAAATTAAATCCGATAGAAGCATTAAGATACGAATAGAACATCCTTAATCCTTGATCTTTTATCTTTGTGATGGATTATCGGGGTAAAGGATTAATGATAAAAGATGAAAGATAATCTATGTTAAACGCTTTTAAACAATCTACCAAAGCTTTATTTGCCAATCCAGCCAGGACAGGATTGACGACTTTAGGAATTATTATCGGTATTGCGACGGTGATTTTAGTGTTGTCCGCCGGTGAAGGTTTTAGAAGTTTAATTAACGCCCAAGTTCAGGCTTTAGGCAGCAACACTTTATTTGTCGAAACTAAAGTTCCGCCGACCACAAAGAATCGGGCGAGCTCCGGGGCGGCTTCGGCTGATACCGGCAGAGCCGGCAGCGCGGTAGCAGTTACTTCTTTAAAAAATCGGGATTTAGAGGACATTAAGCGTCTGCCAAATGTGGTAAATGACTACGGTGTGGTAGTTGGTTTAAAAGTTGTCAGTTATCAGGACGTGGCAAAAAGTATAATATTTTATGGGGCTTCCCCGGAACGGTTTGATATTGACAAAGGCACTTTAAAATCAGGAAGATTTTATACCTCGGGAGAAAATCTTGGCGCGGCACAGGTGGTAATTTTAGGCAGCAAGTTGGCCGAAGATTTATTTAATCAAAATGATCCCATAGGCAAATATGTTCGCGTAGGGGACATTAATTTTGAAGTCATTGGGGTTTATAATTCCCGCGGGGGTTTGGGAGGTGACGAAGACGGAACTTTGTATATGCCGCTTAACACCGCGCAGAAAAAAATTCTCGGCATAGACTATTTGTTATATTCAATTGTGCAAATTAAAGACACTAATTTAGGAGATGCAACAGCCGAAGATATACGTACCGTGCTCAGGCGTAATCACAATATAGACGATCCTTTCAAAGACGATTTTCTCGTGCAAACCCAAGCGCAAACTTTGGAAACTTTTAATGTAATTTTTAACGGTATTACTATTTTGCTTATTGCCATAGCAGCAATTTCTTTAATTGTCGGCGGCGTGGGCATTATGAATATTATGTATGTCGTGGTGACGGAAAGAACTTCGGAAATCGGTTTAAAGAAAGCTTTAGGCGCAACCGGTAGCGACATTTTAACAGAGTTTTTAATAGAGTCGGTTTTGGTTACTATAATCGGCGGGATCTTTGGAATTATTGGCGGAGCCTTTTTGGGCTGGGTGATATCCCTAGTGGCTAAGGCCAGCGGTCTTGATTGGACTTTTAGCGTACCATTTTATTCTATAGTGATTGGAGTTGGCGTTTCGGCGACCATTGGAATTTTATTTGGAGTTTTGCCCGCCCGCCAGGCGTCCAAGTTAGACCCAATCCAGGCATTGCAGTACGAGTAGAATCCTATCATATAAACATTTGAGCATCTTAGCATTCTAACAAAACACACCTATCTCGTAAGAGATAGGTGTGTTTTGTTATGGTATAATTAAGGCAGAAAATATTTGAGTATAAGAGCATTTTGATACATAAATAAAGCACTTATGAATAGATTAAAACAAGGCTTAATAGTTTTTACCATCTTAACTTTAGGCTTAATTCAAACTTCCCAGGCTCTTACTATGCAGGAAATCCTTAGCGGGCAACAGGGTCAGGTGTTGGGAGCAAGCACCCCCGTAAGGATAGGAGCTACACAGTCTTCCAGTTATGGAAAAACTTTAACCTTTACTGCTGCCAGCGGTGTGGCGCAGGGCCACACTGTGGTTGTTTCGGCAGTTACAACAGGTGTTGATCCAACCGGCAGCGGCTGGGCTTCTTGTACTGATTCGGCGGGGAATAGTTATTCCCGAGATGCTTCAGTTTATAGCGCTGCCGGTGCTATTATTTGTAGTGCTTATGTATCTAACGCCATTCCGAATAACGGCACTATAACTATTTCTTTCTCTTCTAATGCCGGTTTGTCGGGTGCTGCTTATGATTTAACACCGACTACCTCGGCCGGTCGTATAAATGTTTTCGGAACTGCAACCAATGGTTATGGAGGAAGTATGTCAGTATCTGCTTCTGGGGCAGTGTCAGCTTCCAGCATTGTAATTGGAATTTTTGCTACCGGGGCCTCATCATCTTCTTTTAATAATTGCACAGGATTAGATACTAATGTGGCAAATGGCCAAGGCTTAAATTTAAGCACCTGTTGGTCCGAGGTTATGAGCGGAACTCCAAGTTTTGCAATGAATTTAGCTTCTGCTACCTCGGGAGTTTCTTTGCTTGTTGGATATACAGAATCAGCAGGAACCCCGCCGCCAGCCGACACTACCGCTCCAACCATTCCTACCAACCTCTCTGCCTCCGCGGTCTCCTCCTCATCCATCAATCTTTCCTGGAGTGCTTCGACAGATGCTGTAGGAGTAACAGGATATAAAATCTATAGAAGTGGTTCTCTGCTAGCAACTAGCAACTCGACAGCTACAACTTACTCAGATACAGGATTATCAGCATCAACCAGTTATTCTTACACCGTAGCTGCCTACGATGCCGTAGGAAACACTTCCTCTCAAAGCTCCAGTGCTTCTGCCACAACACAAGCAGCCCCTGTGTCAGATACTACTGCTCCCACAGTCCCAACCGGTCTTTCCGCTTCCGCAGTTTCCTCCTCATCCATCAATCTTTCCTGGTCAGCTTCTACCGACGCTGTAGGAGTAGTAGGCTACAAAATCTATAGAAATGGTTCTCTTCTAACAACTACAAACTCACAACTCACAACTTACTCCGACACTGGTCTTTCTGCCTCGACATCTTACAGCTACACTGTTGCAGCATATGATGCAGCCGGGAACACTTCTGCTCAAAGCACCAGTGCTTCTGCAACAACACAAGCCCAAGCTTCCGGTAATTGTTCAGCAGCAAATATTCGCTGTGTCGGTAGCGGACAAGAATATGCCACTATATCCGCAGCTGCCGCTGCCACTGTGGCAGGGGATACAGTTGTGGTTTATCCTGGGACTTACAATGAAAGTATTAATATTACCCGCAGCGGAACATCCGGCGCTAAAATTACCTATCAGGGCTTTCTTCCCGGCTCTTCATGTCCAAGCACAACCTACTCCGACATTAACTCCCGCGGATTCAGACCTTCCCCGACAGTTATTATGAACGGATTTACTGTAAGCGCGAGCTATATCCGGATAGATTGTTTTAACACCAACGGTAAGGGAGTGTTAGATATTACCCAGCCAAACATTCACGATGTTGAATCTGTAAATAACTATTCAGCGGCAGGAGCCGGCGGTTCAGTTGGCGTAAGTCTAAACGATCAGTTAACCCTGGCTACATCCGCGCAGAATATTTACGTTGGGTATAATTTTATTAGCGGCGGGGGATATGGAGTCTTACAAAAATGCCGGAACTGTAAATACGAGTATAATGAATTTTATCAAATGAATCCCGGTACCAGCGGAGCGGACGGAGACTATGCCCGTATTTTTGGCAACGACATAACTTTTTATAAAAATTATATGCACGGCAATGACCGCAATCTTTGCGGCGGCACCGATTGCCATATTGATTGTTTCCAAACTTTTGCCTACACGACGGATTTTCCGGCTTACAATATTACCATAGACAGCAATGTGTGCTTTAATGCCAGCGAAGGTGTAATAGCAACCAATGTAAATGAATTTAATGTATTTCATGACTGGGTTATAAAAAATAATTTAATCGCCCACGCGCCTTTAAATTATTATGGCGAGCAGTGTATGATAATCTCCAGTATTAAGAATGTCCAAGTATACAACAACACCTGTACTGATGCGGGCGTTACCACTTATGCGGGCACTACGACAGCAACGCATAAAAACAATATCCATGAAAGGGTCGGAACTTATTTGGCCTATCGTTCCATTGATTCGGCCGCTGTGACCTCCAGCAATAATTTACTTTATGATACCGGATATTCTTACACCAGTTCCGGAGATGTTGTAAATAAGAGCCCGTTGTTTGTAAATGCCGCCGCTGATAATTATCAATTGCAGTCAAACAGCCCGGCTATTAATGCCGGGGCAAATGTCGGATTGGCGGTTGATATTATCGGAGCTTCCCGTCCCCAGGGAGCAGGCTATGATATTGGGGCTTACGAATACGCTTCCGGAGGAGGTTCTTCTCCTACTCCTGTTCCCGGAGACTTAAACTTAGATCACGTGGTTAACTCCCTGGATTTTTCTTTACTTAACAGCAAATGGAATCAAAATTATCCTTCTTATGATTTAAATGGTGATGGGTTTATTAACTCTTTCGATTACGCTGTGTTAAAAAACAACTGGGGGAAAACTTGGTAGCATTTAAGCAGGAGAGCATTTAAACATGTTATCATCTTAACATTTTAGTCTGTAAACATTTAAACAAATATGCTCAAACTCAAACAAATTCTTATAGTTTTTACCATCTTAACTTTAGGCTTAATTCAAACTTCCCAGGCTCTTACTATGCAGGAAATTCTTAGCGGGCAAGGGGGGCAGGTGTTGGGAGCTGCAACTTTAGCTGTTACCGCCATAGCCAATGGCTCAGCCGATTCTTCGGCGACCTCAATTGCAACTACCGGAACTTTAAATATCAACTCCGGGGATTTAATAGTTGCTGTGGTAAGCGATTATAATTCCACTGCCAGGACAGTAAGTTCTGTATCGGACAGTACTAATAATTTAACACTGGTACCAAATTCACGTTATATAGATGCTGACGGCAGTGTTGTTGAGATGTGGTACAAAGAAAATGCTTCCGCTAAATCCGCCGCTACTTTTACTGCCAATTTTTCCGGAGCAGCTTTGTATCGCCGTATTATGGTTTGGCAAATTTCCGGTGCGGCAACTTCTGGAGCGCTTGATCAAGTGTCCGCCCCAAGTTCCGCTGTGAGCACGGCTCAGACATGTAATAATATTATCACTACTCAAGCCGATGAAATTATTTTGGCAGGTATTAGCGAATGGTTTACTCATACGTATACAACCGGTTCAAATTTTACCAATCGTTATGTTAACAGCGGCAATGATTTTATTGCTTTAGACAGAATAGTTGCTTCAACCGGAACTTATCCAAATGGCACGCTCGCTACAGTGAGCAGCGCTTCAGACAATAAGTACGCCTGTGTTATGGCGAGTTTTAAGGCTAACTTAAGTGGCGGAACTCCCGACACAACAGCTCCAACTGTTCCAACCGGTCTGTCCGCTTCCGCAGTTTCTTCATCATCCATCAACCTTTCCTGGAGTGCTTCCACCGACGCTGTAGGAGTATCAGGATATAAAGTTTACAGAGCAGGAGCACAAATTGGAACAACAGCTTCAATAAACTATTCAGATACTGGTTTATCCGCCAGCACGTCGTACAGTTACACCGTAGCTGCCTACGATGCTGCAGGAAATACATCCTCTCAAAGCTCAAGTGCTTCTGCCACAACGCAAGCAGCCCCTGTGTCAGATACTACTGCTCCCACAGTCCCAACCGGTCTATCTGCTTCTGCTGTTTCCTCGTCTGGTATCAATCTTTCCTGGACTGCTTCTACAGACAATGTCGGAGTAGTAGGCTATAAAATCTATAGAAATGGTTCCTTACTAGCCACTAGCAACTCGACAGCTACAACTTATTCCGATACAGGATTATCGGCATCAACCAGTTATTCTTACACAGTAGCTGCTTACGATGCCGCAAACAATACTTCTTCTCAAAGTACCAGTGCTTCTGCTACTACCCAAGCTCAAGCTTCTGGTAATTGTTCAGCAGCAAACATCCGTTGTGTTGGCAGCGGACAAGAATATGCCACCATATCTGCAGCTGCCGCAGCTACTGTGGCAGGGGATACCGTAGTGGTTTATCCTGGGACGTATAATGAACGGGTTAGCATCACCAGAAGCGGCTCCTCCGGATCTAAAATTACTTATCAAGGTTTTATACCGGGCTCCACTTGTCCAAGTACTG
>CAZFQP010000001.1:121726-135839 GCA_964520505.1 uncultured Candidatus Saccharibacteria bacterium | reverse complement strand
TTTTTGGCTTTAGGGTTTTGGTTTTAAGATATTTGAGATTATCTGTAAACGCTTAAACCCTATTGCGGCCTGCCAAAACCAAACCCTTAAAAAGGGACGGGCAGACAATAATAGAATTATGGCGAACGCTGTTCATTCTTGTAAATTGTTTAATTGTTGATACTATAATGCTTTTATCTTAATCTGTCAAACCGGGTTTTCCACATAGGAATTTAAGATATAGGATATAAAATGTTAGATTTGGGAACAATATAGACAAAATATAAAATTTATTTATTTTTAATAGCCGAATTTCTTGTTGAAAACATAATCGCAGTAATTTCTCTTGCCTCATTATATAAATTATCTACAAGACTTTTCTTTAGTAAAGGGACTTCTGTTATTATCTCCATCCAAAAACAACTTTCGTCAGATTCTTCCACAACTGTTCCAATTTTAGCAATAAATTCACTTTTTGACCTAGACCTGCAGGCGGCACGATAATTAGCAGCGACCGCGGTTCCTGAACGCAATAACTGATTACCAACAACTCTACCGACATCAGTTTTTGGCAAAGACTGAACCAACTTAATAACCCTTAAAGCAAAGTTTTTTGTCCTCTCTTTCAGGTCTTGTTTGTCCATATCTTATATCTTACATTTTATATCTTATATTTCTAAACTGTGAGGTAAGGTAGGTTTCCTGCAGATTGTTCCGCGGCCATTTTGTGAACCAGGTCGGACAATTCTTCTTCACTAAAAAATTCAATGGTAATTTTTCCGCCCTGGCCTTGGCGCTGAATTTTAACCTGTGTGCCTAGCTTACCGCGTAGCTCGGTTTCTAAAGCCATAAGTTTCGGGTCAGGCGCCGCGGCATCCATTTGCCGCTTTACTGTCAGCTCTCTCACCTTAGCTTCCACTTGGCGGACATTTAAGTTCTGCTCCAAGGTCATTTTATACATCAACAACATTTTTTCCGGATCATTCAAACCCAAAATCGCGCGAGCATGGCCTTCCATTAATTTTCCTTCAATAACACCGCGCTGAATTTCGGCCGGAAGATTTAATAAACGCACAGTGTTAGCAACTGCCGGACGGCTTTTGCCGACCTTCTTGGCCACCTGCTCCTGCGTCATATTAAAAGTCTTCATCAGACGTTCGTAGGCCTGTGCTTCTTCTATGGGGTTTAACTCCTGGCGCTGAATATTTTCTATTAATGCCACTTCCAACTTGGTCTGGTCGACCATCGCTTCTTTAATAATCGCCGGAACTTTTTCCATGCCGGCCAACTGGGAAGCGCGGAAGCGCCGTTCCCCCACCACCAACTCATAACCGACAGGTGTTTTGGTAACCACCAATGGTTGAATAACGCCGTGTTCTTTAATTGAATCGGCTAATTCTCTTAACGCGGCAGGGTCAAAAGTTTTTCTGGGCTGAAAAGGATTAGGTGCAATTTTCGCAACCTCTATCTCCTGAATCTTGGCATCGGCATAAGAGACTCTGTCTGTAACTTCAGGCGCGCTCTGTTCGGGAACAAAAATTTCCGGCACGGAAAGTAGCGGATTTTCCTGAACCGCGACAGCGGGCTCGCTGGCTGGCTGGCTTTTTGGCAAAGCTGCCGAACCGGCAAATCCGGGCGCAAAGCTTCCGCCTAAAGACTGAATTGTTATTTTTGGCTGAGAGTTTATTTCGTCCATATTTTATATATTTACCTAAGCAGTTTATCAAATTTTACATACCCGCGCAAACTCCCGGCCAAGTCTTTACTACCGGATTGTTTTCTGCTAATATAAAGTATATTTTATACGGCCGAGTGGTGGAATGGCAGACACAAACGACTCAAAATCGTTCGCTTAACGGCATGAGGGTTCGACTCCCTCCTCGGCCACCAAAAAATACCCCGACATATCGGGGTATTTTTTATTTTAAAACAATTGGAGTCAGCCAGTATAAAGAAACCGCTGCGCAAGCAATCCCTAGCAACCATCCGGCTAACACATCTTTGTTGTCGTGATATCCCAAAATTATTCTTGCCAAGCCATTTAATAAAACAATTATGGCGCTCAGCCAGCCCAAAACCGGGATATAATAAATTAAAACGGCAGTAATAGACATATATCCAATAGCGTGATCCGAAGGAAAAGAATTATGAATAATTTTTTTTCTCGACATCAGCCATGAATATATTGTATCGAAACCCAACCTCTGATATGGCCGAGGTTTTTTATAAAATAAATAGATTAGTGGCGAAACTATATAACGCGCCAGGACAAAAGATATTAAAGTGGGCACGGCAACTTTGAAGTTTCGCAGTAAAACCAAATACATCCCGATAAAAATAAAAAACAGGGAAGAATAAATTCCCCAAAACACCCAAAACCGCCTAAACCATTTGTTGGTTTTAAGTTGTTGCTGCCAGGTTAAGTAATTTTGATCGGTTATCATTTTCTAATAAAATACACTACTAATATTGCAACTGTTAACGCCAGCCGGTACCAGACAAAGATTTTAAATCCATGATTAGACAAGTAGCGCAACAAATATTTTATGGACAAAAATCCAAATATTGCAGCGGAAACAAAACCGACTATTAATTCTTGGGTCGTGACCCCGGTATGAAAATTTTTCACATTGGCCAAACCGGCCCCAAAAATAATCGGAATTGACATAAGAAAAGAAAATCTAGCCGCGTCTTCCCGTTTAAAACCCAAAAGCATTCCCGAAGCCATTGTACTGCCGCTGCGCGACACTCCGGGAATAATGGCTAAGGCCTGAGACAAGCCAACCCATAAAGCATCAGTCCATTTTATTCGGTCTAAATTTTTTGCTTTCGAACCAACCCAGTCCACCCACCAAATTAGCAAACCGAATGAAGACAAAGTAATCGCAATAAGCAAAGGATTCCTAAAAACTGTTTCCGCTTTGCTTTCCAAAAGTTTGCCGATTATTGCTCCGGGAACGGAAGCAATTATTAGCAGCCAGGAAAGTTTTTGATAAATATTATTTTGTAGGTCTCTGCTGGATTTAAACAGGCTGTGCCAAAAACCTTTAATTAGCAGCCAAACATCGTTTCTAAAATAAACCAACACCGCCAGCAACGTACCCCAGTGAAGTGCTACATCAAAACCTAAACCCGGATCTTTCCAGTTAAAAAACCACGGCGCCAAAATTAAATGCGCCGAAGAAGAAATAGGCAAAAATTCCCCCAAACCCTGCACTAGCCCTAAAATTGCTGATTGAAATATCGTCATCCTATCTCCCTGCACTCATTCCAATACTTGGTAGTATTAGAATTTATGTCGTCATTAATAATTTATTAAGGTCACGGGTTAATTTTGTTTTTAACGCTGACCTTTTAAGCACATTTCGTAATTTTTCTTTTTCCCTGGCATTTGCAGATTTTACAATCTCTTTAAGTAATAATTCCGGCCAAAAATACATCGGATATCTTCGTTTTAACTGCACCCAAGGCGAATGCCTGTCTTCTATTTTATCAGCTGTATGTGTTCGAAATAAAATTTTTCTAAAATCGTCTCCGTAGGTTTCATACCAGGTTTGCATTTTGGCGATCGTCCCAAAACTTACTTTAAGCAACTTTCTGATTTGTTCGTAAGTATACCCATCTTCCAATAAATCAACGATCTTCAATCGACGGGAAATCATCAATACTTCAGCATCGGACAGAAGGTCCTTAACAAAATGAGCCGCTTCGACAGAATTTTTTACGCTGGCAACAGCTTTAACAAACCTAATTAAAAGATCTTCTTGTTGGTTGCTGGATAATTTTTTTTGATTTGAATATTTACCCATATATTCAAACTACATTAATTCTAATTATTGGTAGTATTGAAGTTAGTGAAAGTAGCAATTAATCAATCCCGGGGACGGGGAATTGTAGGGCGAATTGTTTTACTTTTTCTTTAATCTCAATTAACTTATTTTCATCTGCGCGATTCATAAGCGCTTCGTCCATTAAATCGGCAACATTCTGCATATCGCTTTCCTTGCAGCCACGCGTTGTTAAGGCCGGAGTGCCAACACGAATGCCGGAAGGGTCCATTGGCTTTCTTGGGTCAAACGGAATCATATTTTTATTTATGGATATGCCGACGTGCTCTAAACATTTTTCCGCTTCCTTGCCGGTAATTTGTTTGCTGCCGAACAAATCAACCAACATTAAGTGATTGTCCGTGCCGCCGGAAACTATTCGGTAGCCCTTGCCTTGCAACGCAGCCGAAAGAGCCCGGGCATTTTTAATAATTTGAGCGGCGTAATCTGTAAATTCCGGTTTTAAAGCTTCGCCGTAGGCAATGGCTTTGGCAGCATTAATATGGTCGTGCGGGCCACCCTGAACTCCCGGGAATACTGCTTTGTCTATAGCAGAAGCAAATTTTTCTTTGCACATTATCATCGCGCCTCTAGGTCCGCGCAAAGTTTTATGCGTTGTTGTAGACACTACGTCAAAATACGGTACCGGGTTTTCCAACTGCTTGCCGGCAATCAGACCGGCAACATGGGCAATATCCGCAAAAGTAAACGCGCCAATTTTGTCGGCAATAGCTTTGAATCTTTTCCAGTCAAAATCCCTGGAGTAAGCGCTAAAGCCTGCTAAAATCATTTTTGGTTTTTCTCTTAAGGCAATTTTCTCAACTTCATCCATATTTATAACCTCAGTTTCTTTTTCCGCGAAATATGGAATGATGGTGTAGAGTTTCCCGCTAAAATTTAACGGATGGCCGTGAGAAAGGTGGCCGCCTTGGTCAAGCGAGAAACCCAAAACTTTATCACCGGGGTTAAGCAAGCCCATATATACAGCCAAGTTGGCCGGGCTGCCGGAAAGAGGCTGGACGTTAACATGCTCGGCATTAAATAATTGCTTGGCGCGCTCTATAGCCAAACTTTCCACTTGGTCAATAATTTCGTTGCCGCCGTAGTATCTTTTTCCCGGATAACCTTCGGAATATTTGTTAGTAAGAGTTGAGCCCATAGCTTCCAGTACTGCACGGGAGACATAATTTTCGGAGGCAATTAACTCAATCCCCTCTTTTTGCCGCTGTTCCTCGCGCTTGATAATTTCATAAACCGCGAGGTCTTCGGCTTGTATTGTTGGATAGTTCATTTTGGTAGATTTAAGATTTAGGATGTAAGATATAAGATTTATAAAACATCTACCACTGGATGACAAGATATTTAATTTGGAGATAATGTTTATTCATGGCTAAAATTTAATTTCAAAAATTTCATTTGGCTTAGCGCCGTAGTCGGAATAACGTACCCAAGTCGGGCTTACTCTAAAAAATCTCGCTTCAATCATTTCGGAAAATTTTAATTCCACGGGATTTTTATGTATGTGATATTTCAGATACGGCAAAAATTCTATCTCGCTTAACTCTTGGGCTTCACCTTCATACTGGATTGTGATGTTATCTCTTCCCCCAAAAACTAAAGCCACTTTCGGATTTTGTTTTAAATTTTTGTATTTTCTGTAATGGGTTAATGTGGTAAAAACTATCTCTAAATCTTCCGTTTCGGAAAAATCTATAACCGCCGACCTGGGCTGACCATTATCGTCATAAGAGATCACAGCGAGATTCTCTCGCTTTAAAAACTCTAAAATTTTATCCTTTTGTTCCTGGGTCATTTCCTACAAGCTAATTTCTACAAACTACAATCTAGTTAGATATACATATAAAGTAAACTATAAACCGCTGCTAATATGAATAATACCATAAAGCTACCGGTGAGGCTAAAAAGCAGGGCGCCGATTAGGCAGGCGGAAAGCTTGCCAATGGCCAGGCTTTGTTCAAAGAAGACCGCGTACGGCACAATGTGCGTGGCTTCGGCACGGAGATAGGTTAAAGTTGAAAGAGGGATGAACAAAGTTTCTTTGGCGGCTTTGGAGGCCGAGTCCGCGGCAAATACAGAAACAAAGTTACCGGCAAAAATTCTTCCTACCCAAACCACGGAAGAAAAAAATGCGCCAATCTTTACCAGTACGCGCTTGGTATACTGGTCGGAAATTTTTCCTAAGAAAAGGGCGATAATCGCCGCGACAAAACTTGCCGAAGCAGACAACAGCCCGGTTTCCTTATAATCCTTAACCACCACAAAAATAAATATTGGCCAAATAGTCAAAACCAATAATTCTTCGCCAAAACCGATATAGCCTAAAAACTTTTTTGGAAAATCCCGATATAGTTTAAGTGTCTCCTTAAAGGAGTAAATTTTGGGGATGAATATTTCTTTTGCGGTTAGCAAAGGAACAATACTTATGCAGTAAATCACCGCCGCCGCTAAAAAGGCGGAAGGCACGCCAAAATACTCAGACAAAATTCCACCGATTAACGGACCGCCGATTTGCGCCAGACTATTAATAGCATAGGCCATACCAAACTCCCTGCCCATTTGTTCTGTTTGCGAATAGCGGGCTATAACCGCATGAAAACCAGGCCAATAAAAAGATTTTTGCAAGCCATAAACTACGGCAGCCAAAAATGCGGCATTAGGATAATTAACCGAGGCCAAAAGAGCCAGCCAATAAAAAATTTGGAAAGGTACGGAAAGCGCAATGCAATGTCTGTAGCCGTAAATGCTGGCGAATTTTCCGCCAAAGGGAATTATAATAATATATACCGCATAAACTACAGCCATAAACATTAAAACTTTTGGCACGCTAAAACCTAAAACGGTATGCAAAAAAATCGGCTCAAACAAAGTAATTAAAGCCAAGGCAAAATTGGAAATTGCTGAAGACGCGTAAAGCTGCCCCATTTCGCGGCGGACGTTCTTACTAAAATAACTTGGGAGATGGAAATTAAAAAACATAGATTGTCTACTAAATACTAAAAAAACGAAAGTACGAAAACAAACAGATTTAGTATTTTAGTCTTTTAGTATTTAGTAGAAGATTAAAAACTTGTTTATTATTAATTGGACCGGGACGCAAAATTATAGTTTGTCCATTTTCAATTTTTACCAATGTTGACGGTTTGCGTTTTGCCAATCTTCCGACGTTGATTATAATATCCGGTTTATATTTGGCTTTTCCAAATTGTTTTAATAAATCTTCCGCTGAATAGCATTCCGGCTCGCCACTCATATTCGCGCTGGTGGTGGTAATTGGCTGCTTTAAAAATTTTGCCAAGTCTAACGCAATGCTGTTTTTCGGCTGCCTGATACCAAGCTCCCCTGTATTTGCCGATAAGATTTTTATTTCTTTAACCCTTGATGCTGTATGCTTGATACTCAATATTAAAGTCAACGGTCCGGGGAAAAACTTTTTCGCTAACTTTTCCGCATTTTTATTCCAGACAACTATTTTTTTTGCGTCCAAAATTGAAGGCGGAATAATCGAGACAGGCTTTTTAAAACTGCGGCCCTTGACTTGATAAAGTTTTTTTATTGCTCTGATGTTTTTTATATTAACCGCCAAACCATAGCAGGTATCTGTCGGGTAAGCTATAACCTTACCCTGTTTTAGCGCAGCAACACAGGCATGAATAATTTTTTGATGGTGTTTTTTTGTATAATCAATAATAATCATAAAATAATCCTAATGCTCCTAATTATATCCGAATTCTCCAAAAATACATGCAATTTTTCGGGGCATTCGGATTGCAGTGTTCGTTTTATTCGGATTATATTACTAAGTTTATCAATCTGTTGGGAACAAAAATTACCCGCTTAACAGTGTCCCCAACCAGTGCCTGTTTAACAACCGGCAGAGCCAATACTTGAGGCTGCACTTTGTCCTGGCTGCTGTTAGCCGCCACTGTGATTTTTCCTTTTACCTTACCGTTAATTTGCACTATTATTTCCACATTGGCATCTACAGTCAATGCCGGATCAAATTTTGGCCAAGTGCTAAATTGTAACGAACTAACTTTCTTTTTCTCTAACTTGCTAATTATCTCGTTTAACTCTTCCGTTATGTGAGGCGCGAATGGGTATAATAAAGTTAAAAAAGTTTTTACCGAAGCTAAAGTAATAAACTCATCTTTAATCTCGTTATGAAATTCCATAAACGCCGAAATAGAAGTATTAAAACGAAAATTCTCCACATCTTCGGTAATTTTCTTAGTCAATTTATTTAACGCTCTCTGTACCTTATCTGTATCTTTTATCCTTAATTCTTGATCCTTAATTCTTGGTTCTTTTCTATGTGGTGCTTCCACAATCTCGTTAACCCATACCCAAACACGGTCTAAAAATCTTCTTACTCCAACCACCCCTTTATCACTCCAGGAAACAGTGGCTTCGTGAGGGCCTAAAAATAATTCATACATTCTTAAAGTATCCGCGCCAAAGGTTTTTACAACCTCGTCGGGATTTACCACATTGCCGCGGCTCTTGGACATTTTTTCTCCGTCCGGTCCCAAAATAATTCCGTGAGGGTGGCGTTTTTTATACGGCTCGGAAACTGTGACTAAGCCCTGGTCATACAAAAATAAATTCCAAAACCGGCTATACAACAAATGCAGCGTGGTATGCTCCATTCCGCCAAAATATACGTCCACCGGCTGCCAATATTTTAATTTCTTAATATCGGCAAACTTCTTTTTATTTTTTGGGTCGGCATAGCGTAGCCAATACCAAGAACTGCCCGCCCATTGCGGCATGGTATTCGTTTCGCGCCAAGCAGTTTTTTTACACTTGGGACATTTAACTTTTAACCATTTTTTCATGTCGGCCAAGGGTGATTCCCCGGTTCCGGTAGGTTCATATTTTTTTACGTTTGGCAGCTTTACCGGCAAATCTTTTTCCGGCACGGGCACAATACCGCAATCTTCACAGTGAATTAACGGAATCGG
This sequence comes from uncultured Candidatus Saccharibacteria bacterium, assembly GCA_964520505.1. Classification (GTDB taxonomy): domain Bacteria; phylum Patescibacteriota; class Doudnabacteria; order UBA920; family UBA920; genus PALSA-1336. The sequence continues at coordinate 127,051 of CAZFQP010000001.1, read as the reverse complement.
CTCGCCCCAGTATCTCTGCCGACTAAACACCCAATCCCTTAATTTATACTGCGTGGTTAATTTACCAAACTCCTGTCCCATTTTAATAATAGCTTCCTCAGTTTTAAGCCCATCAAATTTTCCCGAGTTCATTACTACCCCGTATTCAGCCGTTGCTGTTTCGCGTTTGTTATCCTCTATGGTCATTTTCGCATTATTTTTTGTGGCCACGACCTCCTGAATTGGAAGTTTAAATTTAGTTGCAAACTCCCAATCTCGCTGGTCATGTGCGGGTACGGCCATAATCGCTCCGGTGCCATAATGTCCTAAAACATAATCTGCCACCCAAACAGGAATTTCTTGTTTAGTTGCGGGGTTAATGGCCTTAATTCCTTTTAACTCAACTCCTGTTTTTTCTTTACCCTCGGCCGTGCGTTCCATTTCGGCTTTCTCTTTTGCCTTTTCAATGTATTTTTGTACTTCTTTGAAATTTGATCCGCCTTGGCGGATGAAATTTTGTATCAGAGGGTGTTCCGGCGCCACTACCATATAAGTCGCACCAAAAATTGTATCCGGACGGGTAGTGAAAACTTTAATTTTTCCGGCGTCATCCTGAAGCCTGAGTGCATCCGAACCGCGAAGAATCTCTTTAAGTACTTCCGGCTCTTGTTCACCATTAAAATGAGGCTCTGTGGCTTTATAACTTTTCCACAGCCCGCCTGTTTCTTCTGCCAATTTTTCTCCATCGCCTAAAGGAACAATGTGATCAGTAGTATCTGAAATTGAAACAAAAGCACTGGCTTGTTTTTTTATCTTTGCAAAATTAAACCCTCTCTTTATTGCATCGACAACACTTTTCCTGGCTTTCCCGTCGGAAAATCTGCCTAAATACGGTGTTGAAACAAAAACCACTTTTTTTACTTTTACTCCTTGCTCCAAAAGCCTCATTGCAACAATTCCACCAAAAGAATGCCCGATGATTACCGTAGAGTCATCAATTTTACAATTTTCTTTTACAAATTTTGCTTGGTCTAAATCATTTGGCTCGTCGCCTCCGGGCATTAACGGAACTTGAACTTTAAAACCTTTGGATTCTAATTCCTGTTTTAACCAGGGCAAAAAAGCCTCCTCAGGAGACCCGCCCCTGCCGTGAAGTATTAAATAATTCAATTTAAGAGATCCCTCGACTGTCGTAGAGATCTTTACGACACTCGGGATGACGCCGAAAGAAATCTCGGCCCCGGTAGATTTGCCAATCCAATTTTCTTGTTGCAACTTAACCGCCTCCGGCCATTCCGGCAAGTTTTTCAAGCCTTCCAATAATTTTTCCGCGTAGGCAGTAATTTTTAAATACCATTGGCGAAGTTCCTTTTTTTCCACCGCGGTGCCGCAGCGTTCACATTTGCCGTCAATAACTTCTTCATTTGCAAGTCCGGTTTTGTCTTTTGGACACCAATTAATAACACCGGTAGCCTCGTAAGCCAAACCCTTTTTATAAAATTGCAAAAATAACCACTGTGTCCATTTGTAATATTCCGGATCGGTGGTATTAATTTCCCTGCTCCAATCAAAGCTCAATCCCCAGCTCTGAATTTGCCTTTTCGCATTCTTGATGTTGGCAACAGTTGCAACCGAAGGATGTACACCCATTTTAATGGCATAATTTTCCGCGGGAAGCCCAAAAGCATCCCAACCGATTGGGAAGATTGTTTCAAAACCTTTTAAACGATTAAACCGGCTATAGACATCGCCCGCCACGTATGGGCGCAAATGTCCCATATGCAAACCGGCGCCGGATGGATAAGGAAATTCAACCAAAACATATTTTTTTGGTTTTTTGAAATTTTCTTTGGTAACAAAAGTTTTGTTCTTTTCCCAAAAAGCTTGCCAACGGCTTTCAATTTTTTTATGATCGTATTTTTGCATAAATAGTATTCCTTATTTCCTCTCCCTTGAGGGAGAGGGTAGGGTGAGGGGGTTATTTTAACATTTCATAAATTTTATTTGAAACACCTTCCAAATTACTTTCTAATTCATTATTCCAAAATCTGATAATTTGATATCCGCTCCCTCTTAAAAAATTATCTCTTTGTGCATCATAACTTTTAGATTGTAAATGTCCACTACCATCTAACTCAATTACAATCTTTCGTTTAATACAAATAAAATCAACTATATAATTCCCGATGGGATATTGTCTTCTAAATTTATATTCTTTAAATCTTCGATTTCTTAATAAATACCAAAGTTGATCTTCCCAGGGAGTCTGAATTTTTCTCAGTTGTCTTGCTTTATCTATTAAATTTTGATTATCTATCCCCCTCATCCGACCTCCGGCCACCTTCTCCCTCAGGGAGAGGGCAATTTGAATAATCTAATAGCATTTAAGGTTGTAATTTCTTCGATTTCTGACACTGATAATTTCTTAATTTCGGCTATTTTTTCCGCTACATATTTTACAAACAACGGTTCATTTCTCTTGCCCCGATTTGGTATAGGTGTTAAGTATGGACAATCAGTCTCAAGTAAAATTTTATCTAGCGGAGCGATCTTTACCAACTCTTCCATATTTCCGGTTTTATCAAAAGTAATTATGCCATTAAAAGAAACATGAGCTCCGAGTTCCAAAAACTTTTTAAAATATTCCGGGGTATGAGTATAACTATGAACCTCAAACCGCATTTCACTAACTTTTTCTTCCTCAAAAACTTTAAGCATATCTTCGTAAAGTTCGTCGCTGCCTTTTTCAGGCCGGCTGTGCACGACTAAAACTTTATTGTGATCTTTGGCAAAGCGAATCTGCTTTCTAAACGCGGCAATCTGTTTTTCTTTAACTTCTTTATGTAAGTTTTTATCTTCTGGTAAACGGTAATAATCCAACCCGCACTCGCCAATACCAACCACTTTCGGATTTTTTACCAACTCGGAATATAAATCAAAGTCAAAATCTTCTTCCCGGCTTTTAAAATGGGTTTCTTCTTCGTCGACATATTGAGAGTGTGTGTGCTCAGGGTGCACGCCGATTACAGCATAAACCCCTTCATTAAATTCATTTGCCAGTTCCACCGCTTGCTTGGAGGTATCTATTTGGCTGCCTACATTTATTACCCAAGTTCCACTGTCTAAAGCCCGTTGCAAAGTTTCCTTGGCATCGTCTTTAAATGAATGAAAATTTACATGCGCGTGGGTATCTATTAACATTTACTTTCGTAAAATTAAAAAATCAGAATCAGCCTTGTTATCATTTTGATTTTTCCTGACTTCAAAATTAAAACTCAATTTTCCTAAGTATTCCAAAGTTTTTTGGTTGGCCAAATTATTATAATGAGACAACCTTTCAATTTCCTGACTGTTTCTTTGAGCTGGGGCTTTGGAGTGTAAATTAAAATATTCTACATTTTGATCAAAAAGTTGCCTCTTAATAAACCCAAATCTGGCGGGATAAATTCTCCCCTCCCCTTTTATACCTTCAACTCTTAATATCTCATTTAGTATGGCCTCGGCTTCAAATTGTTTTTCTACTAAATACAAAGGGCCGTTGCGGCTAATTACTAGATCAAAAGACCCTCCTTTAAACGGCAAGTTAGCAGCGTGACCTTTTACATAATTAAGGCCAGCTTTTTTTACCTGGTTAGGAACCTCCAAAGACAAAGACACAACTTTATCAGGCAAGCCTCTCAAGCGAAGAGCCCTTTCAACTACCGCTGTTGATGCACCTAAATCTAAAATTTTATCTTTTTGCGCTAAATCTTCAACAGTCAAACCAACATCACTTAAGACCTTTTTTGCATCAGAAAATACCTTTTCATTTTCCTGGTCTGCTCTGAATTGTTCTAAATATTCTCTATCCATTATTGAATTCTTGGAAACAGTCTGGGAATGTTCCCTGATGTTAAATCTTTTAATGCTAAAAGTATTTGTTCTGCTGTGTGAGGTAAGAATGGTCTTAAAGTTTGAGCGATGCTTTCTAACTCATTAAGCAAAAATTCAATATCATTTTTTGCCGCGGCTTGATCAACCTTTATTTTTTTGAACGGCTCTTCCTTTTGGATATATTGGTCGCAAGCTTGAATTTTTTTCCAAATCTCGTCCATTGCTAGTTGTAATTGACAATCATCCAAATTTTTATTGCACTCCAAAACCTTGATTCTTGATTCTTGATTCTTAATACTTGCGTTTATTGCCATTTTTAAAATCCTGCTTGTTAAATTTCCAATCCCATTGGCTAGGCCGGCGTTGTAGGTTTCTACAAAATGTTCCCAAGTGTAATCGCCGTCTTCAAAGGTAGGAATTTCGCGCAACAAATAATAACGCAAAGCGTCTGTCGCTTGTTCTTTATTTAAGCCCAAAGATTCCAATTTTGCCAAAATTTCGTACGGGTCGGCAACATTGCCAAGAGACTTGGACATTTTTTGTCCGCCGCTGGTTATAAAACCATGAATGATTATTTGCTGTGAATTAGGCAAACCTGCCGACATTAACATTGCCTGCCACATTGCCGATTGTTGGCGAAGATTATCTTTTCCGGCAATTTGAATTCCGGGCCAAAATTGATTAAATTTACAATCATTCGACCTCTCCTCAATCCTCTCCTCGCCAGGAGAGGAGGAACTGCAAGGCCAACCTAAAGTGGAAATATAGTTAATAAGCGCATCGAACCACACGTACATTACATGGGCTTCGTCTCCAGGCACCGGCACTCCCCAGGACATTTTTTCTTTCAGGCGCGAAACGCTAAAATCTTCCAGGCCATTTTTTACAAACTCTTTTATTTCATTAAACCGAAAATCCGGAACTACAAAATCCGGCCGCTCTTTATACAAGTCCAAAAGTTTTTGCTGATATTTTGACCAACGGAAAAAATAATTTTCTTCTTCGCGGATTTCCAGCTCCAAATTCGGGTGGATCGGGCATTTGCCGTCTACCAGCTCGCTTTCTGTTTTTTCCAACTCACAGCCAACACAGTATTTTATTTTATAATTCTTTTTGTAAATATCACCGTTTTTTTCACATCTCTTCCAGAACTCCTGAGCTGCGGCAATATGGTGGGCGTCTGTGGTCCGAATAAAATGAACTTCCGGATTTATTCCCAAAGCCGGCATTAGCTGTTTAAATTTGTCAGCATATTCGTCTACGTAAGCCTGGACGTCTTGTTTCCTCTCTTGCGCTTTTTCATAAATTTTCTGCCCGTGTTCGTCTGTTCCTGTGTTAAAAAAGACGTCTTGTTTTAAAATTTCCCCGTGATATCTGGCAATGCAATCCGCCTGAACCATTTCCAAAGCAAACCCCAAATGAGGCTTGGAGTTTACATAAGGCAAAGTTGTGGTAATGTAAAATTTATCTTGA
>CAZFQP010000001.1:114222-121626 GCA_964520505.1 uncultured Candidatus Saccharibacteria bacterium | reverse complement strand
ATGGCAAAACTTAAAATTAACTGGCCCAAAATCCACAAGCCCATTTTCTTCTGGATTTTTTCTATTAGACCCATAGTAAATTCCTGATGTTGGTCCGGCAACAACGCGGAAATAAATTGCTTCATCCCCTTTTCTTCAGCCACCAGATAAAAAGAAATAACCAACACGGAAATAAAAGTTAACAGGCCGTTAAAAACGCCAAAAGTTTGAACCACAAAAGAACTTCCACCGCCGTTAGCAAACATTCCTTTAACATATTCCGTAATGTTTAAATTGCCAAAAATTGTGCTACCCAAACGTTCCTGTAAGGCTGCGGAATAGGAAGGCAAATTGTCTCTAAACACGGCAAACTGTTCGACCGCCGGCGGAATAAGTAAATAAATTACCGCCGTGGCCATACCTAAAACCAAAATATAAACCGTCAACACACTCACCGCGCGCGGTACCCGCTTTTCGCTAAAATAATCCACCAAAGGATCGAGCGCGGAAGCTAAAATTAAAGAAAATAGCAAAATTAAAATAATGTCCCGAATGACCCACAAAAAGGCTAAAGAGAGCACGACAAAAACAACTTTAAGTATAACTTTGGTTGAGGTTTCAAGTTCGTTAAATTTCATATGACCGATCCGAATACAACGAATTATATCCGAATGCTCCGAAGACTAAATGTTAATGAATCTATTCTAACATGAGGGAAACTAAAAATCCACCCGTTAAACGGATGGATTTTGTTTATCCTCTTCTTCCAAATGCTTTTTGGCAGCGGCAATCTTTTCGTCCAAAATTTTAATCCCTTCCAGACAGTAAGCTTTAATTTGCTCGCGCATAAAATCGGTCAGGCCTTCGTTCTGCAAATCCCGAATAAGAATTTCCTGAATAGTCGGATCCAGCGGTGACTCTTTTATTAAATGAATAATGTTTTGAATTTTATCGTCCATAGTTTTATTTCCCCACTTCCGCTTGTAAAGCAAATAAGCCTTTTTGATACTTAAGCAATTCATCTACCGAGGCTCCGTCTAATATTTTTTCACTAAAATGGTGACGCGCTTCTACCTCCAAAGCCACTTTAGGAGGGATTTCAATCGTTGACAGACTTTCACCGGTTGATATTTCAGACATATAGTTCCCTTTCCTTTTTATTTCTTTAAGTTATCCCTCAAAGATTTTAAAATTTTAATATCTGTTTCCACTTTATCATGCTCGGTTTCTAAAATCAAGGGCATAGAGCGAAGCACATTATTAGTCTCTCCCTTTGGGGAGAGAAGAGGCCCGCCGGAACGGCGGGTAGAGAGGGTTTTTTGAGGAAGAGAGGGTGATAGATTATTCAAAAATTCGCCAAAACCCTTTTTACCAATCAAGCCTTCGCCAATGTGCTCGTGGCGGTCTTTGCGGCTGGCTAGCTCTACTTTAGAATCGTTTATATGGCTCATTTTTAGCCACTTAAGGCCGATTGCTTTATTAAACTCTTCTGCCCAGTCCCCTTTTCTAATATCATAACCGGAGGCAAAAGCGTGCTGAGTATCAAAACACACACCACCGAAACCCGGATGCTTTGTTATAGGTTCCATTAATTCTGCGACTTCAGTAAAACTGTCGCCCAAAATTTCGCCTGCTCCGGCGGCAATTTCTATAAGCAGCTGAGCCGAACCCTTATATCCGTCCAAAACTTTTTTTACCCCATCCTGCGCCTGCTTTATGGCCTTTATTTTACCTAAATCTTTGCCGCTGCCGGTATGGAACATAACATACTGTCCACCAAGCAAACTGGTACGCTCTAGCTCTCCCCGGACAATAGATATTGAACCGTGGTAAGTTTGTGGTTTACCGCTGCCAAAATTTATATAATAAGGGCAGTGAACTACAAAATCGGTAAGCTGATGCTTTTGCATTTCGGTTTTAAATTTTTCCACAACTTCGCCATTCAATTCCGGCGCCGGCCCACCCTGCGGGCTGCGCGTAAAAATTTGGAACGTCTCGCAACCCAAAACCGCCGCGCGCTCCGGCGCATTAAATATTCCCCCGGCAATAGAAACGTGACAGCCGACTTTAAAATTTATCTCGTTTTTAGCCATAAGTTTATTTTATCTTGAGTTTCTAAATAACACAGCGAGGCCCAATTCCCGGGGCTTCTTTGGCCGTCTTGCAAGGCCTCCAACATATCCCGCCATTCTACTTTTTCTATTTCTCCGTCATTAAATTTAATTTCCGACCTTCGCCCTTCAAAGACATAAGCATACAACCATGAAAAATGTTTAAAATTGGGATTTTTTCTGGTATCTAAGTAATATAAATCCTCAGGTAAAACTTTTAATCCGATTTCTTCTTCCAATTCGGCTACCGCATTTTCCACGGGCGCCTGCTTATATTTTACGTGTCCGCCAAAAGCCATTTGCCAGCGGCCGGGATTTTGGTTTAACTTTTCGCTGCGCTTGGAACACAAAATCCGCCCTTCGGGATTGACCACATAAATTCCGGTGGTCAAATGCCAAAAATTTATCGGCTGAGTATGCACTTCCGCCCTGGTTTTCCCAAAAGTGGGATTACCTGATTCGTCACAACATTGCAGTATTTCATTTTCCGGTTCGGGAGATTGATAATCCATAATTGTAAAATTAAATTTTCAGCAGGGCTTGAAAAACTTTTTCGTCTTTATACGGGCCAATTATCGCCAAAGATAATTTATTCATATTAAATAATTTCTTGGCTAATTTTTGAACATCGGCCGCGGTGACCGCTTCAATTTTTTTAAGCGCTTCTTTCGGGGTTAAAATTTTTGGGTAAAATGCCTCTCGTTCCAAAAACCAATCCAAACGAACTTGGTTATCTTCCAAAGCCAGCGCGGTTTTCCCTTTAATATATTCCTTGGCTTTGCTTAGTTCTTCGGCACCAACTTTGGTATTTTTAATATATTCCAAAACCTGCAAAATAGTTGTTATGGCTTCTTCAATTTTCCCCACCTGCACGCCTGCATTTATTGAATACCCGCCGGTGTCTTGATATGCGCCGCCTGAAGCCCTAACATAATAAGCCAGTCCCCTTTTTTCCCGCACTTCCATAAATAAGCGCCCCGACATACCTCCAGACAGCACAGCCGACAGCACAGATTGCACAGCCAGCCGCTTATCACTGTAAGAAAGACCCTTAAAACCAAAAGCCAAATGCGCCTGTTCGGTTTGTTTAAATTCCAATTTTAGGCGTGGCGTATTTTGCCCATCTTTAACTTTTTGCCAGCCGCCGGCTTTAGCCTTGGGATATTTTAACCAATATTTGGAAATTAATGCGTTTAATTTTTTCTGATCGTATTTGCCGGAAATTCCCAAAAGCATATTGGTAGTTTGGTAGTGCCGGTTCATATAATCCCGAAACATTTGAGGATTGAATTTAGTAACAGTGTCCTTAGTGCCGGCAATGTCGCGACCCAAAGGATCCTGCGGCCACATCGCGCCTTCTAAAATATTATCTACTTCATACATCGGCGCGTCTTTATACATATTTATTTCTTCCACAATCACGCCTTTTTCTTTTTCCAACTCCACTTCATCCAGTAGCGGATTTTGGATCATATCGGTAAGCACTTCAAAAATCAACGGCAAATGTTGGGAAGCAGCCTTAATATAAAACTGGGTATGTTCTTTGCCGGTATTGGCATTCATTTCTCCGCCTATGGAATCCACCAACGTGGAAATTGCCAGAGCGTTAGGATATTTTTTAGTGCCCTTAAATAAAAAGTGCTCCAAAAAATGGGAGATGCCGTTTTCTTTTTCCGTCTCGCTCCTGGAACCGGTTTTAACAAAAAAATCCACCACTACGCTCTCCGCGTCTGAGGAAGGAACCTGAATTATGGTTAATCCGTTAGTTAACTTGGTTTTTTGGTATTTCATTTTTTGGGCAATAAGGTTTAATATTTTCCAAGAATTTCTCTATTTTCAATTTAAAAAGCTCCACTTTATCTTCAATTCCTTTAAACTGGCCTTCATCTATTTCTTCATCCAAAACGCGAAATAACAAAATTAATTTATCCATTTCTTCACTAACACTGTCCGGCTCCCCAATGGCAGTATCAAATGCCGCAGCAGCCTCACTAATTAAAAAACTTAAACCAGCCTTAAGCTCTTCCTGACGGTCAAAATACCTTTTTTCATTTTTTTCCAGACTCATATAATACAACTTTCTAAATCCGTTGGGATTCGAATAAATTTGTGGGAAATGCCTTTTTCTAAGTATACCAGATCTTCAATCCTTATGCCGCCTAATTTGGGAATATACACCCCCGGCTCAATGCTAAAGACCATACCATCTGAAAGAACATCTTTGGAATTGGGAGAAAGATTAGGCAGCTCGTGGATTTCCAATCCAGTGCCGTGCCCTAAGGAATGAATAAAATATTTGTCCAAATTCTTTTCCGCTAGGACTTCCACGGCTTTTTGGTAAACGTCGCCGGCTTTTACCCCCTTGAAGGCAGCCTTCTGGGGCAGCCCCAGAAGGCTGCCTTCAAAATATTTTATTGATCCCAAATAAGCCTTTTCCACCTGGTTGTATGCCGTTTCCAATTTAGGATGAACTTTTTTTAAAAATACCGTGCGGGTAAAATCACTGCAATAATTTTTGTACTTAAACCCGAAGTCCAAGATTATAGACTCGCCTTTTTTAAGTTTTTTTTGTGACGGCACATGGTGTGGAATGGCTGCGTTTACGCCACTGGCCACAATGGCAGGGAAAGACATATCTTCCGCGCCCATTTTTAATCCGCTGTTTTGTATAAACTGAGCTAACTTAATTTCCGTCATCGCCGGTTTTTTTATTTCTTTCCTAACCAGTTTAAAAACCGCCTCCACAATCTGCATAGATTTTTTTATTAAAGCAATTTCCTCCGGCTCTTTTACCGCCCTTACTTCATCGACAAAACTTCTTCCGGGTTTTATCTTAATTCCTAATTCTTTATTCTTGATTCTAAAATAATTATATTCCGCGAAAGTAAAAATATCTTCAATTTCCAAGATTTTTTCACTCTTAAGATATTTGCCGATATTTTTTAAACGACCAGTTTTTATGCCGTCTACTTTTTCCAACCCATCGCCAAAAAAAATAATGGCGTCATCCTGAGCGCCAGCGAAGGATCCCTTCCTTGGGTGTGAGATTCTTCGGCCTTTCGGGCCTTCAGAATGACGCCGAAAAGGGCTGATTAACAAATATCCATTCATAAAAGACCTGCCTGTAAGATAAAACAGGTTTTCTTTTTTCTTAATTAAAATTGGGTGATCAATTTGCGACTGAAGCTTTTTAAGACGCGATGTGTTCATTTTAGCTCTCCCTCCCCTTCTGAGGGGAGGGATTAAGGGAGAGGTTGTATTAAATATTTTGCCTTATTGTTTCCAACACCCCGTTAATATTTTTATCAATATCGTTATTCAAAAACCTTAAAACTTTATAACCTTGGTTGATGGCAAAATTTTGTTTAACAATGTCACGCGCGGATATATTTGATTCGCTATGTTGTCCACCGTCCAATTCAATTAAAAGCATTTTTTCTCTACAGCTAAAATCAAAAATATATTGTCCGATTTGGACTTGGCGTTTAAATTTTAAATTACAAAATCGTCCGGCGCGCAAGTATTGCCATAATTTTGTTTCCCAAGGATTGTGAGTTTTTCGAAGCTTGCGAGAATTTGTTAGGTAGGGTTCAGCGATGATTCTTTTCATACAACCTCTCCCCTGCCCCTCTCCTTAGGAGGAGAGGGATTTACTGCAAAGATTTTTTAATATAGTCGGCCAACTCGCTAATTTTTATTCTTGGCTGTTCTTTGGTGTCGCGGTTGCGCACGGTGACACAGTCGTCTTTTTCTACGGTGTCAAAGTCTACGGTTACGCAAAATGGCGTGCCAATTTCATCCTGGCTGTAATATCTTTTTCCAACATTACCGCGGTCGTCCCAAGCAACAGTAAAGTCTTTTTTCAGATTGTTATAAATTTCTCTGGCTTTTTCTACTAATTGCGGTTTGTTTGCCAAAAGTGGAAAAACCGCCACTTTATATGGAGCTAATTTTGGCGGCAAAGCCAAATATACTCGGTCTTCTTCCTCGCGATAAGATTCCAAAAGTACCATCGCCATGAGACGATTAATCCCCACTGCCGGTTCAATTACATGAGGGACAAACTTCCTGTTGGTGTGCGGGTCGGTATAAACTAAATCCTGGCCGCTAAACTTACTGTGTTGTTTTAAATCATAGTCCGTACGATAAGCCAATCCCCACAATTCTTTAAAACCAAAAGGGAAATTATATTCCATATCTTCAGTGCGCTTGCTGTAAAAAGAACGCTCTTGGTCGTCATGCTCGCGCCAGCGTAAATTTTGTTCTTTCACGCCTAAAATTGTAGTGACAAATTGCCACATTTGCTTTTTCCAATCTTCGAATAAATCTTCCCACTTACTGGCCTCAGGGTCAAAAAAATATTCTATCTCGGCCTGTTCAAATTCCAAAGTACGGAAAATAAAATTTCCTTTTGTTATTTCATTACGAAAACTTTTACCGGTCTGTCCTACACCAAAAGGTAACTTTACGCGGGTAGAATCCAGAATATTTTTAAAAGCCAAAAAAATACCTTGCGCTGTTTCCCCGCGCAAATATACTTTAGATTCGCTTTCCTGCACAATGCCGATGCTCGTTTCAAACAAAAGATTAAACTTCCTAACAGGGGTCCAATTAAACTTTCCACAGTTAGGACACTTAATTTTATTATCCTGGATTATTTTATCCAATTCAGATTCGCTTTTGCCTTCAACTTTAATACCTTTAACAGCTTCTTCAATTAAATGATCCGCGCGGGTACGGGTATGACAATCTTTACATTCAACCATAGCGTCAGTGAGCCCAGCCACATGGCCTGAAGCCTCCCAAGTTTTGGGATGCAAAATAATAGAAGAATCCAAGCCAACCATATCCGGACGTCCGCGCACAAAAAATTGCCACCAGGCATCTATAATATTCTTTTTTAACTCGACTCCCACCGGTCCATATTCGTAACTGTTAGCCAGCCCGCCATAAATTTCGCTGCCGGGAAATACAAACCCGCGGCGCTTGCAAAGCGAAACTATTTTTTCCATCAAATCATTTTTTTCAGGCATATGATATTTGTCCTTTAAAAGCAATAATTTATGCTTTAATCATACCAAATTATCCCACTTGCGACAAATTGGATAATTTGCTTAAATAAGACCTAAAGGAGGTTGCGGTTGATTAATAAAAAATCCACCGCCTCGTTAAGTTTCGCCCTGCTGTTGGCGGGACTTATGTCAACGATGAAATCTAACTGTCTCATTGACGGGACAGTTCCCCACGACCACGTTTTTGCACTCTTAGGAGCGCTTTCGTGGCTCGCCTTCGCCATTATTGGCAACCGCCGGAA
>CAZFQP010000001.1:0-114122 GCA_964520505.1 uncultured Candidatus Saccharibacteria bacterium | reverse complement strand
CACTCTTAGGAGCGCTTTCGTGGCTCGCCTTCGCCATTATTGGCAACCGCCGGAAATAATTTTTCTTCCGGCGGTATTTTTATTTCCCTGTTATGAATAAAAGTAATACGGCTACTCAAACAAATCCGAACTGAGGTTGTTTGCTTCCATATACTTTTTAATTTTCTCCAAAGCAGAGGTTTTTATCTGCGATACCCTGGTCTCGTGTAACCCCATAATATCAGCTACTTCGCGCTGCTTTAAATATTCATAAAAAAATTTCATTATTACCAATCTTTCTTGAGCATTTAAACCAGAATTCTCTAAAACTTTTTGCATTATGCCACTTTGTTCCTCTTTTTGAGCAAGTAATTTCGGATTATTTTCTTCTGAGGCACTAATATTACCAACTTTTCTTACGTCCGCGTGAAGACCTTTGAGCAAACGAGTCTTGATAACTAAGTCCCAAGTTTGCTTATTAGCTTTATTTTTAAGATCCACACCCAATCTCGCCGCCAATCCTTCCTCGTCTTTTATATCAAAATTTTCTCCGAGTTCTTTTTCAATTCGCTCAAGTTTTTTTACTAATTTTCTTGAATCTCTGGACAACAAGTCTTCCCGACGCAAAAAATCCAAAATTGCACCTTCTATTTTTCTACTTGCATAAGTCTGAAATTGAACATCTTTGGATGGATTAAAGTATACCGAGGCTTTTACCAAACCACTATAACCTTCCTGCAACATATCGTCTTCCAACGAATTATTATTGGCTCTTTTTAAAAAATTTTTAACTATAATTTTTACCTGACCCAAATGAGCTAAAACCAAATCTTGTCTTTCCTTTTCAGAAAGATTGTTTTCTTTGAGCCCTTTTTCCATAGCAGGTTGCGCAGCCGCACCTTCAGAAGAATAATTACCTTGTCCAAATTCAAAATTTGTCATAACTTTATTTTTATATCTATAAATTTTATCCTCAGTTAATTTAAAATTTATTTGTATAATCTTTATAATTCTTCACCATTTCTCCAAAGTAATCATAACTTATGGCGGTGCGGATTTTTTTCATAAGGTTTAAATAAAAACGCAAATTATGCATAGTAGCCAGACGAATGGCCAAAGGTTCGCCGGTAGCGAACAAATGGCGCAAATATGATTTAGTGTGATTCATACACAAATAGCAATCGCAAGTGTTGTCTATGGTGGTAAAATCTTCTTTATATCTTTCAAGCCTGATATCTATAGTGGAATAACCTTCCGCCTGTGCCCCATCCTTAGCACTCACATACAGTCTGCCATGCCGCGCTTCGCGGGTTGGAATTACACAGTCAAAAGTGTCGCAACCCCTTGCGGCTGCCTGGACAATATCAAAAGGCGTGCCCACGCCCAAAAGATGCTTGGGAGAATTTTCCGGCAAATGCGGGATGGACGCTTCCACGGCTTTCATCATTTCCTCATGCGGTTCCCCTACCGCGACTCCGCCAATGGCAAACGCCTCAAATCCTAAATTGACCATATCTTTGGCGGACTGCTCCCTTAAATCCGAGAAACTTGCACCTTGAACAATGCCCCAAAGTTTTTGTCCGGGATTTATGGGGTCGCCGTCTATAATTATTTTTTGATACTCTTTAATTGCCCGCTCAGCCCAGCGTTTGGTTAGCGCAATGGATTCCTTGCTTCTTTCGTATTCAAACGGGTAGCCGGGAAAATCGTCTAAAATTAAAGCGATATCGCTGCCCAAATTCGCCTGAATGTCTATGGATTTTTCCGGGGACAAAATTTCCGTGCGGCCGTCCAGATCAAACTGAAACACCACTCCGCCTTCCCCTACTTTGCGCATTTTAGCCAAAGAAAAAACCTGGAAGCCGCCGCTATCGGTAAAAATCGGCCCTTTCCAGTTCATAAATTTATGCAAGCCGCCGGCTTTATAAATAAGTCCGTCACCCGGACGCTGCCACAAATGATAAGTGTTGGCCAAAATAATATCTGCGCCCCAAAACTTGAGCTCTTCAGTGGTAATGCTCTTTACCGCGCCCTTGGTGCCAATAGGCAAAAACGCCGGGGTCTGAATATCCCCGTGAGCGGTATGAATAACACCGGTTCTAGCGCGAGAGCCGGGATCAGATTTTAAGACTTCAAAATATGGCATTTAACTTTTTTGTTCTCTGTTGAAATGCGACAGCATTTCTTGGATAATTTTTACTGAAGGATGCTGGTTTAACTCTTTAAGTTTTTGGGGGGTTAAATTTTTTGCCAGTAAAGCGCCGATGTTTTGCAAAGCACCTTGGAAGTGCGCGGCCAATTCTGGTTTGCCTCCGGAATATTCCTGAAACTTTTTTAATTGTATAAATATTTGATAAAGAATCAGATCTCTATACGGACTTTCCTTAGCCGAACTGCCGGAATGCCAGTTACCAACCAAGCGCGTGGTATCTGCCGCGTTCATCATCACCACGGCTCTGGGCAAATGATCCAACGGTTTTTCAACGGAACCGTCGCTGGAGCGGAAATACTTTACTTTGCCGAGCCTGGATTCGTCTATCTGCTCTTTAATAATTTGAAATTTTTTCGTAGGGAGCTGGCTGTATGTAACATCCAATGCCAAACCCAAATAGCTCTGCGGTTGATTTTCCTTGTGAAATTCAATTACCCCGTCCACTCCGTTGTGCAAATCGTCATATTCGCTGGGTATAACCATTTTCGCGTTTTTACCAAACCACTCCGCGTTATTTACTGCTTCAAAAATAACCGCTTCCATACACTTAGCCAGTTTGTATTCTTCGCCTTCAGTGTTGGTAAATCCTTTTTTACGATTTTCCACATATTTCAGATCAGACTCCACTTCAGCCGCGCTAAACTTTCCTTTGCCGACAAAAGATTCCGGCTTTAAAGCCTTTTTCTCAAACAACTCCGAGGATTTTTTATAAGCCTCTTCTATATTAATAGGCTTTTCCAGATGCCTTGATTCAACCGAATGTCCATCTAAAAGTGGCATAAGTTAAATTAAACTTTAATAATTACTGTATATTAGATATTGTCTAAAGAATTATTTGCTTACATTATAACAAAACAGCGTTCCAATGTATATTGGAACGCTGTTTGGATTTATCTGTCAAAATTTCTTCTTGGGGGGCGGGAACCGCCGTGGCCGCCTCTGCTACCGTTGTGTCCACCCATTGGTCTGCGCGGACGGTCAAAACCGTGATCGCCACCTCCCTGAGCAAGCTGCTCAGGCGTTGCAGCCGGGGCAAACGGCTTATGAGTTAGATTAATTCTGCCCTGTTCATCTATTTCACTCACTTGAACTTTCATTGTATCGCCAATTTTACAAACGTCTTCCACCTTGTTAACGCGATAATTGGCTAACTGGGAAATATGAACAAGTCCGTCTTTGCCCGGCAAGACTTCCACAAAAGCGCCGAAGTCCATAATGCGGACAACTTTACCTTCGTAAATTTCTCCCGGCTCAACTTCTTTAACAATGTTTTGAATCCACTCAACGGCCTTTTTGGCGCTTTCAGCATCGGTAGAAGTTACCATTACCAAACCATCATCTTCAATGTCAATTTTAACACCCGGACAGTTGGCAATAATTTCGTTAATAGTTTTACCGCCGCTGCCGATAACTTCGCGAATTTTATCAGGCTTGATTTTGAATGAAGTAATGCGCGGAGCATACGGAGACAAATCGGCGCGCGGAGCAGAAATAGCTTCCTTCATTTTGCTGATAATGTGGGTGCGGGCCGGTTTGGCTTGCTCTAAGGCTTGCGCCAAAATATCAGCGGAAAGTCCTTTGAGCTTCATATCTAATTGAAGAGCAGTAACACCGTCTTCGCTTCCGGTAACTTTAAAATCCATATGGCCGTTAAAATCTTCTATTCCGGCAATGTCGGTTAAAACTTTAAAATTATTCGGGTTAGATTCATCCATAACCAAACCCATAGCGCAGCCGCCAATAATGTGCTTAATCGGCACGCCGGCATCCATTAAAGCCAAGGTGCTGCCGCATGTGGAGGCCATAGAAGTAGAACCATTGGAAGACATAATTTCAGAAACCAAACGCATGGTATATGGGAAAGCTTCCTGTTCCGGCAATACTACTTCTACCGCGCGTTCAGCGAGCATACCGTGGCCAATTTCGCGGCGGCCAGGGCCCCGCAAAGGCGCAACTTCGCCAACAGAATATCCCGGCATATTATAGTGGTGAATATAACGCTTGGTGCGGCCTTCGGTTGGATCTTCCATGCCGTCCAAAGTCTGCTCATCGCCTTTGCTTCCCAAGGTTACAACAGTGAGAGCTTGTGTTTCTCCGCGGGTAAACAACGCGCTGCCATGAGTTCTCGGTAAAACACCGACTTCACAGGAAATGGGGCGGGTTTCGTTTAATTTACGTCCGTCCACGCGACGTTCTTTTTCCAAAATCTGCTTCTGCTGATATTTCTTTAAAATTTTGTCTATCGATTTAGCAACTTCTTTTTCAATGTTAACATTCTCTATTTCACCCAAAGCAGCAACCGTTGCCGCAACAATTTCTTTGGACAAAGCGCTAACATTTGTTTCGCGGTCTTCTTTGCTTTTTACATACAAAGCTGCGTCCATTTTGTCTTCGGTCAACAATTCTTTAACCTTGGCAAAAACCTGTTCGTTCGGTTTAATTATTATAGGCTCGGCTTTGGCCTTACCGATTTGTTTTGCAAAATCCAGCTGACATTTAACCAAAGTTCCTAAGTAAGGTTGCGCAAATTTTATTCCTTCAACAATTTCTTCTTCGGTCACCAACTTGGCGCCCATTTCCACCATAATAATATGTTCGCCGGTTCCACAAACTATTAAATCCATTGTGGAAGTTAATTGCTGTTCATGGGTTGGGTTGATAATATATTTACCATCAATCTTTCCAACGCGCACTCCAGCCACCGGACCGTCGAACGGCACTTCAGAAATTGCCAAAGCCATAGAAGCGGCGTTTACCGCCAACATGTCCGGTTCGTTTTCTCCGTCTATAGAAAGAACCATGGCAGTTACCTGCACGTCGTTACGCATGCCGTCAGGAAATAATGGTCTTAAAGTTCTGTCTATAACGCGGCCTTTTAAAATGGCATCATCGGTCGCTCTTCCTTCTCGCTTAATCCAGCGCGAGCCTTTAATTTTTCCCGCGGCGTAAAGACGTTCTTCGTAATCTAACAACAGCGGGAAAAAATCTATTCCTTCCCTAGCCTTGTCGCTCATTATTGTTGTAGCCAAAACAACCGTGTCGCCTACGCGGGCTAACACGGCACCACTGGCTTGCCCGGCTAATTTGCCGGTTTCAAATGTAAAATCAGCCTCGCCGATTTTGCAAGAAATTTTCTTTGCTTCCATTTTATTACCTTTTGTTTCAAGAGACTGGCAAATTTACGATTCCCTATAACCCCGCTTAGGAGCCACAAGTCTTCGCTATATCTGCCAACCTGTTTGAAACTTAATTATGATTTTTTACTTAAAACTTCATTTATTTTAGCTAAAATCTCGTCCGGTGTAAAGTAGGCCTTAACCATATAGCCGTCTACTTTAAGCGCTTGCGTTTTTAAAATATCTTCGTTACTCCAGAGGTTGCTTAAAACTATTATTGGCAAGGCTGCCTTTTTTTTGTCTGTATTGCCTCTTATTGCCTCCAAAACCTGAAAGCCATCCATTTCCGGCATCATTAGATCAAGCAGCATTAAATCCGGGGGGGCCTGATTAAACATTTCCAGGGCTTGAGTGCCGTTTTCCGCGTGCCTGACTTCAAACCCGGCGGCGTTTAGCTTGTGGGTAACAATCTCGGCCATGGCCATATCATCTTCTGCCACGATAATTTGAATGGGTTTTTTTGTTGGCATAAATTTTATGTTATTAGTAGCTTAATTATACCATAAATTCCATGGATGTGGTATAATTAATTGACTTAAAAGATAAACACTATCTGAAACTAAAATAAATGGAAGATTTTTTTAAGGATATAAAAGATTTTGACAACCACCGGGTTATATCGTATTTCCAAGATTCCGACGCTGGATTGGAAGGATTCATTGCTTTGCATCGTGGCAGCGACAAAACTCCTGCCTTTGGGGCAACTCGCTTTGTGCAATACGCAAATAAAAATGAAGCACTAAGAGATGTTGTGCGCCTTTCCAAACTTATGTCATATAAATCGGCTATGGCTGGATTAAAGTATGGGGGTGCCAAAGCTGTAATTATCTCTCCAAAAAAACTTGTAAACAAAAACAAACTGCTAAAAGCATACGCGCACAAAATTAATTATTTTCACGGGCTATTTATTACCGGGGCCGACGTCGGCATTTCCGCACAGGAAGTTAAAGAAATGAAGAAAAACAGCCCTTACGTCGTAGGGGTAAAAACTGATCCTGTAAAATTCACCGCCTTAGGCATTAATTTTGCCCTCGATGTATGTTTAAAAAATGTTTTTGGCACTACAGAATTAGAAAATAGAACATTTGCCATCCAGGGTGTTGGGAAAATTGGTTCAGCTTTATTGAAATCAATTTATGGAAAAGCAAAAAATATTTATATAACAGATACGGATAAATTAACACTGAAGAAAATAGCAAAAACTTTTCCGAAAGTTAAAATAACCAAGGTTGATGAAATCTTCCACCAAAAAGTTGATGTGCTGTCCCCTTGCGCTATGGCGCATGCTTTAAACTCAAAACGAATTCCAAGAATAAAAGCCCAAATAATATTAGGCGGTGCGAATAACCAACTCACCCACCCCGGAATCGGCGAATTATTGCATAAATTAGGCATCCTTTATGCCCCGGATTATGTGGTTAATGGCGGCGGATTAATTTGTGTCGTGTCAGAATACGAAAATCCTAAAATTTCTGACCAGGAGATTTATAAAAAAGTAGAAGTTATAAAGTCCACGATGCACACAATTATTAAGCAAAGCCAATTAAAAAATAAGGCAACTAATCTAATTGCGGATGAAATAGCCCAGAAAATTTTCAATAAATAGCAATTTTATGCCGACACCCAAGGCCACAAAATTATTAGCTGCGTTAAAAACAAAACCCGAAACTTACTGGATTAAGCGCGGCGAGAAAATGGCGCTAAAACTTTTTCACGAAATGTCTGCAAGGGTTCCAGCTTATAAGCATTTTCTCAAAAAAAATAAAATCAATCCAAACAAAATTCGATCGGCTTCCGATTTTACATTAATACCAACTATCTCAAAGGATACATATTTACGCCAATACCCCTTGGAACAACTTTGTTGGGATGGAAAATTTTCTAGCAAGCAATGGGTAATTGCTGCTACTTCTGGTTCAACAGGCGAACCTTTTTATTTCCCGAGAAGCTCAGAGCAAGATCAACAATACGCATTATTAGCTGAACTATATTTAAAAACAAATTTTCAAATTGATAATAAATCAACTCTTTATATAAATGCTTTTGCTTTAGGGGTATGGATTGGGGGCTTATTTACTTACCAGGCAATAAAATTAATTGCGGATACAGGACAATATCGCTTAAGCATAATTAACCCTGGTTTAAATAAAAATGAAGTTTTAAACGCGATAAAAAAATTTGGTGGGAAATTTGACCAAATTATTATTGGCGGGTATCCCCCATTTGTAAAAGAAGTTCTTGATGAGGGCTTGGAAAAAAAGATAAACTGGAAAAAAGATAAACTTAAATTTGTTTTTTCAGCGGAGTCATTTACTGAAAATTTTCGGGATTATATTTTAAATCAAGCCGGACTTTCTAACCCATACTTATCAACTCTAAATCATTATGGAACTGTTGACCAAGGAACTCTTGCTTATGAAACACCGATTAGTGTTTTAATAAGACGCCTTGATGTTGAAGGAAAACTAAAAAACTCCCCGATTTTCATCGATTCGCTAACCCAACCAACCTTAGCTCAATATTTACCGGAGATGTTTTATTTCCAAGAAGAAAAAGGACAACTGATTTGTTCCTCGCAGAGCGGCCTGCCCCTATTTCGATACGACCTGAAGGATAAAGGGGGCATAATAAATTATGGAAAAATGGGAGAGCTTTTTGCAAAAAATGGTGTTGACTTAAAAAAAGAAAGCGTAAACAAAAAAATTTATGAAACAGTTTGGAAGCTCCCCTTTGTTTATGTTTATGAAAGAAGTGATATGGTGGTTAGCTGGTATGGAGCTAATATTTATCCGCAGCATATTAAAGAATCGCTACTTTTTACAGAACAGTCCAATAAACTTACCGGCAAGTTCAGTTCCATATTAGAGCGAGATAAAAACCACAACCCTTTTCTACATGTTAATATTGAACTTAAAAAAAATGTTTTACCCCCGTCAAATTTTCGTAAATTATTAACAGCTTCTCTTATTAGAACTCTTTTGGAGAAAAATTCGGAATTTCGAAACAATCACTCTGCCATGCCAAAAAAAAATACCCCGAAAATTACCCTTTGGCCTTATAGAAGCGCTCCATACTTCAAAGGCGGCGGAAAGCAAAAATGGACGATAAAATAAATACGCGAAATGAAAAAAAACATTAAAACAACTGAGGAACGCGAACTGTGGCAACCAATTCGCATAAAAAATATTACCAATTGGCAAAAAACCCTTGCTAAAATAAATCAGTCTTCGGCAGGGGTAACTTTTGTTAATGAAATAGAAATGCAACTAGAGGAACTTTACCAGCTGCGCAATCCCAAAACCAGATTTTTACCGGATTACAAAAAAGAGTCTGAGAAATTCAAATTAAAAAACAAACACCGGACGGAATGGTTTTATTTTCCTTGGTTAAAAAAAATGGTTTTGTTTCTTAAAGAAGACATACATACGGAGCTTAGAACCGGAAGAAATAGAAATTTAATTACTAGTGAGGAACAACAAAAATTCTATAACAGCCATATTGTGATCTTGGGGATGAGCGTTGGCAGCCATGTCGCACTAACTATTGCTTTGACAGGCGGCGGAAAATTTCTCACCTTAGCGGATCCCGATAGCATTTCCGGATCCAACATTAATAGAATACGAACAGGTTTTTATAATCTTGGACTTAACAAAACCAAGGCCGTCGCCAGACAAATTTTTGAAATTAATCCTTACTCTAAGATAAAAATCTATCCTGAAGGCATTAACGAAAAAAATCTTCATTCGTTGTTAAAAAATAAAATTGATTTATTGATAGAAGAAACTGATTATCCGTATTTAAAAATCAAAATAAGGGAAATGGTTAGACCGCTAGGCATACCGGTTATAATGGCCGCAGATAACGGAGACGGCGTGATTGCCGATATCGAAAGATACGATAAAAATAAAAAACTTCAAATCCTGCACGGACTTTTAGGATCCATGACCTCCGAAGAGTTTAAATTAATCCCCCCTCGAAACCTTCCTAAAATTATGGCTAAGATTGCAGGCGCAAAGCTTTCCAGCGTAAGAATGCTCGAATCCGTTTTAGAAGTTGGCAATACTTTATATTCCTGGCCCCAACTTGGCAGCGCGGCAACTTTATGTGGTTCAGTGCTGGCAAATATTGGCAGAAAAATATTATTGGGCCAGCCGCTAAAAAGCGGAAGATACGATATTAATATAGACAGTTTCTTTGGGGAAGAAAAAAATAAAAAACATAAAGTTTCTTTATTAAAAAAATTGGGCGTTGAATGATTGAAAAAATAAAAAAAATTCTTACGGAAGCAAATTTTGCTCCATCTGGCGATAATTGCCAGCCATGGAAATTTAAAATTATCCCTGGTGGATTGGAAATATTTAACTTACCAGAAAAAGATCAATCCGTTTATAATTTTGACCAGAAAGCTGCTTACATCTCACATGGAGCATTTATTGAAAACATCAAAATCGTTGCTCTTGCCCACAAATTTGATACAGAAATTAGTTTATTTCCAAGAAGTTCAAACCCAAATCTTGTAGCCTCACTAACTTTCACGCCTACAGACAAAGAAGCTGATTACTTATACAATTTCATAAGTAAAAGGCATACAAACCGCAAGCCATACAAAGATAAATCGGTACCTAAAGAACAAATTTCAGCAATACTAAACTTAAAAATTGATTCTTTCAACGGCAAAGTTATACTGGCCGCGGAACGCGAAAAAGTAAAAGCTTTAGCTAAATTATTAAGCATTAATGAAAAAATAGTTTTACAAAACAAAAAGCTGCACAAATTCTTGTTCAGCAATATTAGCTGGGGCCAAAAAGGTTCAGAAATAAACGACAAGATGTTCATAAAAACTCTGGAAATGAATCCGATACAACAGCTTGTTTTCAAATTATGTTCTTCCTGGAATATAATGAGTTTTATGGACAAATTTGGGTTAGCAAAATTTATCTCCAAAGAAAATTCCAAGATATATTCTAACTCCGGGGCAATTGGAGCCATAGTCTCGCCAGGAAATTCAAAAAATGATTTTGTCTTTAGTGGTAGGTTATTACAGCGCACTTGGTTATTAACAACCTCAATGGGATTATCATTACAGCCACTTGCGGGACTAGTTTTACTTAATCAAATATTGATTGCCGCAGAAAGACAAGAACTTGCCCCTGAACATATTAAGGAAATCGAGCAATCAATGGCAAAAGTATCAACTCTAATAAATTCTGACAAACAAAATATAATTTTTATGTTTCGGGTCGGTGAATCGTCCGCTCCGTCTGCAACAACCCCACGGCTTTCGACTGAAGAAATTATCTCCAAATAAAATGACAAATTTACTAACAAATTTAGGACTACTTTCCGTCGGCATTGCAACCGCTGCAAATATTTTATTGGGATTAGTGGTTTATTTGAGCAACACAAAAAGCAAAACAAATAACTACTTTTTCTTATTTACATTTATAAGTTCAATTTGGGGAATATTTAATTTTTTGCTCTACCAATTCCAAGATACTTTAATTATTTTATGGTTTATACGACTTGTTATGTTCTGCGCTACTTGGCAAGCTTACTCATTCTTTTTGTTAACATACGTGTATCCGGATGAACAAAAAGAACTGCCATTTTTTGTAAAAAAATACCTAATCTGGCTTGTTACTGTCACATCTATTATCACTTTAACCCCTTTGATGTATTCATCGGTTTTACCCACAAAAAATATTGGCCAAGTAGCAGAGGCTATTCCAGGCCCAGGAATATTTTTATTTGCCATTGTGGCTATCGGTCTAGTTATTACCAGTATTATACAACTCATTAAAAGACATACAAAAACAACTCTAATACAAAAAACTCAACTTAATTTGCTCTTTTCAGGCACAGCCCTAACCTTTTTATTAATAATTTCTTTTAACTTTATTGCGCCAAACTTTTTCCAAAATTATAGTTTTATTCCACTAGCTTCAGTTTTTGTATTCCCTTTTATAATTTTTACTGCCTATGCGATATTAAAACACCATCTTTTTAATGCAAAAGTCATTTCCACAGAGATTGCAACTTTTTTACTACTTGTTGCAAGTTTTGTAGAAGTTATTCTATCAAAGAGCTCATTTGAAATAGCATTACGTTTCATAATTTTCCTTATTTTATTGGTAATAAGTACGATATTACTTAAAAGTGTTAGAAAAGAAGTTGAACAAAGAGAAAAATTGGAAATTTTAACCAAACAGTTAGAAGATGCCAATGAGAAGCTAAAGGCTTTGGATAAAGCCAGAAGCGAATTTATTACCATTGCTTCCCACCAGCTGCGCACTCCGCCGGCAACTATTAAATGGTACTTAAGTTCCATTCTAGATGGTGATTACGGCAAACTAAAGGCTGAGCAAAAAGAAATTCTGGAAAAAACCAACCGCACCAATAACTCACTTATTTCTTTGGTTGACGACATGCTTAATGTTTCGCGCATTGAGCGAGGGAAAATGGAATTTTTGTTCCAGCCGGCCAATCTTTTAGATTTAGCCAAAATTACTTTTGAACAATTGGAGCCAATCGCCAAAGAAAAAGGACTGGCATTAACCTTTAAAATTCCCAAAGGAAAATTCCCGGAGATTATGGCTGACAAAGAAAAAGTCAGGCAGGTTATGAATAACATGATCGATAATGCCATAAAATATACCAAGGCCGGAAGCGTTAATGTGAGCCTACGCGCCGAGAACGGCCAAATAATTTTCCAGACCCAGGATACAGGAAAAGGAATCTCCCCGGAAGAAGCCGACAGTATTTTTGAAAAATTCTCCCGGGGCAAAGAATCGGTCAAGCAGAGCGCGGGACTCGGACTTGGCTTGTATGTCGCCAAAATCATTATTGGCCAGCACAAGGGCAAAATTTGGGCCGAGAGCCCGGGTCCAGGCAAGGGTTCAAGCTTTATTTTTAGCTTACCCATAAATAACGACCTCAAAGAAACCACATTGGTTGATTTAACAAAAAACCAAGGGTAGGTAAGATAAACTAAAATCCCTCCCGATATATCGAGAGGGATTTTTATTTTCTAAATATATTAAACTGACTTAATTAATTTATATTTTTTAAATTTACTAATGAATAAAGCCTGCTGTTTTTTTAGTTCGCTTACTGGGGCCTTTTTAGCCTTTACCGGATTAAGTTCGTTTCCCGTATTCACGGGGACAAGATGAACGTGCGCGTGGTCAACCCCAAAACCTTCAATCGCCAACCCTATCCGCTTAGCTTTGGAAATAGACTTTAATATTGGTACAACTTTTTTAATCAAAGCAAAAAGCTTACCATAATCTTTATTTGGCATTTTAAAAACATCAGGTATATGTTTTTTCGGGATTAATAACAAATGCCCGGGCTTGATGGGATTAATATCCAATTTAAGAATAAACTCATTATTCTCCCAAACCTTAAAACTCTCTACCTTATTTTTCACAATGTCACAAAAAATACATTTCATATTTTTATATTAACACACAAGCAATACTGGGGAAAGAAACAAGCACTTGATAAACTAAAACCCCCGGAATTACCCGGGGGTTAAAAATTCATTTTACTTCTTCATACTACCCAGCATTTCTTCTTCAAAATGAAGCAAGAAGGGGGCGGGGTCAGGGGTACTGCCAAATAATATGTGGTCTACACTGCTTCTTTGGCCTCTGTCTTTTTGGCTCTCCACACCTTTTTTCTGAAACCATTCTTTCCAGGCCTCACTAAATTTTTTGTAACCTTCAGAGCCTTCTTCCCCGAATTTAGCAAAAATTATTTTATACTTGGTTTGATCGCAAATATTAATAAAGTCGCTTTTCTCTTCCAGGGTCAAAAAACCGTTCTTCTGCAAAGAGTTCTTTATTTCCTGGCTCCGAGGGTTAATATATATAGCTTGGCAAATTTCTTTGCCTAACAATGACCAAATATTATCAAACTCGGTAAAATCAAAAGATTCCATTTTTTTAATTAGTTTTAGTTATTGATATACTAGGCCTTTTCTGCGATCTTCAATTTCAATTTGTCGGCCAATTTTTCATAGCGCTTTTGGTCTTCATTTTTCAAGAATCTCAAAAGGCGACGGCGATTACCAACCATTTTAAGCAAACCTCTTCTGGAATGGTTGTCTTTGCGGTGCACTTTCAAGTGTTCGGAAACCTGTTCAATTTCTTTAGTTAAAATGGCAACCTGAACTTCGGGACTGCCGGTGTCGTCCTTATGTGTTTGGAACTTCTTAATAATGGCGTTCTTTTCTTTTGGGCTAAGCATAATAATGCTCCTTCTGCACGTAAATAGTAGCTTGAAATTTGTAAGTTTGCATCTTTCTAAATTTCATTTTTGAAACTAAATTTGAGAATGAAATTGAGAAATTACTGAAACTTATAATAACACGGCTTTAAAACTATTTCGTGGATTAAAATTATTAAATATATTATACCTTATTAGTCGAATTTTGTAAATACGATATGAATTCTTTTGCCACGTTGAATTTTGTCAGTCTTTCAAATGAATCCAAGCCTGGAAACCTGTTAACTTCTAAAATATACAGTTTCCCGTTTTTCTCCAAAATATCGGTTTTGGCCAACTCGCGACCCAAAACCTGAGACGACTGCTGTGCCAGCCTAGCTGCCTCGTTTAATATCTGATCCTCTTTGGTGACCGTTAAATCCAGTACTTGAAATTTTTCAAAATCCGGACGTTTGGTTATATGACTTATGGCAAATTTTAAAACAACCGGCAAAGCCTTAAAACCAACAGTCATTACCTTATATTCAAACTCGGCGTCCACATACTCTTGCAACATTAATTCAGAATACGGATGGTGACTTAATATCCTGTCTCCGTTTTTGGCCAAATACACATTCTTACCTTTAAATCCATAAATCCACTTTAAAATAAATCGTTCCTGTTTTAAAATCTGAGACTGTTCGTTATACATTTCGGTTTTGGGAATTGGTAATCCATTAGAAAGCAAAGCCTCATAGTCATCCCATTTGCCGCCGCCCAACATTCCGTTGGCAATTACGGCATCTACAACTTTTTTCCCGGCGTTTTTAAATTTTTTTGCTAAATCCACAACTCCGGAAAGATACTTACCGCTTCTATCCTGGTAAGGATTACGAACATACAAAACATCAAACTCTTCCGGGTCAACCTCAAACTGCCTAGAGGCCAATTCGCCTATTGGCATTACAACAAAATTACAATTTGAAACCAAAGCTTCGGCTAACAACCGCCTGGCTGCATAAGTTTCTTTAGAAGATATGGCTAAAATTCTCATACCTGTAAGTTTAGCGCAAAATCTGCTATACTAACAGTGTCGCATAACGCATTTTAATACTGTTGATTTTTGGCCTGGTCGTAATATGCCTTGTGGACATTGTGGACAACCTTTGGTGTCGCATAACGCATTAATAACATTCAAATGGTGGAAACTAAAATAAAAATAGACTCCCCTCTTTACCGCTATATCTCTGAGTTTTTGGAATACTGTGAGATTGGAAAAAACCAAAGCCGCAACACTATTGCGGCTTATTACCGTTATCTGCATAAGTTTCTTGCCTTTGCGGCAACTTTAAACATTTTTGACCCGAAAAATATAGACTTAGAAACCGTAAAAAAATATCGGCTCTTTCTCAACCGACTTACCGACAACAAGGGCAATAGTCTTAAATTAATTACCCAAAATTACCATTTAATAGCCCTTCGCGCCTTTTTAAAATACCTGGCAAAGCAGGACGTAAAAACTTTATCTCCTGAAAAAATTGAACTGCCCAAAAATCCCCAACGCCAGGTGGAGTTTTTGGAAAAGGAAGAACTGGAAAGATTATTTTCAGCTATTTCCCAAGAAAAAAACGAACTGTTGCGCCTGCGGGATTCAGCAATCTTGCACACACTATTTTCCACGGGCTTGCGCGTTTCCGAATTGGCTTCTTTAAAAACTGAAAGTATTAACCTCGACCGGAGGGAATTCACCGTACGCGGCAAAGGAAGCAAGCTGCGTCTGGTGTTTTTGTCGGATGAAGCAGCCGAAACCATAAAAAAATATCTGGCTAAACGAAAAGATAACAGCAAAGCGCTGTTTGTCGGCCACTCGGAAATCGGTCAAGTATCCCCTGACTCCAAACAATCTGCCGGCTCCAAGGCTGCCAAAATATTAGCCGAGCAAAAAAAAGTTGAAAAAGAAATTGCCAGCCAAGGCTTTGGCAAAAACGCTGATAAAAATAGCACCAATAAAGCCAGCGGACTAACTGTTAGGCAAATCCAAAGAATAATAAAAAAATATTGCCGGGTAGCAGGAATAATAAAAAAAGTTAGCCCACATACTTTACGCCACAGTTTTGCCACAGACTTGCTGCAAAACGGAGCTGACATTCGTTCTGTGCAAACCCTGCTGGGCCACGCGTCTATTACCACCACGCAAATTTACACCCACATTACCAACCAAGGCCTGCGTGACATTCATAAAAAATTCCACGATAAAAAATAACCGTCACCTGAAAGCAAATATCACATATTAATCAAAAAGACCTTTATGTTTCCATAAAGGTCTTTTTATATCGCTGATTTCTGCATTTTCCCTTAATACTTAATTCTAAATACTAATTCTACACATACCACTTATATTCACTCATCGCCCGCATCGCTTCTTCCATATCCACCTGATATTCTCTTTGTTCTTCTTTGCTATATTCCGTCAGCGGTATTTCACAATGCGGACAATAGCCATCGTTCTGCCTCGAAAATCCGCAGACGTCACACATATACATATAGAAGTTTTGCACATAAATCACCTCCTCCAAGTTAATTAATTGTTGATTTATTCTTAAAAACTTCTCCTTTCTTCCCTCTACTTACGGTTTAACTCTTTTTATAAAATATGTCAACGGCTATTTTATATACTAACGATACTTAAAACAGGAAAAAATAATTACCCCGAATTAAAGCCTTAAATAGGAATAATTAAGCGGATTTCAATAACCATTTATGAACCTGTTTACCACTTTTTATCCACTGCTTTTTGCCGCTTGAAAAACCCCAGCAATTATGCTATAGTTTATCAAGTTCGGTTAAAATATAAATCCGCAAAATAATTTTTCGCAGCCTTTGTTAATTGGTGAGGTCGCGTAGCTCAGTTGGATAGAGCGTCAGCTTGCGGAGCTGAAGGTCGCAGGTTCGACTCCTGCCGCGATCACCAGACTTCGCTAAAGCTTCGTCTGGCTTACGCCAAATCTAAGAATGGTGAAGTGTAGACTAATCGAAAAAACGAAGTCTGCGCGCCAAAGCAATCATCGACTAGACAGGATCAAATAAAATTGCGAAGGCCGGCTAAAGTATACTTTTTTAATCACGAGCGCCCGTAGCTCAATGGATAGAGCAGTGCTCTTCTAAGGCATTGATGTTGGTTCGATTCCACCCGGGCGCACCAGACTACTCCGCCTCAGGCGGATACGTCTGGCGTACGCCATACACTAACAAACAGAGCCGTCTTCTTTTATGAGAAGACGGCTCTGTTTGTTTTGTTATATAGCTTATATCTTTTCGGCAAAATATTTTTTATTTAGCCTGACTGCATAATACCCTACTCCCATAATCGCCAAGCCGGCCAGAACCAGCGCCAATGGCCAACCAAGTCCTTCGCTAAAATATTCCCCGGTAAGTTTGAGAATGTAACCAATTAAAAAAATAGACCCAAACACCAAAAACGATTTACTTTTAACATAAACACTCAAGAAAATTACACCAAAAACCAATAACGGATAAATTAGTTCCCAAAAAGCATTTTGGTTAGGCAGCCATCCACCCAAAGCCATGGCCGAGCCCAAAAAGGCTAAAACGCCAAAACCATATAAAATACCTGTTAATGCTTTAAATGATGTGGGCTTTAAATAAAATCCTAAACTTGCCCAGGCAATACCTTCCACCAAAATCCGATACTGCCAAATTTTTTCGGTGTTTTCACTTAAAAGATTTTGTCCAACTACTAGGTTAACCAAGAAATGGAATAAAACCGTGGAAAAAACTATTCCAAAAAATAATAATATTGTCTGGCGAAAAAACCACAGAGAGCCCAAAAATAAAGTAGTTAAAACAAGAAAAACTAATGTCTGAAAGCTGTCTGATGCGATGTCTATCCCCGCTTCTTTAGCTGCTACGTTTAAGCCCAGCGGGGCCAAGCAGCCGGCAATTAAAAAGAAGGCCTGAGAAATCTTTTTTAAGTTTTCGTAGCGGTACAATAAGGCGGCTACAACATAAGCCACAACCCCACTACCTAAAGTCAAAAGCACTCTAACCGGACTGGAGAAACTCTCCCAATTTTGAAAAGCCAGGACTATAATTCCTAAAAATACAATCGCGCCGCCAATATAATACATTATTTCTGAAAGGCTTAAACGATGCTGCAAGGTATCTGGCTCAATATTGTGAATTGGCAAAACTGCCAAAACTTCTTCCCGGCTTAATTGCCCAGCCTCTGCCATTTGTTTAACTTCCAACAAAACTTGCTGCTTGCTTGGCTTGTTAATAGTTTCCATATATTGATTCCTTAATTTTGCTAAATTACTTCACCCACCCTAAAAATTGAACGTCATAATAATTTGCAGTACTTACATTCAGTTTTAATTTTTTACTGCGGTTATGTCCTTTAATAAACCAGCTGTTATAGTCTCCTCCGCCGGAGCCAAATATAAAATCCCCGTTACTATTCCCCCGCTCTACTTTATAGCCGTCATCAGATATGGTGCTTGGATCAAGGCGATATTTAGATGCCTGGTCAAAAGTTAATTCGGTAGAAGAATCTTTTTCTACATCATACAAATACAAATTCGTAATTTGATCTACCCCTTTATAATAAGGATCATTTGGATTAGGCGGCACGCGGTTTTCTTTTAAATATTCCCCCGAAACCGTATACTTCAATTGTCCATAATATGTATTACCGCCGGTGGCATAAAGAAAATTATGAGCCGGTTTCTTATTTACTCCCGGCAAATAAATAGCAGCCGCCAAAACAATTATCATAATAATCGGCAAGCTAAGGGCAATAATTAAAGGTAAATTTTTCTTGTTTACCCTGTTAGAAGTTTCCATAATTTTTTTTGATTAATGATTTACCCGTTTAAAGCTATCTTTCAGATTTAACTTCTAACGGGGTTCATTTTACTGTCTTTAATTCTTAAGGGTAGCTTAATTATACCATATTCTGTATAATATAATTTATACAGCAGTTAGCATCTATCATCTACATCTAATATTCTAAATATTTTTATGGAAGAACGTGTACAAAAATTTATTAGCCAGGCTGGGGTTGCCAGCCGCAGAAAAGCCGAAGAGTTTATTAAATCCGGCCAGGTTCTTATTAATGGGCGCAAAGCCAAACTGGGCGACAAAGTAAATCCGAACACGGACATTGTTAAGGTCTATGGCAAGGTGGTAAAGGCAAACGAAGAGCTGGTTTATATTATGCTCAACAAGCCAAAGGGTTATGTGGTCAGCAAAAGCGATCCGCAGCACAGAAAAACTGTATTTGAACTTTTACCGGATGATTTAAGGACAAAAGTCTGGAATGTAGGCAGACTGGATGCCGACACCGAGGGCTTACTACTGCTAACTAACGACGGTGAACTGACACAGGAACTATCCCATCCAAAATATGAACACGAAAAAGAATACGAAGTCTCCACCCAGGAGCCGCCAACCGAAAGCCAGCTGGAGCACTTGCGCACAGGAGTAGAAATAGCCACCGGCACTACTTATCCGGCCTTGGTTAAACAACGTGACGGTAAGGTACGTATTGTTATCCACGAAGGCAAAAAACGCCAAGTTAGAAGAATGTTTACCACAGTTGGATTAACTGTCACCAACCTCAAACGAATTCGTATAAATAAATTATTGCTGCCAAAAAACTTACCGCTTGGCCAATTTGTAAAAATTGAAAAAAACGACATCGTATAAAAAATATCCGGCCTTTAAGGCCGGATATTTTTAAATTACAATTATTCGCTCTCGCCTATTTGCTGGCGCCACATAGCATAATATAAACCTTTTTCGTTAAGCAAATCTTCATGCCTGCCTACTTCGGCCATTTTTCCTTTTTCCAAAACATAAATTCTGTCAGCGTGCATAATTGTAGACAAACGGTGCGCTACGAGCACGGTAATTTGTTCTTTGTCCGCTGAAAGATTTTTTATCGTCTCCGTAATTTGCAGCTCAGTTAAAGAATCTAAAGCCGACGTGGCCTCGTCAAACACCAACAAAGTTGGCCGCCTGAGCAGTGCTCGGGCAATAGACAGCCGCTGTTTTTCTCCGCCGGAAACTTTTACCCCACCTTCGCCGATTATGGTATCTAACCCCTGAGTTGCTCTTTGCATTAAGGTTTGCGCCGCAGCGCGGTCTAAAGCCTGGTTTAATTCTTGATCTGTCGCCGAAGAACGAGCAAATTTTAAATTATCGCGAATGCTCCCGGCAAATAATTGAGTGTCTTGAGTAACCAATCCGATTTGCGAGCGTAAACTTTCCAAATCGGCAGCTTCCAAATCTATTTGGTTATAATTTATTTTTCCCGATGCCGGACGGTATAAGCCAACCAACAACTTGATTAAAGTTGTTTTGCCGCTGCCGGATGGCCCGACAAAAGCTATGGTCTCCCCTTTTTTTGCTTCAAAAGTAATATTGTCTATTGCCGGACGCTTCGCGGTTAAATGACTAAAAGTCACGCCGGAAAAATTTATCTGCTGCAGTTTTCCAACGTTTTTAGGATTCTGGGGCGTTGGTTCTTTTGGCGTGGAAAGAATTTTCTTAAAGTTATCCAAACTGGCCTGAGATTCACGATAAGAATTTACTACGTCCCCCAGCTGCTGCAAGGGGTTGAACAAAAAGAAAGAGTAAATCCACAAGGAGAAAAATTCTCCAATGGTAATGCTTTTGGAATAAACCAAATACATCATCACAAACAAAATTGTTGTGCGCAGTAAGTTAATGAGCGTGCCTTGGACAAAACTTAAAGTTCGCACGTACTTAACTTTTTCCAGCTCCAGTTTTAAAATCGCTTCGGTGGTGCTATTGAGCCTGCCAATTTCTTCGCCGGCAAGGCCCATAGATTTGACCATTTCAATATTGCGCAAACTTTCCGTTGTACTGCCGGCTAGCGCGGTACTTTCTTTTACAATTTTTATCTGAACTGCCTTAATTTTTCTGCTTAATACCATAGTGGCCACAGAGATTATCGGCACAACGGCAAAATAAACAGCCGCCACCACCCAGGACACAAAAAATGCATAAACAAAAACAAATATAAATCCGATTAAACTAAAAAACAATACATTTATAAAATTGGCAATCAGCCCTTGGGTATCTTGCCGCACGCGTTGTAATTTTTCCAAAGTTTCCCCGCTGCGCTGGTCTTCAAACACCTGGTAAGGCAACTTCAAACTATGCGCCAAGCCGTCAGTATACATTTTGGCGCCCAAACGCTGAGTGACGGTATTTACATAAAAATCCTGAAAATTTTTGGCAATGCGGGAGACTAAGGCTGTACCCATAGACAACAATAAAAGTAGCCCGACTCCGCGAAAGAATTCAATCTTTGTCAGCTCTCCAAACCTGGTAACATAGTTATCCATTATCAAACGAAAAACGTATGGATCCAATAAGGAAAAAATTTGGTTAATGGCAGCCAAAAATAAAGCCAGGGCAATTAGCTTCCAATAAGCCTTTAAATACTTTAGTAACACATCCATAATTATTTCAACTTTAGTACTCCAAATTATACTATAAAAAATTAACGCTGGCCATTAGTGCTAATCGATTAATATTATTTGAAAAAATTATATAAAAAAGCGTCCGATTATGCTAGCCAACACCGCAAGCATAATTACCAAAGCGGCACCACGAATAAAATATTTTGCAAAACCTTTGGAAACGTATT
Organism: uncultured Candidatus Saccharibacteria bacterium; assembly: GCA_964520505.1. GTDB lineage: Bacteria > Patescibacteriota > Doudnabacteria > UBA920 > UBA920 > PALSA-1336. Next base: position 92,848 of record CAZFQP010000001.1, on the reverse strand, counting down.
CCTCGCCCATTATCTTCTTGTCCTCGGAAAACTTAATTAAGAAGAAAAAGATCACCGGTAATATTGCCCCATTTAAAAAATCTGCATAAATAGTCAGCTGGAACAAATTTACTCTTGGAAATAACGAAATAATTAAACTAATGGCTATTTGTAAAATAAAAAATACGTAAAATACTCGCCCTTTGGTAAAACCGGCATTCAAACTTCTCTCGTATCCAAAAAATTCAGTGAAGGCATAGGCTGTCGCCAAAGGAACGATTGTCAAACCCAAAAATGAAGCTGCAAAAAGACCAACTGCAAACATGCCAGACGCTAAGTATCCTGCAAACGGCCGGATAGCCACGGCTGCGCTATAACCGTCGGTTACTCTAATGCCATGATTAAATAAAGTATAGGTGACAGCCACAGCCATCATCCAAGAAAAAAAATGAGTTAATACAGCTCCAATATAAACCTCAGTTTTTTCCGATTTTAAATGCTCAGGTTTCAAGCCCTTGTCTGTAATATAGCTATTTACGAAAAATTGGCCCCAGGCGGTAACAGTTGTCCCGAGTACCGCAATAATAGTAAACCAATAAGCCGGATGTAGGAGTTGTTCTTTTTGGCCGAAGAAAAAACTGTTTTTTATTGCCTCACCCCAATTCGGATGCGACAGAAAAGCACTAAATACGTAAGTCGCGTAAAACAAAATGGTCACCAAAAACAAACGCTGCAAATTCTTATAACTTAAATATATAACCATACCGATCAAAAGTGAACAAGCAACAATTAAGGAAATTTGCCAAGGCAGATCGAACAACTGTAAGGCAGACTTTAAACCACTCACATTTTGAAGGACTACGCCTTGGTTTACAATAAAATAGACAACGAAGACGAACACCGCAACTCGGGCACCGTAATTTTCACGAATATGATCCCCTAAACCTTTACCGGTCACAATAGCAATACGGGCTCCAATTTCCTGGGTTACAGCCAAAAGCAAAATAGTTACCGGAACAAAGGCCTGAGAAGCCATACCATATAACGAAGCGGCCACCGAATAAGTAGCCACTCCTCCGGCGTCGTTGTCAGCCACGGCTGTAATTAAGCCCGGGCCTAAAACCGCGAGAAATAAAATTATTTGTAATTTGAACCTTGTTAAAAAATCTTTCATAAAATTTACGCTTCCGGAAACAAGTGCCGCATTACGTCGTCAATCGTCACCACACCGACTAATTTTTTTTGGTCGTCCACCACTGCGGCGGTATATAAATTATACTTGGTCATTACCGTAAGCACACTGCGAATTCGATCCAACGGATGCAAAACGGAGACTGTTGGCACTTTTTTTAGAAGCTTCTTCATTACTTCCTTAGCGTCGGCAATTAACAAACGGCGCAAAGATACAACGCCAAAAAATTCTCCGCTCGCGGCGGTAACATAAACAAAAACAATGGAACGAAAACTCGGCGATAGTTTTTTTATTACCTCTGTGACTTCAGCCACTGTCGATTCCGGCCTCACACTAACGAAATCCAAGGTCATTAACCCACCGGCGCTGTTGTCCGGATAGTTAACCAGCTTTGCCACACCCTTGGCTTTGAGAGCTTCGAGTTTAGACATAAATTTTTCCGCTTCCTTGCTGGTAAAACTCTTAACTAAATCGGCGACTTCGTCTGAAGACATTTGTTGTAAAATTTTGCCGCCCGCTTCCGGTCCCAAATATTTTACCAAAACATTTTGCAGTTCAGGAGAAATTTCTTCCAAAACCTTAGCCGCTTCGCTTGCTTCCAAAGAAGCCAAAAGCCGACTACCCTGCTTAACATCTAGCTCCTCAACAATGTTTGCCAAGTCTGCCGGATGCAATCGGCTCAAACCCTCCGCTTCCGTAGTTAACTGAAGCGGACCGTTACTTTCCAACAGTTTCGCTTGCCGCCAATCAATTAACTTTACCGTAAAAATTTTAGCAAACAAAAAATCAACAATACCCAAACGGCGTAACAAGCCGCGAAAACTCGGGTCTATTCCCAGTACACACATAAAATCTTCAAAATTACCGATGCGCAAATCATTTACTCTAACCACCCTAGTACCCACAACGTCGACAATTTGTTTGTCTAAAATATCTTTTTTCAAATAAATAAACTGTTCTCCGGCGGGAAGTTCGGACAAGGCAGAACTGGCAAACAAATTTTTTAGCGAAATTTGGCTGCTATTAAAATTTGCTACATATTTATAAGGCACAAACTTAATTTGCCCGGCAGCTTTGACCATTAAATATTTTAAAGGGGAAAAACTCTCTTCCTTCGGTCCTATTAAAATATCCTGAAGCTTACCAACAGTAGAATCTGAACTGTCGGTTATCGTATTATTTAACAATTCGCTAATGTATGGCATAGGCGCAAATTAAAAAATGCAAAATTTAGTTTCCTATTTTGCAAAACATTTATACTTCATTACATCTTAATATAATTTTAGCATAATTGCTAAAATTTGGCCATGCAAAACCAATCCGATCACTCATTTTCATATCTTGCAATGAACCAATTTTTTACCACCTGAACCAACAGCAAGTAAAATACCATCATTACTGCCAGCAGCCAAAAATATATTGCCGGCGGGCGGACAAAGCCAAAAAAACCGGCAAGCTTACTGTATGGCAGGATTATTCCTATTGCTAAAACAAATATCGTGGTAAATACCAACAACTTACTGGGCCGGCTTTGAATAAAGGGAATTTTTCTGGTTCTAATAACATAAACCACTAAAGTTTGAGAAATCAATGATTCTAAGAACCACCCCGTGTGAAATAAATCTTGAAAAATATACCCTTGAAAAACCCACCACATCATCGCGTAAGTTAGAAAGTCAAATACAGAACTTACGGGGCCAACAGTTACCATATATTTTTTTATTAAATCTATGCGCCAAGGCTTGGGTTTTTCTAAATACTCTTTATCAACTTCGTCGGTTGGTACGCCCATTTGGGAAAGATCATACAAAAAGTTATTCAACAAGATTTGCACCGGCAACATGGGCAAGAACGGCAAAACCAAACTGGCTCCGGTCATGGAAAGCATGTTTCCAAAATTCGAACTGGACGACATTCGAATATATTTTATAATATTGCCAAAAACTTTTCTCCCCTCCAGTACTCCGTCATTTAGCACACCCAGACTTTTTTCCAACAAAATAATGTCGGCCGATTCCCTAGCTACTTCAGCCGCATTATTTACGGAAATGCCCACATCGGCAGACTTTAAAGCCGGGGCATCGTTTATTCCGTCTCCTAAAAATCCGACCACATGACCATTTTTTTGCAAAGCCAAAATAATTTTCTGTTTTTGCATCGGCAACATCCGAGAAAAAATATTCGCATTTTCCACGGCGAGCAAAAGTTCGGCCTCGGACATTTTTTCCACATCGTCCCCTGTTCGCATTTGCTCTGTGGGCAAACCTATATCTTCACAAATTTTTCTAGTTACCAACTCATTATCTCCGGTAATAATAACAATTTTTACCCCAACTTTTTCCAAGGAATCAATGGTAGACTTTGCATCCGGCTTCGCCGGATCTAAAAAAGCCATAAAACCTTTTAATACCAATTCGGTTTCTTCGGTAAAGCCATAAGCACTTTTTGGCACCACAAACCTTCGAGTAGCCAATGCCAAAACCCGAAAGCCCTGCCGACTCAAAGAAGCATACTGATTTTGAATAGCCTCATTGATTTTAGTATTTAGAACAAGGCATTGCTCACCCTTTTCATAATATTTGCAGCGTTTAAATATTTCTTCCGGCGCTCCTTTACTCACCAATAAATGATCTCCACCAGTCTCTTTAACCACCACGGACATAATTTTCCGGTTAAAATCAAATGGTATTTCATCTATTTTTTCCAGATCTTTCAAATGCGGCTTGTCGTGGTTTAACACGGCCTTATCAAGTAAATTTTTTAGTCCGGTCTGATAAAAACTATTAATAAACCCGAACTCAAAAACATCTTCTGATTCTTTTCCAAATACATCTGTGTGCTTTTCCAACACAACTTTATCCATGGTCAATGTGCCGGTTTTGTCCGTACAAAGCACATCCATAGCTCCAAAATTTTGAATGGCATCCAGGCGTTTAACAACCACTTTCTTTTTTGACATTGCCAAAGCGCCCTTGGACAAATTAATTGTAACCAACATCGGCAAAGTTTCCGGAGCCAGACCCACAGCCACAGCCAAGGCAAACAGTAAGCTTTCAAAAAAATTATGCTTGCCAAAATAATTAATCAGCAAAATAATCACCACCATAGAGATAATGGATTTGATCATTAGCCAGGTAAAACTTTTTATTCCTTTATCAAAATTGGTCTCCTGAGCTGCAGCGCCCAAACTCCCGGCGACTTTACCAAATTCGGTATACTGTCCTGTGTGAAAAACTAAGCCTAAACCGGTGCCGCTAATAACCGAAGAACCCATATAAACCAAATTTGATCCTTTGACCAATGTGGCTGTTGAACTTTCGTGAGTAGCCAATTTTTCCACCGGTAAAGATTCACCGGTGAGACTGGATTCGCTTAAAAATAATTCATTAGCGGAAAGAAGCCTCATATCGGCAGAAACAATATCACCAGCTGAAAGGCTCACTACATCGCCGGGCACAATGTCTCTGGTGTTTATTTCTCGGAGCTTGCCGTCACGAAAAGTCGAAGCTGTGACTCTAACTAAAGCATTGAGCTTCTCCACTGCTTTTTCCGCTCTATGCTCCTGAATAAATGACAACAAACCACTCATAAAAGCCATAATAAAAATTATTATGGCGCTAAATCTATCACTAAAGAAAAAAGAAAATGTACCAATAACCAATAACAGGATAATCAGTGGATTGGCAAACTCAATAATAATTTCATGGAGTAATTTTCTTTTTTCCCTTTTTGCCGGCTGGTTATAACCGTACTTAAACAATCTCTTGCGGGCTTCGCCAGAACTTAAGCCTAATTCCGAAGAATTTAAATTATTAAAAAGTTTGTTTACGCTTAAAACCGCCGGGTCAAATTCCCAGTTTTGGTGCAAATTCAAAAATAAATTTTTCTTTTTAAAAAGACTGTGTAGTCTTAATGGCATTGTTAAAATCTTATAAGCTAAAGATGTTAGCTATTCGATTATTTTTTTACCGACAAGCGAAACAACCGTAACAATAATAGAGCCTAAAAATGCTGGCCAAAAGCCCGCAACATGAAAGCCCTTAACAAAACTAGCCGCCCAAAAAACAAATGCATTTATGACCAACAAAAATAGGCCGAAAGTCAGAAGACTTAATGGCAAAGTTAGAATCTTTAAAACTGCCCCCAAGGTCATATTTAATATTCCCAAAACAACAGCCACCAGCAAGGCAACCCAAAAACTGGTAACGGTTATGCCGGGGACTATTAAGGCCGCGGCCATAATCCCCAACGCAGTAAATACCAATTTAAAAAATATTTTCATTTTGCTAGATATTAATTGTCTGTATGTATTATATCACTTATTTTGGCCTTTATTAAACTACCTGTATCTGTTAAAATTATAAGTATGAAAAAAATAGCTTTTTATTTACTTTTTTCCCTGAATTTAGGCGCGATAATTTATTTGTGGCTGTCTGGCACTTCCTACCAACTTCTAACTTCGGGGACTCAGAGCGGAATATTAATCGCCTTTGGCCGACTGCTCGGCCTGTTAGGCGAATTTTTTATTTTGGTCCAGCTAATTTTAATAGGCAGAATCACTTTTATTGAGCAACAATTCGGTCATGACCGCCTAAACCAACTGCACCGCTGGATTGGTTACGGAATGGTTTTATTTTTCTTAGGCCATCCCCTGCTGCTAACCCTTGGCTACAGCCAAATTTCCGAAGTGTCTTTTTGGAGCCAATTTCTAAATTTCCTAAAAAACTGGGGAGATGTTTTTAAAGCCTTTTTAGCAGTTTTGCTATTTGTTGGCGTAATATTAACTTCAATAGTAATTGTAAAAAAACGCCTGCGTTATGAAACCTGGTATTTCACCCACCTGCTTATGTACCTGGGTGTTGCTCTGGCTTTTGGGCACCAAACTAACACCGGCGATTTGTCAGACGGCGCGCCTTTATATTACTGGTTAGTTTTTAATTTTGTGGTTTTTGGCTTCGTGCTCATTTTCCGCTGGCTAAGGCCAATTTACCGTTTTTATCAACACAGGTTTTATATTGAAAAGGTACTTCCGGAAACGCCAGGAGTTTTTTCCATCTACTTAAAAGGGCGTGACCTCAAAAGATATAAATTTTACCCCGGCCAGTTTGCCAATTTAACCTTTCTGCAAAGAGGAATGTGGTTTACTCACCCATTCTCTTTTTCCGCCGCGCCTAACGGAGAGTATTTAAGGTTTTCCATTAAAGCCTCGGGCGACTTTACAAACAAAATTAACTCTCTTAAAACAGGAACAAAGGTAATTATAGACGGCCCTTTGGGAATATTTACCCCGGCAGTAGCAATTACCGACAAATTTTTGCTTATTGCCGGTGGCATTGGGATTACGCCAATTCGAGCCCTGGCCGAACATTTTGTCAGAGAAGGGAAAAATATTTTTTTGCTTTACGGCATGAGAACCGATCAGGATATTACCTTTAAAGACGAACTGGAAAAGCTGCAATTAAAATATCACTTTGTATTGTCCGAAGTCATTGCCGCCCCGGGCGGCTTTGGCCAAGGACGCATTAATCGCGAAACCATTAAACAGCAGGTACCGGACTTTTTGGAGCGCGACATCTATCTTTGCGGGCCAACACCAATGATGACAGGCATACTCACAGAGCTTAAGAGCCTGGGGATGCCAAAAAAACAAATCCATTACGAAAAATTCAACTACTAGCCTAGCCTGAAACAAAACTCCTTATTAGCCGATATAACCAGTGTAAGCAATTAATAAATAAGGAGTATATTATGCAAAAAAAATCATTTGCCATAATAATGGCAACTATGTTAATGCTTTTGGGACAGATACTGCCCCAAACGCTGCAAACAGCATTGGCCTCGGCTAGCATTCCGGCAGCCACGACAGTAAACGTCAGCTCAGACAGCAAAACAGGAGCTTCCGTAGCCTTGCCGGCATTAATAGTAACCGAAGGCACAGCCGCTGATGTTGCCATTGGCACATATACCTGGGCTTTGCCCGCAGGATTTGTTCTGGATACCACAAGCTCGACCGATGTGGTTTACGCCGGAGCAGGACTTACCGGCTCCAGTACTGTGAGTTATGTTGACTCAACTCACTTCAGCATTAATGTTACCGCCACTTCCACTTCCGCCGGAAGCATTACTATTGGCGCAGTAAACCCGATTAAAGTAAAAGTAGCCAATGGCTCGCCGTTGGCCGCAACCGGTAAAATTACTTTAAGTAGTGGAAGCGTTTCCGGAATTAGTTCATCTTCCGCTTTCGTGAACTTGACTCAAGTTCCAGGAACGGCTACAAAACTAGGCTTTAGCCAGCAGCCTCCTGCCACTCTCACTGCCAGTAGTACTTTATTTAATACTTCAGTAGTTGTGCAGGATCAATTTGGCAATTTAGTAAATTCCGACAATAACCGCGCCATTAACCTGACACCTTCGGTAATTAGTTCCTCTCCTTTGGGTGCAATTTCCGGGCAAATCAATATCAACACAGCTAGCGGCGTAGCAAGTTTTACAAACTTGTCTTACAACCAAACCGGAATTATTCAACTGGTTGCGCAAAGCTCCGGCCTTACAGCCGCCACCAGCAATGCCATTACCGTTTCGGCTTCTACCGTAACCCCAACGCCAATTCCAACTAATGTTGATTTGCCGAATGGCGTGTTAGTAAAATTCCCGGGCGACAATACAATCTATCTTGTCATAAACGGCAGCCTTAGACCTTTTACCTCGGCCGCAATTTTTAATGCCAGAGGCAAAAAATTCCGCGATGTAAAAGAAATTGGCAAAGATTGGTTTAAACATTTCCGTGTTGGCAGACCGGTTGGCGATTCAGATGACGACAACATTCCAACACCAATTGTTACCATAACTCTTCCGAGCACAACTCCGATAAGCAGCATCTCCAGCAGCACTTTGGCCGGACTGCCTAACGGCACTGTGGTTAAAGTTGCAGGCAATCCGACTGTTTATTTAGTAACCAACGGCCAACTGCAGCCAATCCCCTCCATTAACGTTTTCCGTTCCTGGAGAAAAAACTTTAACGAAATAAAAGAAATTCCCGCTTCTGTCTTAAACACTTTGCCTTTAGGTTCACCGGCAACTTTTGCCGACGGCACTCTATTAAAAGGTCCGGGACACACTATTTATGTAGTTAAGGGCGGACAACTCTATGGCATCCCTAGCATGAGCGTTTTAGCGAAAAATGGCTGGTCCTTAAACAGTGTTTTGCAAGTTCAGGCCCAAGACCTGACAACTCTAACCACTGGCGGAATAGCCGATTAAACACAAACAATATAAAACCCTTCCGATTTATTTCGGGAGGGTTTTTTTGTTTAAATCCCCTTTTTACCAAACCTTGACTATTGCATAGTTTAGCGGTATAGTAGTTAGTCCGCTAGTACAGGGATATTTTAGGCAGCGTGTGCTGTCTGATATCAACACAACCCGTGCGGAATGTGCGGGTTTAGAATGCTTTGGCGGAATGCCAAGGAGGCAAAATGAAACGTCAGTCTAAGCTGGAACAGCTTATCGAGAATTTCCCGCCGTTGGGTGTTATTCGCTACGAGTATCGTTGGCGGAAGAACAGGCAAGAGCCTAAATTGCGGTGGCCGGTAATGAACGTCCATGTGCAGCGCGCGGATACGACCGCCATGCATTTGCAGGCGAACAATATCGACTACGGCGACAACGCCTACACCGAACGACTCGGAAAGCACAATGACGGACGACGCGGAACACGTCAGCAGTTCGTGTGTGCCGTCGACCACGACGACCGCATTGTCGCGCGACTGACTTGGAAACGGGGCGAAGCTTTCACTAAGTTCTCCAAGGAAGTTTTTCAAATGGTCAAGCCGGGAGATGTCAGTTACCTCATGTGGGTGACCGCTGTCGACTGGTATGAAGCTCCCGACAAGCAGCGCGAAGACATGGGTATGTTGTTCGGAACCAATAGAGTCGGCGCAGAAGTGGACGTCATTGTATATCGGCGTCCGCAGGACATGACTTTTCCCGAACTTATCGAAGTAGCGGAACGCGAAAAGAAAGAACGCGAGGAGGCCTATCTGCACCCGCCTACGGAAACACCCGAACTTGCAGGTGTCCACCAGGCACTACGGGAAGGTTGCAGAATGCATGCCTTTTCGTCCGGCGGCGGTCTGCGTGTCGTGCGTCTCGAATTGAACAAGGAGTTGAAGGGTTACGGCGAGCATCCGCACGTGGAAGAAGCACTCCTTCACCTCGATGAAGATTATTTGGCGGGAGGTCGTCCGTACAACGAAGTCTACGGCAAGAAGTACACTCACTATCTCACGGGCGACACGATGTCGACCAGTAACCTTGACTATTGGGTACGTCGCGGCTCCACCTTTGACGTTTGGCAGGAAGGCGAAGAAGTTGTCTTCCAGCTCGAAGGCCTGGCTGAACTCGAACACCCCAAAGACGTGGTAAAGCGTTCTTCCGAAGGCCGCGAAACCATTCAATGGGGTTGGCGTGGGTTCATGTTCGAAACCACTCCGTCACAATTCCCCAACGGCGAGAACTGTTGCAGTACGCGCATTATCGCCAAGCCCAAAGGTGTCAAAGAACACAGGGCGTGGATGTGGTACATGACCAAGACCGGCCGCGGAAGCAACCTCTGGCAAGCGATACAGAACGCTTTCGCAGCTCCCGAAGTCGAAATCAATAAAGACTGACAAAGCCTTAAACAGCTACTTTACCGCGGTTCCGAAAGGTTCCGCGGTTTCCTTTTACGCTGTTTTTCAGTTTGACCTCTTCCTTGTTTTCAGCTATAATAGCATAAGCAATTGAATAAATTTATTGTCTGACACAGCAGACAGTAATAGGGCTCTTACAAATCTGTGTAAGAGTTTTTTTGACCCATTAATTTAATTATAGTGGTCAGTCCGCCTCCGGCGGGTGTTCCCTTTGATATTTGGAATTTGCTATTTGTTATTTACCCCAAAAGGGGTTATATGGCGGCTATGGTATAATGGTTATTACATCGCTCTGTGGCAGCGAGAATTCGGGTTCAATTCCCGATAGCCGCCCCAAAGAAAAAATCTTATCGCTTGATAAGATTTTTTCTTTGTGAGTGGTATTTTGTTATACTTAATTAACCTGAATATTAACTAAAAATATATGACCAATCAGAATAAAATTCAAATTAATGAAGAAGAATTAAAGCAAAAACTTACTCCCGAACAATATAAAATTTTGCGGGAAAAGGGAACCGAAGCCCCCTTTAGCAGTCCCCTGTTAAACGCCCACGACGGGATGTTTGCCTGCGCGGTCTGCGGACAGGAATTATTTTCTGCGGATACCAAATTTGAATCCGGCACCGGCTGGCCAAGCTTTGATCAAGCCATTCCCGGCGCGGTAGAATTTAAAAATGATGACGAATACGGTATGGCGCGAACAGAAGTAATTTGCTCCAAGTGCGGTTCTCACTTAGGCCACGTCTTTAACGACGGCCCGGCTGAAACGACCGGCAAACGCTTTTGCATTAACGGCGCCTGCTTAATTAACAAAAAGTAAATTTAAAAAAACCTTCCCCGGCTTCGGGGAAGGTTTTTTTGTTTTAAAGCACAAGTTTGGCAATAACCACGGCTCCAATTAACATCCAAACAATATTCAGCCACAGCGGCTGCTGGTCTTTTTTGCTATAAGCCTCGAGCGCAATGCCCAATGACCCGGTAAAATTTAGTAATTGATACGGCAAGCCACCCGGAGCAAGGTAAGAAAAACTAACCAAAAAATATGCTCCCAAAATTGCAACTACCCCATACCAGCCAAACCACTGAATAAATTTATTCTTTATCATGGACTCATCCCTCTTAGGCTAATTCGTGCGAATTAGCCTAAGTTAATTATTTGTTTAACTATAGGCTCCAATGGATTAGCGAGGCTGTAAAAAACAATCAGACTCTGTTGCTCCTTCTCGACAAACTCAGCTGACCTCAAAACAGCCAGATGTCTTGAAGTTGATTTAAATGAAAGGTGAATTTCTCTCGCGATATCAGTTACCGACGCTTTATGAATTTTCTGAAGGAATCTTAAAATACGCAACCTCCTGTTGTTGGCTAAAGCCTTTAACTGGGATTCCAAATTTTTCATATAGCTCTCCTTCATAGGCTAATTCGTGCGAATTAGCCTATGGTGTATTTTGTGTTAGTGTCCGATGGTTTTTAATTGCTTCTTTAATTTTTCCGCCCAGGTTTTGCCGGCATCCCCGCCCCAAAGCAGCCAGGCAATATAGCCATTGGACGGCTTTTCCTTGTTAAAAAAATTCTTGCCTTTTTTGTCCACCTCGTGCCTCGCAAAATACGAGACCATCCGGTAAATTGTTTCCGGGCTAACTGTTTGCCGGTTTTTTAGCTCCCTAGCCCTGGCCCAGCCGACAGCAGTGCCGCCGCGTTTAAATTGCTGATGCAGCTTTAATCCTTTTTCTGCCGCTTTTGCCACCTCTACCGGTGGCTTTAAATTGATTGTGATTTTAGCCATTTAATTATTTGGTTACGGATAAATCTTTTATTGTTTCGCCAACAACTTTAACGCTGCCGGAAACATGCTTGCCCTGTACTCTAATTGTATCACCCAAATTAAAAAGTAATAAACTTAAAGTCTTACCATTTTTATTTTGCAGCTTCGCCTTGGTAATATCTGCCCCGTAAATTACATTGCCGTTGCCGATTACGGTTATGGCGCTATCACTTTTCATGGTGAGCGTCCCGGTAAAATCTATATTTATTAGCCTTAAGGTTCCCCTAACTTCTCTGGCCGCAATAATTGTGGTGGTGCGGTCCCAAGCGCCTTTAATTGCCATACTCATCCCCGGCTCTAAATCTTTAAAAGTTGCGGCGGAGCTGTTCTTTTTAAATACAGTAAGACTGTCGGTCTTAATGGTTTGATTGCCATACTTGGAGCTTTGCAGAGTAAAACTCTGGCTCCATGGGTCAATTTCGGTAATTTTTCCGCTAAAGCTGCTGTTGTGCGTATACAGCGACATATTGCGCAAAACATTTGCGCTAATGCTGTTGTCACCCCACAATGTTCCTTTAACCTCGACCTTGTCACCTACCAAAATTTCCGCAAGCTGCATTGCCGCCCCATTTTTCCTAATTAGGGTTGCCTGGCCGACCTCTGCGGAATATTTGGCGCCGTTGCTATTACTAAAAACTACTGTACTGCCGCTGACCTTTTGAACATAACCGGTTATGGTTTTTGTCCCCGCAGCCAGCGAAATTTGAGGCAGTGTAAAAAATATCACGATGGCCAGTAGGCCGAATCTGTATATATTTTTCATTTTGTTTCTTGTTAATTTTTTTTGTTTCGGGCACATAGGCCCGAAGCTTAATTTTTAAACGATAAAAATTCAACAATCCGATTGTCCAACAAAATATCGCTCTGCACCACCGGGCGCTTTAAATACAGCCCGCCTAAAGTTCGGCAGCGGGAAAGCGCAACATACAACTGACCATGGGCAAAGGTGCCTCCGGCTAAATCTACATAAACTTTATCAAAAGTTTTTCCCTGGCTCTTATGAATGGTTAAAGCCCAGGCCGGCTTTAGCGGATACTGGGTAAATTCCCCTACGGTTTTAGATTCCACTTTTTGTGTGTGTTTATCCAAATAAAAATTAAACATTTCCCAAGTATGCCGCCCGACATAAACTTTCTCTCCGGTTTCCAGCTCCACGCGAATTAACAAGTCATTCCCTTCCGGAAATTTAAAACCGTCTTCCGAGCTGTCCTCTTGCAAATATTCCAATGCGTCATCCATTACATCGCGGGATTTTACAAAACCCAACACTTTTCCCATTGTGCCGTTAACCCAACGTTTCTTTGGGTCATTATTTAGCATCATTACCTGTGCGCCAACTTTAAGTTTTAAGGCGGATTCTCCGGGCGTAGTTTTGCCTTCCAGCTTGCCTGAAGCAAAACCTTGGAAAAGTTTTGCTTGCCCGGGCAGCTGATTTAAATAATAGTCATTAACCTGGGCAGCGCGGGCATTGGTTGGCGTTAAATAAACAGCAAACTGCTCAAAGGTAAATTTATCGCCCTCCTGTTCGCTCCTGCTGTTTAATACTTCCAAATGTTCGGTGCTGGCCGCATTGTTGCGCACAGCATTTAAAATTTCCAAAAACGCCCGATCTTTTTGGCGGTAAACAGTCTTTAATTCCATTAATTTAAAATTGCCGCCCAAAAAACTCCTGGCGTCAAAAAAATATGGGCTTTTATATTCCGCAAATAACCCGCCATTGGTAAAGTCTTTATCAATAGGCGGCAACTGGTAAAGGTCGCCAATAAAGATCATTTGTACGCCGCCAAACGGCAAATTTCCGGCCGGCCCGTTTAATCTTAAAAATCTGTCCACGCAGTCGAGCAGGTCCGCGCGCACCATGGAGATTTCGTCTATTATTACCGTGCTCAAGCGCTGCAACAATTCTTTTTTGCCGCCGCCGGTAGAAACTTTTTTTACCCGATGAATGGTAATGTCCGGGCCAAAACCACAAAAGGAATGAATGGTTTGGCCGCCAACATTTACCGCAGCCACGCCGGTTGGAGCCAGCACCACGGTATTTTTATTGGTGTGATGTTTAAAATATTTCAGTAAGGTGGATTTTCCGGTACCCGCTTCCCCGGTTAGAAAAATGTTCTCGCGGGTTTCTTCCATTAACTTAAAACTTGCCAGCATTTCCGGGTTGGAAGATATATCTATTTCTTCAGTTTCTTCTTCTCTGTACTGTTTTTTTGACGGCTGATGTTCCTCAACATCTTCCTGCGCATACTCCACGACATTGCCAACAAGTTGAAGCAGCCTAAGACGGACTATGCTTCTTTGCAGCCCGCTTAGCTTTGACACCCGTAAAATAAATTTCCTGAAAGTTTCATTTTTTGCCGAAACGTACTTTTCGTATTTGTGAATTAAAATTTCGTCCGTACGGGGATTGGCGGCATTATTGGCAATTTCCAATTTCTGTTTTTTATACTCTTCATCGCGCTGTTTTACCGCTTCGTAATCCCAACCTGGAATGTTGGGGAAACTCAAAGCCAGCCGTCCGCGAATTCCGTTCGGACGGCGACCGAAACGCTGCGCCATAGAATTTAGAAAACTTTCAAAATCGTAATTTTCCTCTAAACATTTTTTGTATTCCGCGTTCAGTAAATTACTCTCCTCTTCGGTCCAGCGCATGCCGGCTTTGGGAAAGTCTTTGCGGACTTGCTCTATTTTAGACACAAGTTTTTGCTTTTGATCCTCCATAAACAGGTATTTTCTTTATAGTAAACATTCGTTCACCCTTTGTCAAACTTCTCTTGTGGATAACTAAATGTTATTGAACCTTTTTGTCTAATATATCTTTGCCTAGAATTTCCCTGCATTGATCCCTAAATTTTCTGGCGGCATTTTCGTACTCACTAAATATTCTTAACGGTTTTTTGTCGGTTTTATTTGCCACCGCCTCGTCATCCATTGCCATGGCACGAGCCCAAGTTAAAATTTCGTCTTCCGTCATTTTAGACACAGCTTTTATATACTTTTCCGGAAATCTTCCCAGTTCTATGTTATCAATCCCATTATGCAACGAATCCAAATAAAAATCATGAACTGCTTTAAATACAAAAGCATCCCCATACTTGCTTTCATCTATTCTATACCAATCCCCTCCCATAACGTCTTTTGCTTCTTCGAATGATCCCATAAATTATTTTGTAATTTGTTTAATAATAAAAGGGGCAAAAAATATAACAACCAACACCAGCGGCCAAAGCCTACCTTTAAAAAGATTGTAATCTGCCAGCATATAACTCCAGCTTCTTCCACCCATAAGACCCATGCCAAATTCAAAGACTAAAGTCAGTCCCAGCCAGATTCCGCCAATTAATAACAGCTTGCTCGTACTAAACCCGCCGAGATCATTTTTAAAAAATAAATAGGTGAAAAGCAAAAAGAACACGGATAAAACCACACAACCAATAACATTGGCGCCAAACTCCCCCACTTTGGCTTTATACCATCCCTCGCGAAGGGTGCCATTAATAACCGGCACTGGAATAAAAGCTAACCACATTAAAAAGATTTTTAACATAAGCTTCCTGGATTTATTAACAATTAAACGATAAGGCTAAATTGTTTGACCATTTGATTAAATCATTTAGTCAGTTTCCTCTTCCTCCTGCTTTCGCATTTGATCTTCAAGATATGCGGGTAGTTCTGCCATTGTCATTTGGGGATCTACTTTCCCTTCCTCAAGCAAAGCGATAATCAATTTTCTTGTTTTAGCAAGCAAAATTTCTCTTCCGGATTTTTTTTCATTTTTAGGCAAATTACCCTCTTCTTCTGTTTCTGCGGGTGTTGCCAGCGCTTTGTCTAACCCCCCGGCTATATCTTGATCGAGCTCATTTAGATACTCTTCATGGGTGTTGTTCATATATTTATTGCTTAATTATTTAATTTTCTTCCCCACAACTTTTGGTTAAAGAAAAATAAAACTGTGGCTAAAATGGCGCCCAGGGTGTCGGCCAGCATATCTTTCTGTGCATCCCAAATGTCACCTTGACTGCCTAAATATGCCAAACCGGCTTCCGGGTTAGCAGAGGCCGCGTATATCCATTCCACTAATTCATAAGTCATCGCGATGGTGGCAATAACAAAAATAGGGTAGGTAAATAATAAAAACTTACTCTTCACCAGACTCTTGGTATATAACCACTCTGCTATGCCAAAGGCGTAAAAACCTACCGAAAAATGGGCAACCCTGTCAAAATGATTGCGGGAAAAACCGAATAGATCGGTAACCCAGCTAAAAGGTACCAGGGCAAAAGTATAATGGCCGCCAATGGTGTGCAAATAAATTAACACAAACATCAGGCCGTAAGCCATGTTGGAAAATCTGACCTGTTTAGCATATAAAATTAATATGGCTCCCAAAATAATCCACACTGTTAAATTTTCCACGAACCAAGTTGTCCTATCTATCGGGCTAATAGCTAAAACTGCAAACAGGACAACGTAAATTACCAATAACCATTTTAAAAAAATATTTTTCATTGTTGTTTTTTAATATTATTAAATTTTAAAATATAATTTATAAGCTAGCCATAAAAGCAAAACTTGCTGGATAAGCAAAAATCCTACTCCCAAAGGAAAATAGGCTTTGCGGGTTTTGTGATGAAAATAATACATCCCCAAAAAAATCCCCAACGACCCAAATACTGCGGACATTAAAAAGAAGTTTACTTCCGGCAAGCGTTCACTGTCGAGAACGCTTTTCCGTTTATCTATCCCCACCATTACAAAAGCGAAGACATTGATAATTAGTAAAACCAGCCCAAATAAATAATTTAAATTAAACATATTATTTTTTCTTCCAATCCTTAATTAATTTTTCCCGATTCTTTTTAGGAAGCAAATATTTTTTTGGCTGATTCTGCCGCTGGCGGAACATTTCCGAAAGGGTTATGGCCGCCGTTACCGACAAATTAAAACTTTGCACAAAACCCTGCATTGGTATGTAAATATGCGCATCGGAAAAATCAATTGCCTCTTTGCTTAAACCCCTGTGTTCATTGCCAAAGACCAGCGCGGTCTTAGGGCCTTTTAGATCTGTTTTATAAAGGCTTTTTGCTTTGCTGTCTAAAACTGTAGCAAAAATTTTATATCCCTGTTTTTTTAATTTTTTATAACATTCTTTAGCGGAGGAAAAGATTTCAAACTCCAGCCACTTGTTGGCGGAAGAAGAAGTGGCCTTACCGACTTTTCGCGGGTTAAACCTTTCCCCTTTGTCAAAAATATAATAAACCTTATGTATGCCAAAACCTTCACAGCTCCGCAAAACCGCGGCCGCATTATGCGGATCATGAATATCTTCTAAGACTACTATCCCCTCCTGCCGGGCACCGGCCACAGTTTTAATTTTATTTAGCCTTGCTTCGCTAATCATAGTTTAAGATTTAATTAAAGAAGAAAACTTTTCCCGAAACTTTTTTACTTTTGGACTAATTACCACCGCACAGTAAGGATTGCCGGGATTATTTAAATAATAATTCTGGTGATAATTTTCCGCCAAATAAAATTTCTCCAAAGGACGAAGTTCGGTAACAATCGGCGAGCTGTAAATTTTCTCCGCTTCAATTTCTTTAATTACTTCTTCGGCAATTTGTTTTTGCTTTGGGCTTGAGTAAAATATTGCGGATGCATACTGCGTGCCCACGTCGTTCCCCTGTCGGTCTTTAGTTGTGGGGTCGTGTACAGCAAAGAAAACTTCGAGCAACTGTTTAAAAGAAATAACACTTGGATCAAATTCTATTTTAGCTACCTCTACATGACCGGTGTTGCCGCCGGAGACCTGCTCGTAACTTGGGTTCTCCACATTACCGCCGGTGTACCCAGGCAAAACCGAACTAACTCCTTTTAAATTTTGAAACACGGCTTCCGTGCACCAAAAGCAACCCGCTCCCAGCACTGCTACTTCGTTATTAGTTTTTTGTTCTTCGTTCATTGTATTTTATATTAATTGTCTCTTTACCCCCTACAAGCTAACCGCTATCTTCCCACCTGATAATAAATATTTGTCCCATTCGGACCGGCAGTAAATGCTTTTAAAACTCCCTGCCCGGTGCCAACAGTTGGCTGATTTATTGTAGTCAGCGTAATAGGCTCGTCATTATTTTCTAAGTTCATATACACCACGCAGTGCCCGTCCGCACTATATTCATATCGATAATTAGTTTGGCTGGAACTGCCGGACTTTGGATCATAGGGTAAAAAGGAAGCATACTGGGCATATTGCGGATACTTGCTTGTAAGTTCCGGCACCAAGTCTGCCAAATCATAATCCCCGTCTCCGGCGTTGGGTGCATAACAGGAAGAAGAGTACAACAAACGGCCAATCTGCGCCATATCAGTTTTTCGTTTGGCATCGCGCGCTTTTAAGCGCGCAGGCTGCACGGCCACTATTATAACGCTGGCCAATATGCCAATTATAGCAATAACTACCACCAGCTCTATTACAGTAAACCCCTTTGTTGATTTATAACGAATTTTATCGTTCAAAAAAGTTTTCATATATAGTAGATGTCTTAACTACTTTTTCCATCGATATTTTTCCATACTTAAACTAAAATCTTTCTCTACTTTTACACCTTCCTTTTCCAATAACTGTTTTTGCAAATCTTTTGTCGCTGTCCAATTCCCTTTTATACTAATAACTCCCCGATTATTGACTACTCTCCACCAGGGAACAAATTCGGAGGGAAAACCCGAAGAGGGTTTCCCCTTCCGAGACCTCCCCTTCCTAGGTGTTTTCGGGTCGGAATCAATCCGCCCCAAAAACGGAAGCTCTAAATTGCGCAAAATTCCCCCAACCAGCCTGGCTGCCCGCGGACTGCCGGCAATGGCAGCGGCTTGGCCATAACTTACCACCTTGCCTTTTGGAATCGCTTTTAAAAATTTAATAACATTTTCTTTAAAGCCCATATGACCTCAATTCCGCTCTAAGTGATTTATAATTTGGTACAGCCTTCCCGACCTCTGTCCAAAACTTGTGACTATGATTTAACTCGAGCAAATGGCAAACTTCGTGCACTATTAAATAATCTAACAGTTCGGGGCGCAAATGCACAATCCGGTAATTAAAATTTAAATTCCCTTTCCTGCTGCAGCTACCCCAGCGGGTTTTTTGATTCTTTATGGATACCCGATGATAATTAACCTGGTAAAATTCCGCCCACTGTTTTACTTTGTTTTGTGCCAATGCCAAAGCCTGTTGTTTATATTGACGATATTCTCCTCTCACGATTTTTTTCCTTGGTAAAACCGGATGCAGACGGAAATACTCCAAAGCTTTTTTAACCCAAACCAATTTATCGGTAAAAAATTTTTCCGCTTTGCCTAAGGCCATGCCAAAAGGCAAAGTTAACGTGACGGTAGAATCGCAGGCAACGGAAAGACGCATGTGCCGCGCGCGCCTGCTGACCTTAATTTGATATTCAATCTTGTCGTTTTGTTTTAACATTAAATTATTTAAATTTTATTGGGATTTCTATCGCGGCATCGTTTTGCGGCAAATTGGAAGGGTTGTCTTTTTTTAAAATTAGTGTGCCGGTATTTTTATACTCGGGTTTAACAAAAGTTAAAGTCGCTTCAAATGGTACAAAATTTTCTGTCATCCAGTCACCCTTGGCCTTGGCAATTCCTTGAGCAATAATTTTTCCATCCCAATCGGTTAACATTACCGGAAAACTGGCTTCAAAAAACCATATACCTCGAATTTGTCCCGTAATTGTCAGCGGGCTGGCAATTTCCTGGTCTATGGTAATGTTTAAGTCCTTAACGTTGGTATTATTTAATATTGCCGGCAAAGGCGGGGTTTGATTTACCGCTTGACCGCAGCCAGTGGTAGGTTTTGCGGCACTCGGCCTGCCGTGAGCCTGCCACTGCCCATTTTCGCAAATCCAATCATCCTCCCCGGAAAATAAGCGCACTAACCCGGCTCCCAGCACTATTATTACTACAAATAACAGAATTTTATTTTTTGAAGATAAATTTATCATAAGTTGATATTTAAATACTTTTCACTTAACTTCATTGTAATATCTTCACACCTTTTTGGCAAAACAAACGACCGCGGTTCCCAAACTTGGAAACCGCGGTCAGATGACGAGCGCCACTGACCTAGTGGCGAAACAAACTGAGTTGTTGACGATGGCTGGCTGTTGCAGGGACGACCGGTTTTTTGATCGGCTGCATAACCGCCAGTTCAGCGTGCATATGAGCCCTGAGGATGACTTTGGCCTCATCCATCCTGCTTGGACCATACTCTGGCACAATGTCTGTGTGCCACACGTTGTTTTTCGCCTGAGCGGCCGATACTGCCCGGGTGGGACGCAGCAACCTTTCAAACAAATACACATTGTAGGTTACTTGGCGTCTTTTAGTAGTCAACCGCGCTTTTAGCGCGCCGGCAGATTTTACCCCATGCCAGTGCCCTCCTTAGGCACTTATGATGGAGATATTATAAATTAAACACCTTGGTTTGTCCAAGGTGCAAATTTATTCTTCAACTTCGTAGCCGGTAGTCTTGATTATCTCTTTAATTCTTTCCTGGGTAATTTTTTCCGGGTCAAATTCTATTTCGGTCTGGCTTTTGGCGTAATTGGTATTAGCCTTTACCACTCCGGAAGCGTCTTCTAATTCTCCGTCTATATTCATAGAGCAGGAGGAGCAGTGCATGCCCTTTATTCTCAGCTGAATAGTTTTAATCATATTTTTTAGCTGAATTTTATAACTTGTCCGTAAATTACTCTAATTAACCTAATTACTAATTATTCTAAAAAATATCTAATGACTAATTGCAAATTTTTGATTGAGTATTATTTAGATCAATTAGAAATTAGAATAATTAGGTCAATTTACATTTATTATTCCTCTATACATTCCCATGCTGCACATAAAAGCAATTTGCCCTGCCTGGTTTGGGCTGTGAAAAGTCACTTCCCCGCTTGAGCCCACCGGCACCACTTTTTGAATTTTTAGCGATGGGATAGTAAAATCCTGCACACAACTGGCGCCGTCCTTATTTACTAATTTTATGGTGATGTCGGAATTTCTTGGCACGGAAATATTGTTTGGACTATAACCATAAGTACCAATAGTAATAGTGACGTTTTGGCTTAATCCCTCAGTCGGAGCTTTTGTGCCGACCTCTGTCGGACAATAAGCCACCGCGCATGCGGCCTTGGCGGTCAAGTCAGTCAGTGAAATAGGTTTGCCGGTTAAAGCCAGCGCGTTGTTTAAATTAAATATGGCGAGCAATAAAATTGCTCCCGCGGCCGCACGCAAAAACTTTTTGTGCCAAAACTCCCCCAACCGGGCGGCAAAATACCCGAGCAGAAAAAATATGGGGCTGGTGCCCAAAACGAAAGCGTACATAATCCCCGCTCCTCTTAGCGCACTGCCGCTAGCTATGGCCAAGGCCATCATGGCTTGAGTTGTGCCGCAAGGAATAAATATGGTAAACGCTCCCAAAATTGCCGGCGCAAAAATATCTTTGCTCTTGGACTGATTGCGAATCATCCGTGTTAAAAACTTCGGCGGCTGAATAATAAAGTAGCGGAAAAACGGATGAACATCTAACAAGGACAAGGCAGTGCCCAACATAAATATAACTACTACAAACTGCATTACCAGTTTAACTGTGAGCGATAATGCAAACAATGAGCCAAACCAACCAAGCAATAAACCTAACACAGTATAGGCCACTAACTTCGCAAACAAAAACCATAAAATCGGCGCCGCAGATCCTTTGCCCGCTTTATCTTTTAACCGCTCCTCTTCACGCTGAGCAATGGTGGAAGCAAGTAATCCACCCTGCACGGCCAAACAAGTCAGCCCTCCGGTAAGCAGGCCGGTTAAAAATATTGGGATAAAGGATGTGCTTTGCATAGAATTAAAGACTACTTTCGTTAATCTCCCTATTAAATAATTATATCAGATTTTTACTCTCTTAAGGCGCAATGAATTAACTACCACCGAAACAGAAGAAAGCGCCATGGCCAACCCGGCAAACATAGGGCTTAAATGCCAGCCAAAAATCGGATAAAACAAACCCGCGGCTAAAGGAATGCCAATAACGTTGTAAGCAAAAGCCCAAAACAAATTTTGCTTGATGGTGGTTAAAGTTTTTTGTGATAAATGGATTGCTCCCAGAATTTTTGTTATATCCCCTTTCAACAAAGTAATATCTGCGGACTCCATGGCAATATCCGTGCCGGTAGCCATAGCAATGCCAATGTTGCTTTGTGCTAAAGCCGGTGCGTCATTTATGCCGTCTCCGGCCATTGCCACAACCAAACCCCGGGATTGCAGGTCTTTAATTTTTAAAGCCTTATCCTGGGGCAAAGCACCGGCCAGTACTTCATCTATGCCAATTTGTTTGGCCACGTATTCGGCGGTCTGCTTGGTGTCGCCGGTTAGCATAATTACTTTTATTTTTTGCTTGCGTAATTGCTTAACAGTTTCAACAGCGCTGTCTTTAATTTTATCGGCAATTAAAATTACAGCAACCACTTCCTGCTCACTCATTAATAACACCGGCGTTTTTCCCTGACTGGTGGATTCAGTTAATTGACTTAGATTAAATAACAACTTTAAATCTGCGGCTAATTTTGGACTGCCGACAAAATATTTTTTGCCGACAATTTTTCCGCTAACTCCCAGGCCTTCTAAATTTTCAAATTCAGACGCTTCTACTAACGCAATGTTTTCGTCCTTAGCTTTTTTTACAATAGCTTCCGCCAGCGGATGCTCGGACTTATTTTCCAAGCTCGCAGCTATTTGCAGTATTGGAAATTTGAAATTTGAAATTTGAAATTCCGTCATTGGTTTTATATCAATGACGGTCGGCTTCCCTTCGGTTAAGGTTCCGGTTTTGTCCACGACTAAAACATTTATGCCCCTTAACTTTTCCATAGCTTCAGCATTCTTTACCAGAATTCCATTTTGTGCGCCCTTACCTACACCAACAATTATCGCTGTAGGTGTGGCCAGACCTAAAGCGCAAGGACAGGCAATTACCAAAATGCTGACAAAAGACAAAATTCCTAATGACACATTATGCCCAACCAGCAACCACAACAATAAAGACACTAATGCAATCCCCAAAACCATAGGCACAAAAATCGCGGAAATTTTGTCAGCCAGTTTTTGGATTGGCGCTTTAGAGCCTTGCGCTTCGCCCACCATTTTTATAATGTGCGCCAGCAGAGTTTCGCTGCCAACTTTGGTAGCCCGAAAAACAAAGCTGCCTTGTTTATTCAGCGTGCCGCCAATTACTTCGTCCCCTGCCTGCTTGGTGGCCGGCATGGCCTCGCCGGTAACCATAGCTTCGTCTATGGAGGATTTTCCTTCTATTATTACTCCGTCTACCGGCAGCTTCGCTCCTGGCTTTACAATTACAAGGTCGCCAATTTTTACCTGGTCAACCGGAATTTCTTTTTCGCCTCCAGGCAGCTTTATTATGGCAGTCTTAGCCTGCAGGTTCATTAATTTTTCCAAAGCTTGCCCGGTTTTAAGCTTGCTTCTTATTTCCAAATATTTTCCCAAGGTAATAAAACTTACCACCACAATCGTTACGTCAAAGTATACCTCGCCCGGTAAATTTAAAGTCTTTACCAGATTGGGAAATAACACCACTGTGGTGCTATAAACATAAGCCGACAGCGTACCCAAACCTACTAAGGTGTCCATATTGGCAGCGCCATAGCGAATAAAATTCCACAAACCTTTTAAAAATGGGCGGCCGATCCAAAATAAAACCAGAGTGGCGATTAAAAATAAAAACTTATTAAAAATTTCTTGAGGGATAGGCAGCATGGGCAGCACCGAAAAAAACTGGACCATTATGTCCCATAACATAACTAAAAACACCAAGCCGGTTAAAGGCAGGGCAAAAAACAATTTATTTTTGTAAGCTGTTAGTTCTTTTAATTTTTCTTCCTTGCTCTGATTCAGGCCCAAATGCTGGCTATGATCCATGCCGCTCATTACGCTGCCGTCCGGCATAACGTGACTGCTTGGATGCAAAGGTTCTTGTTCAAGTAAAAATTTATACCCCAACGGTTCGATTTTTTCAGACAAATCCTGCAGACTCGCCTGTTTTGGATCATACTCAAGTTCCGCGGTTTCCGTGCCATAATTAACTTCCGCTCCGGCAACCCCAACCGTTTTTTTCAGAGTTCGCTGAATAACATTAGCGCAAGAAGCGCAATGCATTCCGGCAATTGGAATTTTTACTTTTTTCATATTATTTGTTTTTTAACTTGTAAATTTTTATCATTTCTTTTACCGCCTTAGCCGACTGCCCATGCATAAACTGATGCGGCACATGTTCGGAAAGATGATTCTCCAGCAAATCCGCGTTAAAACTCTGCAGCGACTTCTCCACCGCCAGGCTCTGGGTAATTATATCCACACAGTATTTGTCAGCTCCTACCATCTTCTCAATTCCTGCAATCTGTCCGGCAATTCGGTGCAAATGCACAATTAACTTCTTTTTATATTTCTCCTGCATTATTTGCTCCCTTCATAAAATTTGAATTTAAAAATTTGATATTCCTATCATATACCCCCCTAGGGTATGTTGTCAAATAAGTTATAAAATTATGTGGTTACCGAAATGATACTGTTATTGCGTTGATGTTAACATGATAAAATGCTAAAATGCCTGTATGAATACACCGATTATTTGCTTTGGCCAACAACCCTGCGGCTTTTTCCCCAAACGCTATTTAGTTGGGAAAATTAATGCAGCCAAGAAACTGCAAGCTGAAATTGGCCCCGACGCTACGACCGGGGCAAGCGCAAAGATTGTTTTTTTCTATCACGATTCCGATGCCGACTATCGCGAAACAATTACCGTAATGAAAGACTTGCAAACCGACGCCGAGGTGCGTTTAAATTTTATTCAGGAAAACAAGCTGCAAAAAAAATTCTCGCCTCTTTACTTAAAACGTATTCCGACCGGATGGAAAGAGGAAACTTTAAAACAACTTCCAAGGTTTATGGATGCAAATCTGATTGATATTTTTAAATCCGTTACCGCAGGTACAGTGGCCGATTTTTGTTTGGAAATGTACAAGAAAATGGGGCTCTTAGACGGCATTGAAATAATTCGATCATCGGATAAAACTTTTCGCCAATCCACTTCGGGCAATCTCACAGAATACTTCGCCGATCTCCCCTATCAGGGAGAAGTTGTCCGCGCCAAGATTGAGAACAATAAAGCCGCGCTGCATGAAGGCGGCGGCAAATATACCTATTTTGACCTGCCCGGCAAAATTGAAAAATGGCAAATCAACCCCGGCAAAGACGAAAGGTTGGGGTGGATGAATTCGGTTATTCATTGCACTCACTACATTGCCGGCAATTCGGAATACGACTACATTAAACGGGAACAATTCCCTGAAGTTAAGTTTATTAAACGCGAACAAATTGACCAGCCGGAATTGGCATGGTTAGGTTAATTTTAAAACCCATGCTAAAAAAAATATTGAGAGCCAGTTTATTGTTCGGCATTCCAGTCATATTATTTATTTTGTATGGTTACTTTCTTTTTTCTGCTTTAGGCGAGCGCCCGTTAATTGATTGGGACGAGGCCATTTACGCTCAGGTTAGCCATGAATCAACTGCGAGTAACAGGCCTTTTGATTATACTTTTTTTGGCTCCCCCTGGTATGAAAAACCACCTCTGATTTTATCTCTTACTGTTGGAACATACAAATTGATTGGGGAAAATGAATTTTCATCACGAATTTGGAGCGCCTTGTTCGCATTTTTCACACTCGTTTTAAATTTTTGGCTGGTTAAAAAAATATTTTCCTCCTTGCCCGCAGCAATTACTGTATTGGCATCTTATTTAATTTGTTTTCATTTTTTCTTTCATGCTTACTTTTTTCAAATGGATACAGCAGTAGGATTTTTTATTTTAGGAACCCTGGGACTGTTTTGGCTGGGCAAAAATAATGCAAACTATTACTATGGCTGTTTTGTTTTTTTAGCTCTAGGTGTTTTAACTAAAAGTGTTATTGGCTTAATCCCTTTACCCATTATTTTACTTTATTCTTTGCTGGCAAACGACTGGGCATATTTAAAAAACAAGGAATTCTGGTTAGGCTGTTTAGTATTTATCGGCCTAGCTGCTCCCTGGCACATTTGGCAAACTTTCAAACACGGCAATGCTTTTTGGCAAAATTACTTTTTTTATCACGTTTTTACGCGCTATACCAAAGCAATAGAAAACAACGGGGGCAACTTATACTTTTATCTTCCTACCCTAATTCAAAATGGAGTTTTTGCAATAACCCTTGGTCTGGGAAATCTATACTTTTTATTCCAAAGCTTAAGAAAACAAAAATCATACTTATTTTTTCTATTGGCCGGTTTATTCATTTTTGTTTTCTTTAGCCTTTCCAAAACAAAAGGATATGGCTACTTGGTTATAATTTATCCTTATTTAATTACTATAATCGGAATTTCAATATGGGAGTTGGCGGCAAAAATTAAATTTGATTGGCTACAAAATTTTTCGCTGTTTGTTTTGTTAGTGGTATTTTTTAGTCTCGGATGGCAACAAAACTCCTACAAAAAATTTAAATTAAATAACGATCAAATCTATCTGGACAACAAAGCTCTGGCAAAATTTCTTAAGACCAACTACCCAAATAAGCCGGTCTATAAAGAATCCTATAAACAAGCTGATATTGCGGTGTACTATTACTATGGCAAACCTATAGGCGATTTACCGAAAGAAATATCTATTCCGAAAGACTATACAGAGCTATCAAAACATAGGGTCTTGCACAAAGCTTTAAGAAGCGTGTATTATTTTAATGATTTCGTTTATTTGGCTCCATAATTAATCTTATTTTATGAAAATACTTGCAATTGGCGCTCACCCGGACGACTTGGAATTTGGCTGCGGCAGTCTGCTGGCCAAAGAAGCATCCATGGGGAGCAGCATAAAACTTTTAGTTTTGTCTAAGGGCGAAGCCGGCACCGCCGGCACGCCGGAGTCCCGTGCCGAGGAATCGCGCCAGGCTGCCAAATTAATTGGCGCTGAAATAGAATTTCTGGAAATGGGCGGCGACTGCCACATAAAAAACACAACAGAAAATGCTTTTACCATTGCCAAATATATTCGCGAATTCAAGCCCGATGTTATTTTGGCTCCGCACACGGACGAAAACCAGCACCCGGACCACGCGGAGGCCGGAAAAATGACTCGCGATGCAGCGCGTTTTGCCCGGTATGGCGGCTTGGCTGAATTAAAAAGCTTGGCCACACATAAAATTACCGCGCTCTATTATTATCCGGTTACTCAGGATTTTGCTGCTCCGGTTGATTTGGTAGTTGACACCACCGATGTTTATGACACCTGGGTAAAAATGATAAACTGTCACAATACGCAGCTACAAAACAAAGATTATGAAAGCCTGGTTACTGCCCGCGCCAAAGCTCTTGGCGTCGCCATTGGCACTAAATCCGCGCAAGGGTTATGGAAAAACGATCCCATAAGACTAAATTCCATTTCCGACCTTAATCTCTCCTCCAGAAATTACTAGATCAATCCGTTTTATCCGTATCATTAGTATTAATCCGTAGATCGGTATCATATATGAAAATTGGAATTGTCTGTTATCCGTCCGTTGGTGGCAGTGGCATTGTGGCTACTAACTTAGGCTTGGAACTTTCGCAAACGGGTCACCAGGTTCATTTTATTTCCTATGAATCGCCTTTTCGTTTGGAGAAAAAACATAAAAATATTTTCTTTCACAAAGTTCAAATTAACGAATACAGTCTGTTTAAATATCCGGACTATACCCTGCCGCTGGCTGTGGCAATTGAAGAAGTGCAAAAACGCTACGGGCTAGACGTAGTGCATGTGCATTATGCCGTGCCGCACGCCACAGCTGCGCTGCTGGCCAAAAGAATAATGCGGCAAAACGGAATTCAAGCGCCTAAAATAATTACCACTTTGCACGGGACCGATATTACCCTGCTGGCCAAAGACCCGGCACTCTATGAAATAATAAAATACTCTGTGGAACGCAGCGACGGCGTAACCGCGGTGTCGCAAAACTTGAAAAATGATACCGTAAAATTTTTAAATACAGAAAAAGATATTGAAGTTATTTATAATTTTTACAGCCCGCCGGCGCCGCAAAAAACCCGCGCCACCATCCGTAAAGGATTAAGGATAAAGGATAGCGATATTGTCGCTATTCATCTTTCCAACGTTCGCCCGGTGAAAAGAATCCCCGACCTGCTCAAAGTTGCAGCCAAAATGAAAGCGCAAAAAAACTTTAAGCTGCTAATTTTAAGCGGGGGCAATTTTAAGCCTTTTCAGCCACTGGTCAAAAAACTCGGGGTCGGCAAACAACTTGTTATTAAAGAAAATGTTAAGGATATTGAAAACTATTTAAACGCCGCGGATTTAGGTCTTTACACTTCAGAGACCGAAAGTTTTGGTATGGGCATTTTAGAAACCATGAGCTATGGCAATCCGATTGTTAGCACGAATGTTGGAGGAATACCGGAAGTGGTGGAAGAAGGGAAAAGCGGGTATTTGCTGAAACTGGGCGACATTTCCGGGTTGGCAAATAAAGTTAAGCTGCTCGTGGCTGACGAAAATTTAAGAAAGCAAATGGGAGACCAGGCAAAAAAAATAGCTTGTGAAAAATTCTGTTCCAAAATAGTGGTTCCACAATATTTGGAATACTATAAAAAAATCATGGCTAAAACCCCATAGCTAATAGAGCGCCTACCCCAACGGGTCGACGCTCTATTTCTTTTTATATTCTATAATCTTCCCCGCTTGAATTTCTATTCTTTCGGCCGGGCGAAGATTTTTTACTTGTTGATTATTTAATATCTTATAATGTTTAACTTTATCTAGCTTTTGCGGAATTGCAAACAAATTATCTTCGGATGTTCGCCAATCTATTTTCTGCCCTCCCTCTCCCCTCGCGGGAGAGGGATTAAGGGTGAGGGGCTGCTCGTCAAAAAATTTTAAATCAAAAATTTCGGAATATTCCCTTAAAGTCTTTTGTCCGGTGTTTAAAAAATATTCATGGAAGTAGGACATAACCAATTCCCGCAGTGTTTTATAAACCGGCTCTCGGTAACGCAATACACTGTGATTGGTTTTGGAAATCGCGCCAAAACAACCAAATTTTTTAAAAATGGCGACTACATGGTCGTCGTCGCCTGGCTTTATAGAGCGAAGATCAACAACAAGCGGCCTTGCCCCATGAAATTCCAAGGCCGCCGCCGCAAACAACGCGCCTTCCATACAATGCACGGTTTTATGCTTTATGACCTGCCTGGGAGAATAACAAGTCTCTCCTGTTTTTTCAAAGTTGAATTTTAACGAATTCAAAAAATCCTGAATTTTTGAAGGAGAGTCAAGCCTTCTAAATAGCTTTTGCTCCGACACTGTATAAACATATTTTTCTTTTTGCCTGTTCTTCATGAAATAATTTTACCCTCTTGTTCGCCTTCCAAAAAGGCAGTAATCTTTTGCTTATTTTTTTGGTATGAAAACGATACAATGAGTAAGATTACTCCCAAAACAATAAAAGAGATTATTCTATATGCTGTTTCTAAGTTAAGGGCATCATAAAGGAAAACTTTAATAATCGCCAAAACATAAAGCGCAAATGCAATTTTTCTGTAAACGCCGGACTTCGCCGCTGCTCCAAACACCAACAAGACAGTTGCGTAACCGATCCACCACATAGATAAAGTTAAATTTTTTATATTTTCCGAAGCTTGGATATTTCCATAATACTGGATAAGTTCCCAGGAAAAACCGAACCACAACAGCAAACTGCCAACTACGTGAGCGACTTCGGCTCCTTGGGATTCCTGGTCCGTAATCTCCACATTACCAAAAAGCCAACCGGTAAACCACAAAGCGGCAACTTCCGCCAACACCAAACCAAACTTGGAATTTAAAATAAATACATAGCTACTATTTTCGTAAGGAGTAAACAATACGGCAAAAACCATCGCCACTAAAGTCATTAAGCCCCAAACTCGTAATTCAGCCCGTTTTAAGAACACGCCGGCTAAAACCAAAGCAACGCCAAAAGCTATTAGCATAAAATCTGTAGTTTTTCCCGTAAACTGCCAAATACAAGAGAGCGCCAAAAGGCCGGTACCAACAAATGACAAACAGTAATTTAATCCTTTAAATTCCAACCTATCAACGATGGCAAAAGAAAGAAATGCGCCAACACTGCCAAGCAACCCCATAATGGCTAAATAATCGTGGTAATTTTTGTACAGAAAAAATGTTAAAGCACTGCTGTAAAAAATTCCTAAAAATACGGCTAATAAAGCAAAATATTTACCTGCTTCCTGAGGAAGTGAATTGTTATGTTTAGCGGCGCGGAATGCCGAGGCTCCGCCCAAAATAAACAAAAGGAAAATTACTGTAGCAAATATTACCGCGGGCCAGGTATTGGAACCGCTGGAAAACCAAACGCTCCAGGCCAAAAAATCAAAAACCGTACCAAGAAAACTTAAAAATAAAAGTTCACTGGAATAAATGTAAAAACTAATGACAACCGCGGCCAAGGCCAAAAAGCTCAAATAACTGAACAATATAATGTGCTGATCCGAATGGCCATACAACAAAACCGGAGCCAAATATCCCCCTAATGCCGCAAGCCCTGCCAAACCGACGGATTTCCTGGAATAAGCGAAGTATACACCCAAACCTGAAATTGCAACCAAAAAAACCATTGAAACAGCTTCCGGAACCAAGGAATAAAAAGCATTGGCCGCGTAAGCGCTAAAATACATTACGGCAATACCGCCGCCAGTTAAAGCCCCGGCATACTTTGGAAATTTTTCTTTCCATAATGTTCCCAAACCACACAACAGACCGCCAACGGCAAATCCTAAAACTACCCGCAACCACTGGCTAATCCAACCCTGATCAATGGCAAATTTAATGAAAAATCCGATTCCAAATATTAATGCCAAAACCCCGACTTTGGTGAGCCAGTCGGCGGCCGTGGCTGTTTCGTTATTCGCTGTTTTGATTCCCTGAGGAGACGCCACAGGAATATTAACGGACGCAGATGGAACCGATACTGAACCGGCAAAATTATTCGCCGACTGTGGTTCAGAAGTCGAGGCCTGCTTCTGTTTGCCTTTTTCCAAAATCGACAGCCTATTACTCAGACTCGCTATCCAAAATATTAGAATAACGAAACCAAGAAAAGTTAACATATTTTTTAATTTTAATTATATTACTTTTTATTAAATATATTCTGGTATTCTGCAGAATATAAGAATATTATTTTTTTATAATTCCGTGGCCGCCGAATTGTTTGCGTAAGAGAGCGACAATTTTGTTGGAAAATTTATTTTGATTTTTTGGATCTTTGGACTCCTTGCGCACATCAACCGCGTCTTCCAATACTCTCACGTCAATCCCCAGCTCTTTGCCGGCCTCTACTGTCCACTCACCCTCGCCCAGCATATTTATTTCTCCCTTGGTTCCTTCTATATCTTCATTTTCAAAAATATTCCTGGTTAAATCTATAAGCCAACTGCGGACCACGCTGCCCTGCTGATAAATTTTGGTAACCTGCAGCAAGTCCAAATCTAGCGGCGCAGCCTTCATAACCCCATATCCTTCACCGATGGCTTCCATCATGCCGTATTCAATTCCGTTGTGTACCATTTTTACAAAATGTCCGGCACCGCTCTTGCCAACCAGTCCGTAATTTTCGCCTGATGATAAAACTTTAAATATTGGCTCCACTTGAGGCCACTGCTCTTTTGGCCCGCCGACCATAAGCGCAAATCCGTTTTTTTCTCCCCAAACTCCCCCACTCGTGCCGCAATCATAAAATACTATACCCTTGGTGCTGAGCATTTCAGAGCGTTTGATAGACTCTTTATAAAAACTGTTACCACCGTCTATGACAATATCTCCGGGTTTTAAATGTGGCAATAATTGGGTTTCCAAAAACTCACCGGTAATTTTATCAAAAAGCATTAACCAAAATATTCTAGGTTGGCTGGTATTGGCATTAACCGCTTCCTGAACTTCGGCAAAAGTTTTAATGCCGGCCTTAGCCGCTTCTTCCCGTGGCTCGGAAGAACGATTCCAAGCAAGCACTTCAAAGCCGTTTGTCGATAATCTTTTGGCAATTTGCATACCCATTTTTCCTAAACCAAAAATCGTAATTTGCATAAATATATAGACCGCGGATGCGCTGATAAACGCGGATTACGCGGATTTTATTTCTTGATTAATTATTCGTTTTATTAAAACATTTTTTCTGGTAAAAATAGCCAGTAATCCTAATTCCAAACCGTTAGTTTTTAAATAAGTCATTACTTGATCAAAATATTTTTTATGAAATTCTTCGGCCACTTTTAACTCCACAACTATCCGAATTTTATCGTTGGCAAATTTAATTAAAAAATCTATAAAAAATTTGAAAATAATTTTATCGTCATACTTTAAATTACAATACAATTCTCGGTCAAAATCCAAACCCAGTTTTTCCAGCTCGCCCACCAAACCTTTCTGATATTCTTTTTCCCGATAACCGTAACCAAGCCTGTTGTAAACATTATATAACGCCCTAATTATCAGCCCGGTCTGTTCCTGATAAAGAAGTTGCATATAAAATCCGCGTTATCTTGTTTTAATCCGCGTATCCGCGGTCTTTTTGACTTCTATTGCCATAAACAGCGGAATTTCTTTGCGGGCTTTGTCTTCTGCCGGTTTTCTGGTGCCTTTGTCGCTGGTTTTATGGGAAATCCATTCTTCCAAACGGCTCACGACCAATCCTGATTTATAAAATGCTTTAAAATAAACTTGTAGTGGATGATGGAAAGAGTAAGTGAATTTCTTTTTAGCCGGGTCTTTTACCCCTTGGGTCATATCTACCTTTTGGGAAATTTCCGACATATAGCCCTCTATTCGGCGATACTGAATACTTTTTTTCTCATCAAAATCCCAAGCCGAGGCGCTAGGCACTCGAAACGTCGGATGATTTAACACCAATACCGCGCGTCCGCCGGGCTTAATCACTCGTGCCATCTCGGATACAGCCGCGGATAAATCTTTTATATTCTGTAAGGCCAGCACGCAAATTCCGGCATCAAAACTTTCGTCTTTAATGCCGCTTAATTTTTCCGCTGATAAAACCAAATAATTTTCATTTTTGCCGGATTGTGTTTTTGCCAAGTCAATAAGTTCAGCAGCAATATCCACACCCAAAACCTTAGCTCCGGCCTTGGCCAGCTCGCGTGAAAAATAACCCTGGCCGCAGCCAATATCAATTATGCTTTCACCCGGCTTAAGTTCAAGCAATCTTAACAAATTGGGTTTAATAACTTTTTCCTGATAGGTATCTTCCCCTTCTTCCAACAATTGGTTATACCATCCGGCCACTTTACCCCAGGAAGTATTTTTATTGACCATAATTTAAAAAATAAATAATATAATTGACCAAAATTGCACAAGATTGTCCAGAATTGACCAAAAATTAAGTTGCGTAGGTTTAATTTTGTGCAATTTTATTTAATTCTGGTCAATTTTGTTCAATTATCTTGTCCACCACTCCCTTAAATCTTTTTTTATGAACTCATCGGCTGCTGTTGGACCATTGGAGCCTTTTTTATATTTCCCAATTGGCGCTTTTTTAAATTCCGGATTTTCAGTAATGCTGTCTATAAATTTCCAGGAAGCTTCGATTTCATCGCTACGGATAAACAAACGCTGGTCACCTTCTATAAAATCAAGCAATAGCCGTTCGTAAGCTCCGGGAATTTCTGTTGTAAAGGCACGCTTATAACCAAACTCATAATCACCCTGGTGAAGATCTATTCCAAAACCAGGAATTTTATTATTTAACTGCAAATGGACGGATTCGTCCGGCTGAATGCGAAAAGTTAACACATTGGCCGTACAGTTGCGAAAAATACAGCGCGCCGGCTCCTTAAAATGAACTGAGACTTCAGCCACTTTGGTATGCAAAGCCTTGCCTGTGCGCAAATAAAACGGCACCCCTTGCCAGCGAGGCGTATTTATAAATACTTTAAGCGCGGCAAAAGTTTCCGTAACGCTTTGTTCTTTTAAATCTTTAACATATCCGACATACTGCCCTTTGACTAAATTAGTTTTTATATCGTTTGACGTAAAGGCTCGCAAGGCACGAAGAATTTTTAATTTTTGATCGCGAATATTTTGTGTGTCCAGCTGGTATGGTTCGTCCATTGTAAGCAAGGACAACATTTGCAAAATATGATTTTGCACAAAATCTTTAATTGCTCCTGTTTGGTCATAATAAGCAACTCTTCTGGCTGCATCGTCTGTTTCCAGCACGCTAATTTCCACATGATCAATATGATCTTTATTCCATAGTGGTTCAAACAGACCATTAGCAAAACGCACAACCATTAAATTTTGTACGGTTTCCTTGCCTAAATAATGGTCGATGCGATAAATCTGATCTTCCTCAAAAAACTTTAACAACAGTTTGTTTAAAGCATTGGCAGATTTGTAATTAAAACCAAATGGTTTTTCCACTAACACTCGTACTTTTCGCTGGTGACTCTGACAAGACATTAACAATCCTGAATTTTTTAAAATGTGGGCTATGCCGGAAAAATATTGAGGGCTAGTAGCAAAATAATACAGACGATTATAACACAAGTGTTTTTGCTTGCTTTCCTGGTCAGATAAAATTTCTGCTAAGGCGGCAAAAGATTCCGGTCGGTCAAAATCGCCTTGATAATATAACAAACGTTTTAAAAATGTTTGTTTAACTTTTTGCGGCACGGCAGAAAGGGTGGAAGATTTTTTTATAATAAAATCCAAATAAGTTTTAGCTGTAAAATCCCGACGTCCGGCACAGACCAGTTTAAAACTATCCGGTAACAAATGGTGCTCCTCCATATGCAATAAAGCCGGCAATAAATAGTCGGAAGACAAGTCCCCGGTCGCGCCAAAAATCGTTAAAACCGTAGGCGGAATATGCTTTTCGTTGACGCGGGCATGCGCGTTTATTTTAAGCTGTTTATTCATATATTTGA
This sequence comes from uncultured Candidatus Saccharibacteria bacterium, assembly GCA_964520505.1. GTDB lineage: Bacteria > Patescibacteriota > Doudnabacteria > UBA920 > UBA920 > PALSA-1336. Next base: position 58,077 of record CAZFQP010000001.1, on the reverse strand, counting down.
CTTCATATTAACACACGAATGGGTGCTAAACCAGAGCGCCATTTTTCTGTCGCCTGCGCCATACCCACTTGCGCAGTTCGTCTACCACGATCACCGAAAAAGCCAGCACAAATACTGTGACCCACTCTCCGACAGCCAAAGGTGTAGTACGCAATATTTTATTAAACCACGGAGTACTAACCGCAATAAATTGGATAACCAAATTTAACCCAAACGCGAGCCAGACATAAATATTACCAAAAATTCTCCGATTTAAAATACTGCTGTAGGAAAAACGGCAATTTAACGAATTATACCATTGAAACACTGCCAGCAAAGTTAAAGCCATTGTTCCGGCTTTTACGGGACTGGCCGGGTAATATACTCCATAAATATATAGCGCGCCAGCTGCCATAGTAATGCCAATAAGTAAAATGTGAACTATCATCTGTCCGTCAATAAAAAATTTGGCCAGGCCTTTTTGCTTACGCCGGTGTAAAATATCCCCTTCTTCTTTTTCCAAAGCTAGAGCGGCTCCTGAAAGAGGGTCGGTAATTAAATTCAGCCATAAAATTTGTACCGCCGTCACCGGCACCGGTAAACGCAAAAATAAACTAAAAACCACAGTCAACAACTCTCCCAAAGAAGTAGAAAATAAAAACTGCAGAGCTTTTTTTATGTTGGCGTACATAACCCGCCCCTCTTTTATTGCTGTGACAATACTACTTAAATTGTCATCAAGTAAAACAATATCCGCGGCTTCCTTGGCGACCTCGGTCCCTATCTTTCCCATGGCCACACCTAAATCGGCTGCCATTAAGGAAGGCGCGTCATTCACTCCATCACCAGTCATTGCCACAGTTTTTCCCAAGGTCTGATATGCGTGGATTATATTCATTTTATCTTCCGGAGTAACTCGGGCAAAAACCGAAACCAAAGGCAGTTTTACCGCTAATTCTTTGGCGCTTAAAGCAGCCAGCTCACTGCCGGTTAAAATTAAATCACCCTCTTTATAAACTCCGGCTTCTCGGGCAATCGCCCTGGCGGTATTTTTTAGATCCCCGGTTATCATTACCACTTTTACCCCGGCTTCTTCCGCAAATTTAACGGAATGTGCGGCTTCGGCACGTAACGCATCTTCTATAGCCCAAAAACCGCCAAAAATTAAATCCTCAACATTATCTAAAGGATGAGTTTTAATCACATTTTTATAGGCATAAGCCACCACGCGCAAACCTTTTTGGGCAAACTCTTCCACCGCCTCTTCAAAAAGCTTTTGATCAGCCATTTTTTTCTCTCTAACCTGCCCGTTGTCCGTAAAGTGCCTGCAGTGTTTCAACACTACTTCCGGGGCGCCGGCGACTGCACAGAAAATTTTATCTTCGTGCTCATAAAATACCGCGCGGTATTTATTTTTATATTCAAAAGGAATTTCCGCCACCTCCCGATATTTTTTAATTTCTGTCTCTCGATTAATCCCTAACTTTTCCCCTAAAACTAGCATAGCCGCCTCGGTCGGATCTCCGGAAACCTTATAAATTCCCTCATCCTGTAAGAAACTTAACGAGGCTTTACCGGCCAGGGCGGCAACGTTCCCGGCCAAAAGTATATCCGGGTCACTGTCCGCCAGACGCTGCGCTAAAAATACCTGACCTTTGGGTTGATATCCGTTTCCGGTAACTGTATAAACTTTTTTACCGGTATATAAACTTTTTATCACCATCTCATTACGCGTCAGGGTTCCGGTTTTGTCTACAGCAATTATATCCGCCTGACCCAGAGCTTCCACAGCCTGCATTTTTTTTACCAACGCGTTCTTTTTACTCATCCGCCACACACCGTGAGCCAAAATTAAAGTTAGTACCAAGGGTAAACCTTCCGGAATAACCGACACACCCAAAGACACAATTAATGCGAACATTTCTTTGGCGGTGTAGCCGGAATTAATCCCTAAAATAAATAAAGCCACGGATACGCCCGCCACAAAATAAATAATAAACTTGGAAAGTTTTTTAATATTTTTTTGCAGTGGCATCTCAGCTTCTGGCATCATTAATGATTCGCTGATTTTTCCCACTTCGGTTTTTTTGCCAATAGCAACAATAATCGCCTGGCCATCACCGCCTAAAACAGCGGTACCTTTAAAAACCATATTATGCTGTCCGGACAAAGGAACCTCATTTTCAACCAGATTTCCGTCTTGCTTATGAACCGGCGCCGATTCTCCGGTGAGCATAGACTCGTCTAAACTTAAATTCCGAGCAAACACCAAACGGGCGTCAGCCGCTACACGTTGACCTTCTTTTAACACCAAAACATCCCCGATCGTCACTTCGCTTTCCGGAACCATTACTTCTTGTCCGCCACGTAATACTGTAGCGTCAACAGCGGCCAAATTTTTAAGACTACGTAGCATTTGCCCGGCACGACCTTCCTGAAAAGCTCCAATTATAGCATTAACTAGCAGTACTGCTAAAATAATATAAGCGTCGGTACTCTCGCGTAAATAATAAATAATTACAGCACAAACTAACAACAAATAAATTAATGGGCTTTTAAATTGGCGCAAAAAAATAACCATCCAGCTTTCTGGCGCTTTTTCCGGCAATAGGTTAAACCCGTGTTCTTTATTTCTGGCCGCAGCCTCACCGCGCGCCAAACCGGTTTGCAAATTGACTTTAAATTCCTGCTCCAGTTGTGTTTTGGTGTATTGGTACCAGTTCATTTTTCAAAAATTTTAAACTAAGCACTGACAAGATAAAAAAAGGCTGGCTGTAAATTCATCATTTTTTTATTTATTTTGATCTATTTTTCTAAATACATTTTCAAATCGGTTCTGTAAATATCCAACAGGGCGACAAAAATAGCCATAATAATCGGCCCTAACAAAAATCCCATATAACCAAATAAATGAATGCCTCCTAAAACTGAAATTAATACCAACAACGGATGTAATTTAACTTTTCCGCCAACCAAACGAGGGCTAACTATATTATCTATCGTACCCGTAATTAAAATACTCCAAATAGCCAGGCCAATGGCAGACCCGGTATGGCCGGTGACAAGTAAATAAATTACTGCCGGCAGCCAAGCAATTAAGGTCCCCACATTCGGCACCAAGGCCGCAATAACGGTAAAAGCTCCCCATAAAAAAGCGGCGGGCAAACCAAAAATTAAATAACCTAAAGTACCAACCAAGCCTTGAATTAAGGCTACTAAAAATGACCCCTTAACCACACCGCTCACCGCGTCTTCTAATTTTTTTATTAACGCATTTTCATGTGATTCTGATAACGGAAAAATTTCATTAATATAACTTTTCAGACGAGAACCGTCGCGCATCAAATAATACAAAGAAAAAAAGAACAAGAAAAACGACAGAACAAAACCGGCTAAGTTAGCAGCTAAATTGGTGGTTGCGGCAAAAGCATTTTGAGCGAGATCGGTCAGCTTTTTTCCGGCATCCATTCCTAAACTTTCCACATACGGTCGCAAGGTTTGAGGAATTTTTTCCAACAAAGCAGATTGGCTTATACTGTAACCGCTGACGCTGACTTGGGAATAAATCCCCGATAATTCGTTAAAAATCAATTGCCCGACAACGTAGACCGGAACAATGACAATCAACAAAATTAAAAGCAGGCTAATTATCGCGCCCCAAGTTTCAGACTTAATTTTTTTGGTAATATCCCGATGCACCGGCAAAAACAACACAGCCAAAATTGCGGCTAAGGCTAAAGTCTTTAAAAATGGGAAAAAAATTAACACCACAATCACAAAAGCAATACCGAGCAAGGTGAAATAGCTAATTACTTGAAGTTTTTGGTTGGTCATAAATTATTTTTTATATAAAAATATCTTATATTTATTATAGCAAACAATTGACAAAAAGGCACTATTTATGCTATATTTTATGCAACTGCCCTAGAGGTTTTTGGGCACTTTTTATTTGACTTAACGCGATCCGGATCTACAAATAACCATCCGGATCAACGGATAACTGCGGACGACCTATCTTCTGTAGTAATCGGCAGATCCGGATAACATCCGCAGATCAGAATCGGAATTTTTTTATGAAAAGAGACAATATAAGAAACATTGCCATTATTGCCCACGTTGACCACGGCAAAACCACATTGGTAGACGCCATGCTCAAGCAAACACAAACGGTGAAAGTCAACGACGACACCAAGGATTTAATAATGGACTCCATGGATTTGGAACGTGAACGCGGTATTACCATTCGCGCCAAAAATGCCTCCCTTATTTACAACGGCACCAAAATTAACATTGTTGATACTCCGGGACACGCAGATTTCGGCGGCGAAGTGGAACGCACTTTGAGAATGGCTGACGGCGTTTTGCTGCTTGTTGATGCTAAAGAAGGCCCGATGCCGCAAACTAAATTTGTGCTTAAAAAAGCTTTGGAGCTGGGCCTAAAAGCCATTGTCGTAATTAACAAAGTAGACAAAGACGGCGCTGCACCGGATGCCACAGTAGATAAAACTTTTGACTTATTTGTTAAACTCAATGCCACACACGAACAATTGGATTTTCCAATTATTTATGCTTCCGGCTTTAAAGGGCTCGCCGATACGGATTTAGAAAGTTTAAAATTAAAAATAAAAAATTCAGCCGAACCCGATGTCGCTCCCCTGTTTGATGCGATTATAAAATTTATTCCTGCTCCGGATGTAAAACCGGAAGATCCTTTTGCCATGCTTGTTTTGGCTTTAAAGTATGACAACTATAAAGGCAAACTTGGTATTGGAAAAATTGTTTCCGGCGGCGTAAAAAAATCTCAGAACATTGCTCGCATTAACCCGGCAGGACAAGCCACCGTTGGCAAAGCCACAGCTCTGCAAATGTATGAAGGTTTGGCTCCGATTGACGTAGAAGAAGCTACCGCCGGCGACATTGTTGCCGTGGGTGGTTTTGATGATATTTCCATTGGCGAAACTTTAACCGATCCTACCAGCCCGATTCATTTGGAACCGGTAGAGATTGAACCGCCAACCATAAAGATGACTTTTGGCGTAAACACTTCCCCGTTTGCCGGGAAGGAAGGTAAATTTGTTACCTCTAGAAATTTGCGCGACCGTTTATACAAAGAATTGGAAGTTAACGTTGCTTTAAAAGTGGAAGCCAGTGAAGAAGGCGCGGAAAGCTTTTTGGTTTCCGGACGCGGTGAATTGCACTTGGGCGTATTGATTGAAACTATGAGAAGAGAAGGTTTTGAATTGCAAGTTTCTCAGCCGCAGGTTATTTATCACGAAAAAGATGGACAGAAAATGGAACCTTACGAAATGGTTACCATAGATGTTCCTTCAGAATATCAGGGAGCGGTTATTGAAAACCTTGGCCGCCGCGGCGGTGAATTATTGCATATGGATTCTTCCAACAACACCGAATTGCATGCGGAATATTTAATCCCGACCCGAGGGTTGATTGGTTTAAAAAACCTGCTGCTCACTCAAACTCGCGGCACAGTAATTTTAAACAACCTGTTCGACAGCTATAAGCCGGTGCACGAAATAGATACCCACGTTAATGACCACGGCAGCTTAATCTCCTCCGAAACCGGAGTATCTAACGCTTATGGATTAAACAACGCCCAGGAACGCGGAATTTTGTTTATTGGCCCGGCTGTGGAAGTTTACGAAGGTATGGTTGTTGGTAAGAACGCCTTAAACAACGACATTGAGCTCAACGTTTGCAAAACCAAAAAGCTCACCAACATCCGCTCTTCCGGTACGGACGAAGCAATTATTTTAACCCCTCCCCGCCCTGTAGAATTGGACTTCGCACTTGAATACATTGGCCCGGACGAACTGGTGGAAGTAACTCCGAAATCTATTAGAATCCGCAAAAAAATTCTCTCCGCAACCGAACGCAAACGCGCCGCTAGATAAATACTCGAAAAAAAATCAATAATAATTTAAAAGCCAACCGAATGGTTGGCTTTTTGATTAAACCTTTAAATAATTTACTACTGTCCGGTGCTAGTGCTGACCGGAGTAGTTGTTGAGCTTACTGGCAAAAGTTTACAAACTTGCAACTTGGCATCACGGTCAGAAAGTTCTGTCTTGTTGTCATTTTTTCTTTTTTCAGAAAGTTTGGCTAACATATCTTTTTTGTAAGTTTGGGCTGAGCCTATGGCATCTTTCCTTTTTTGCACTGCCGCTGCCACCGCAGCCTTGTAAGCGTCGTTAGCGGCTTTAATAGCAGTTTGGCGCACAGTCCCCGCAGCCTTAACCGCGTCTCTGTAAGTTTGATTGGCCTGTTTAATGGTTTCCGGCGTATTGGTAGCGTTAGCCGCCAAGGTACTGGCTCTGGTAGCTGAAGCAGTATTTACCGCAGCCTTGTAAACGTCGTACGCCGACTTTAATGCAGCTTGTCTGGTATCACCGGCTGCTTTAATTGCCGCTTTGTAGGCATCAAGCGCTGCCTGTGTCGTAGTAGAATAAACTCCGTGGACATCTTTTAATTGTTTAAAATATTCCTGGTCATTTTCTTTCACGCCCTGACGAAAATCTTCTCTGATTTTTTGATTAGCAGCCACACATTGTTTGTAGGCTTCTTGGTTTTTCGCCCGTTCTTCCTTTTGTTTTTCCATTTGCTGCTTTAACTCGGCTTTTTTTGCTTCCAATTGCTGTTTATTTTGTTCTCGCAGAGTTTCCATCTGCTGTTTCTGCTGCTCTCTCAAATTTTTTATTCCGCTATTGTCAACGGCTAAAGCCGTTAAACCGGAAAATGCCATGCTGACCGCCATAGCAGCCGCAAAGCTATATTTTAAGACCTTATTGTTCATTTTCTCTCCTTCGGCTCAAAACTTAAGAGCCAATTAAATTACTTTAATGTTTCTATTATTATATACGAATTATTTGGACTTTTGTTTCAGGTTGTGGATAACAACTGGGAGACTATTAAATCCAACAGCACTTTGGCCGGTATTGATGATGATTTTAATTCTTCATCTAAAGCCTTTAATTTATTAAGAAAATCCAGTACCTTAACCGGCGTAAACTTTTGCGCCACTTTTTTCATCATAAACAGTCGACCGGATTTCCAGCCGGTTAACTCCAAAATTGCATCTTCATTTTTATGGTCTTGCAAGAAACTTTGAACCATGGCAACCGAACGGAATTGCTCGGCCAGCAAGGCGCTTAACTGAATAATAGCCGTCTTTTCTTCCGCTCCGGTCTGCAGGCCAAGCAATTTATGCATTAAAAATAAGGCTTGATACTTTTGTCCTTCAGCAATCGCATTAGTTAAATCAAAAACATCGGAACTTTCATTTTTAAAAACCAATAATTCAATATCTTCAACATTTATTTCCCGACCAATTGTATAAGCTGCCAGTTTACGCAATTCCGCATCGGCTTGCCACAAAGAATAAATTTCTTTAACCTCTACCACCTTGCCGCCAAATTTGGTTTCCACCGCTTCATCTCGACCTAAAGCAACTGCCAAGGCATTGGCTGAATTGGTATTAATTTTAGCTCCTAACTCCCCTGCCCGTTTTACAATCCAATTGTCTAACTCCCGTCCGTGCGGCAAAAAAAATTCTTCCACTATAACGTGCTTATTAGCCAATAATTTTTTATTATCAGCGGAACGCTTATCTAATTTTTCAATAATAATAATTATTTGGTTTTTACTGCTTACTAACTTTTCAACCGTATCCGGATCGGCAAAATTTTCCGGCATAAAATAAAAAATATGGCGCTTTGCGGCCGTAAATAAATCACCGCCGACCAAAGTTTCTATGCCGGGAAAATTTTCAACGTCAAAATACACATCTTCCGGCATCTTCTGCCCAGTCACCTTGGATGAAATATATTGTTTTTTGGAAAAATCATCCAAACCGAGCAATAATGTAAGCATAAAAATCCCTTGAAAGAAATGGTAAAGTATGGTAAAATATCAAAGATTGGTTATATTTTCAGCGCGTATATGGGTCGGTAGCTCAGTTGGTAGAGCAGTAGCCTCTTAAGCTATTTGTCGTGGGTTCGATCCCCACCCGACCCACCACGTCGTTCGCGAACGACGTGGCCCACCATGAACCATTCGCTCGTTCGGAGGCACTCACTTGCTCAAATTCATAATACTGCCATAGACTTATGACATCAATTACTGGTGTCATTTTTTATTGACTACTACGTGGTGCACCCGGTAGGATTTGAACCTACTACCTCTTGGTTCGAAGCCAAGCGCTCTATCCAAATGAGCTACGGGTGCATAAATAGGAGATCTTTCTCCCATATTTCAAGCCAAAACTTACTATATTATATATAAATTCCCCGTACTTGGCCAATACAAAAAGCCGCCGGAGCCAAAGGATCCTGCGGCTTTAAAAAAATCTTATTCACTAATAGTCGTTTGGAATGGATTGCTAACGTTATTCTGAGGGGGTTGATAGATCTGACCATTCTCAATTTTTTTTACTACCGCATTATAATCGTCAAAATTTATTTTTACTCCTTTATCTTTAACCACCACTGCCGGCTCGCGTTTGGACTCAAGCATTATTTCAACCGATTTTTGAACTTCAATAACTTCAAACGCCAAAACAATAATCAAAATAAGGTAAAATAGCCAGGAAAAATTTTTACCCAACTTATTAAAATTATTTTTTAATGCGATTAGACTTGTTCCGCTGAGAGAGGGCATATTATTTCCTTAAATATAAACTGGCGGTAACGCCGGCTGAGACGTTGCCCCTGTCCGAATTATTTAAATTCATTGAACTAATACTGGTAATAAAACTTAGATTTTCTAAAACCTGAATATAATTTAATACTTGGCTAAACTCTCCGTTAATGCTTATCCCATACTGAATTACCGCTAAAGAAGTTTGGGTTTTGGCCTTGGGCACACTAGCAATAGTTCCACTTATTCCGGAAATCTGAATTTTTACTCCCAACCTGTCGGCCCAATCTTCTAAAATTCTAAGCTCTTTAACCAAAGTGACATCTTTCGAAAAAAAGTCTTCCGGCTGATATTGTTTCTTTGCCAATAAATCTAAATCCTGTTGAGCTCTGGTAAAACTTTCCCTCTCAGCTTTAAGCATTGCAAGATCTTTTCTCTGCTGAGCCATAGATTCAAGATTAGCTAGATTTTGGCGGTCTAAAATTCCAAACAAACTAAAAAACATCAAGGTAATTAACCCTAGCCATAATACCAAAAGGCCGAATATTTTATTTTTAGCTGGCCAATTATTCATTCCCAGTATATTATTTTATTAGTTCGTCCTTCATATAAAAAGTAAAATGGAAAGATTGATTTGTCGGCTTAACTACATTTTCCAATGGATAATCTACATTATAAAAATTACTATCTCTGTGAATATTGTTATATAGCTCAATTATAGCTTCACGGGTTGCACCTTGACCGTTTATATTTATGACCTTTCGGCTAGCGTCTATGGAAACGTTATTTATTTTTATACCCGGTGGCGGTAGTTTGGCAAACGCAGCGATTGCCTGAGATAATTTTGGAGAACTGTCTGAAAGAGTTTTAAAGTCTGAGATAGTATCGTTAATTTGTTTTATTTTGCTTTTGATTTCCGCGTTATTCTGTTTGTTAACTTGGCCTTGCAGCTCAGTTATTTGTGCTGAGTAAATTTTAGCTTCCACTTGTAAAAAAATCTTTACTCCGAACTGAGCTAAAAAAACCACTGCGAAACTGACCAAGGACACCCCGAATACAGCCCATAGACGATGTAGCATCGCTTGATAGCGTAGTTCTGTTTGCTGATTTTTTGGCAGTAAATTAATTATTTTCATAATCAAGTTATATGTCTAATAGACCTTATAATCTACCCCTCTCATGGCGAGCCCAATAGCCGCAACAAAACCTAAAGCGCCGCTTGCATCCATAGGTACGGTTTTTAATCCTTCCACATTCTGCCAGGGATTACCTATTTCTACCTTATTTACTCCTGCCTCGGCCAATTGTGGGGCCAAAAATTCCTGCAAATTTTTTAACCGGCTGCCGGCACCGCACAAAATAACTCGCTCAACCTGTTTTTCTGAATGCTCACCATGAAATTTTAAAATATTTTTAACTTCAGCCGTCAAATTATTTAACACCGGAAGCAAGGAGGTTTTAATATTTGGATATTCGGCGGTATTGGAAAGCCCGACTTTTCTTTTTATCTCTTCGGCTTTGGCGCTGGAAACGCCCAAAGATCTGGCGATACTTTCGGTAAAGGCACTGCCGCCAATGGGAATGGTGGAAGTAAACTGTAAATTTCCTTGTTCTATCATAAGCAGACTACTACGAATGGCAGCAGCGTCTAAAATTAAAGACGTCTCCTTACTGCCGGATGCAATTAACGCGCGGTGACAACTTTGAGATTCAACTTCCAAAGCTAACGGCGTAATACCTGCCCGCTGCAAAATAGTTAAATATTTTTCCACAAATTCTTTTGGCGATGCCACCATTAAAATATCCATTTTTTCCCCTGTCTCTCCAATTTTTTGCCAGTCCAAATAGACTTGATCAATCGGCAAAGGAATAAAACTTTCTGCTTCGTACGGCACCGCGCTTTCCGCTTCCGTCTCGCTCATTATGGGAATTTGTACCACCCGAACAAAAGACTTGGACTCAGGCAAGCTGACCACCGCATAGCTCGTATCAAACTTACCAAAGTTTGGTTTTGCCAAAGCCTGCTTAAGTAAAAATTCAAAAGTTTTAGCGTCGACAATTTCGTCGTTAACCATTAATCCTTTAGGCAAAGCAACATCGGCAAAAGCCTTCACCACTGTTTCCTTCCCTTTTTTGTGAAGTAAAACTAACCTCATGGAAGTAGAGGTTAAATGCAGCCCCAAGGCCGACAAGGTTTGTGAAAAAAGACTAAACTTTGGCATTAAAACTTGTGAATGATTAATTTATTGAATTGTTTGACTAATGCTATAAATTGGCGCGATTAAAGCCACGGCTAAAATACCTACCGCCCCACCAATTAACAATAGCAATAAAGGTTCAATAATGGAAGACAAATTTTTTAAGGTGTTATCCACTTCTTCTTCATAATGCATTGCTAACTGCTCCAAAATCTCCTGCATCGTACCGCTTTCTTCACCAACCTGGATCATTTGGACGACCAATACCGGAAACAAATCTTCATTCTTCCCCAAAGATTCCGTGAGAGGCTTGCCTAACTTTACATCTATCCCGGCCTGAGTTACTAACTCGCGGTAAGGAATATTTCCCAAAGAACCTCCGGCCACATCCAGCGCCTGCACAATCGGAATACCGCTTTTAAGCAGCGAACTTAAAATTCTGGCAAACCTGGCCAAGTTAATTTTTTTGATGATGGTACTTATTACCATAAAATGCAATAAAAAAATATCAAACATTTTTTGGCCGGCATACGTCCGGTAAACAGCCACCATTCCGGCTATCAAGGCAACCATGCCACCCAAAACTAATACTGCATTGCCGCTCATAAAATCCGCAAACTTCATAACTATCCTTGTGGACAAAGGCAAGGTTCCGCCAAATTCTTTAAAGACCGAAGTTAAACTTGGCAGTACAAAAATTGACATAAGTACGCCAATTATAACCATAGCTCCCATAATCACCGAGGGATATATCATTGCACCCTTAGTTTTGCTCTTTAAGTCCGCCTCGCGATGTAATTGAATGCTTAAATATTCCAAACTTTTATCTAAATTACCTGACATTTCGCCGACCTTGACCATGCTAAAAAAAATGTTAGAAAAAACGTTAGGGTATTTTTCCAGCGCTTCCGCCAATCCCTTCCCCTGCTGTACTTGGTTGTAGACGTCACTAATAATATTTTTAAACTTTACGTTTTTGGTCTGCTTAACCAAAATCTGCATAGCTCGACTTATAGAAATTCCGGCTTTCAGCATGACGCTCAAATTTTCAATAAAATTTATTTTTTCGTCTAAAGAAATAGTTGAGATATTGCTTAAAAATGAGACAACTGTTTTCTTTTGCTGTTCTTCAATATGCGTAGGTAATAGACCCTGCTCTTTGAGCATATGTCCGGCCGCGGCAATATTTGGCGCGGCAATAGTCGCGCTTTCTTTCTGCCCCGATTTAGTAATGGCTGTATATGAAAATTCCATAGACTGATTGAACAAGAATTAAACGAATTAAATGATTGACAAGATTTAAAACTACTTAACAGTGTGGTTTTTTATGGAAGTGTTTCTGGAAGCTGTCATAATTGCGGTTAGTTCGTTTGCCTCATTTAATAACTCTTTTATTAAAATAACAGGCACAATATCTGCTGCAATTAATAACTCCAGCCAACCTAAAGTCTCATCCGCCTCTTCAACTACATTACCCATCTTGGAAATAAAATCTTTGGCAGATTTGCACCTACAGGATGCTCGATAATTACTATAAACTCCGGTGCCCGACCTTAATATTTGATCTCCAATCTTTCTTCCCGTATTTCCATAATTTTTTTCTAAATGTTGCGCCAATTTTATTATTCTTACAGCAAATTCCTTTGTCCTCTTTTTTAAATCTTTTGGCTCCATATTCTTTTAAATCTTGTCATTTATGTCAATCTTGTCATTATTTTTACTCTTTTGAAACCCTAACTATCTCGTCTATGGTGGTAATACCTTTAAGTGCTTTTATAAAACCATCCTGCCACATTAAGGTCATTCCGTCTTTTTCCGCCTGCTCTTGAATTTCCTGAGCACTCTTGTGCTCCATAATCATTTCCGCCACCGGCTGCGTGACTTCTAAAATTTCATGCAGTCCCATACGGCCTTTATAACCGGAGTGGTTGCACTTATCACAACCTTGCCCTTTAAAAAATTGCAGTTCTTTAATGCTCTTGGTTTTGGCCGTAGCCAAACCTTCTCTAACCAAAACCGGCAAGAGATTATCCATATGAAATTGTTTAGCTAAACCGGTAATTACCGCGTCATCAATTTTATACGGGGTTTGACAGTCTTTACAAACTACCCGCACTAATCTTTGCGCCAAAACCGCATTGATGGTGGAGGCAATTAAATACGGCTCCACGCCAATGTCCAATAAACGCGGCAAAGCGGCAGCTGAACTGTTGGTGTGCAAGGTGCTAAATACAATATGTCCGGTCATGGCGGCGTGCACCGCCTCTTCTGCGGTTTCGCGGTCGCGGATTTCACCGATCATAATAATGTTTGGATCTTGACGTAACAGGGCGCGCAAGCCGATATCAAAAGTTAACCCGATTTTCGGGTTGACCTGCATTTGGTTGGCGCCAACGATGCGATATTCTACCGGATCTTCAATAGTGGAGATATTTACCGACTTAGTATTAAGCATAGAAAGCACGGTATACAAGGTGGTGGATTTTCCACTTCCGGTCGGACCGGTGACCAGCAACATACCGTGGGGTTTTTTTATATTCCGGCTTATTACGTCTAAGGAAGTCTTTTCAAAACCCAATTCTTCCAACGTCATGGCTTTGGCCGATTCGTCCAACAGACGAATAACCACCTTTTCTCCGTCAAAAATAGGGATGGTGGAAACACGTAAAGAAAACTTATATCCGTCCTTTTCAATTTTAAACCTGCCATCTTGAGGTAAACGATGTTCGTCTATTTTTAAATTAGATAAAACTTTAATACGAGCTACAATAGCTGCCTGAATAACTTTAGGCAAAGTCATTACGTCATGCAATACACCGTCTATACGGTAGCGTACCACCACTGAACTTTCTTGGGGCTCGATGTGAATATCCGAAGCTTTTTCAAACACCGCGTACTCGAGCAAAGTATCCACCACGCGAATGACCGGCACTTCCTCTGCCATTTTTTTAAGAGCGTCATCTACATTACTTTCCCCTTCCGGAGCCGAAGACAAGGGTTTGGCACTTGGTGTAAATAAATGTTTAATCTCTTTTTCCAAGGATGAGTGGTACTTGGAGAGCCCAAAATCCAAACTGGTTTTGCCAACTAAAAACGCTTTAATTTTCAAGCCTGTTTTTTTCTGAATAAATTCCTTAGTCTGAATGTCTTCCGGATCGGTCATGGCCAAAGACAGCTCTTCCTTGGTTTTGGCAAAGCTAATAACCTGGTGCCTATGAGCGATCGGTTCCGGCACTAAATTTAAGACATCCTGGGGAATTTGTAAGGAAGTAAGATCTACCAGGGGCACGCCGAGAGCAGCGGATTTAATTTCCAAAAGTTTAGCCTCATTTACCACCTTTTTTTGCAGCAAAAATTCCTCCCACGGAATGGGAATCTTTTGCTGTTGGCGCTCTTTTTCTAAGACCTGAATTTTTTCCTCGTTTAAAATTTTGCTTTGTTTGAGCGCCCCGTTGAGCTGCTGCTTATCCATAAAAAAATAGTGTTTATTTTTTGAATGCTTTAAAAATCAATGACTTTTTGTTTCTTTGCTCCAAGATTAACATTGGTATTATACCACAAAAATTAAAAAGCTCCCAATGCAAAATCATCAGGGAGTTTTTGGGTCTTTTCCGTCAGAGGCGGATTTGTCTCCGGGAACAATCTTTCAATCGTCTACCGGCCTTGCCAGGTAAAAATATAATAAACCGTCTTTAAAATTATTTCCAAGTCAAACAAAAAGCCGCGATGCTTGATATAATACAAATCGTACTGAAGTTTAAGCTTGGTTTCTTCCACGCTCCCGGCATAAATGTTAAGCTGCGCCCAGCCGGTCAGTCCCGGCTTAACTAAATGCCGCTCGTCATAAAAAGGAATTTGATTTTTTAGCTCTTCCACCAGGTGAGGCTGCTCCGGCCGCGGACCAACCAAGCTCATGGTGCCCAGCAGCAAATTAATAAACTGCGGCCACTCATCTATACGGCTCTTGCGTAAAAACTTGCCAAATTTGGTAATCCTGGGATCATTTTGAGCGGTCCAGGTATTAGTGGAGCCTCCGTTCATGGTCCGATACTTATAGACTTTAAAAATCCGACCCTTCTTCCCCACCCTCTCCTGAATAAACAAAACCGGCCCGGGACTGGTAAGTTTAATTAGCACTGCGAATATGGGAAAAGTTACCGCAAAAATTAAAAATCCGACCAGGCCTAAAACCATATCTACAACTTTTTTTATAAGGTTATAAAATCTTTTTTCCTGATAATTAATATTTTCCAAAAACCACAGCTCATTAATTTGCGACAAATAAACTTTGCGTAAAAGTTGTTCGTAAAAGTTTTTGTGGTTATAAAATTTTATTCCCGAAGTTCGCAACCGGTAAAATTGTTCGGCAACCTGCGGATTTGCCAGCAAATTATCCGGCAAGATAATATCGGCGCTCTTTTCCAATCGGCTATTTTGTAAACTTTGCTCATTTAAATGGCCCAATAATTTATACCCAAGATAGTGATGGTCTTTTATGGCAGTTTCCAGCTCCGAAAGCTCATTATTAAAAGAAAATAAATACACGCCTTCCACAAAACGGTTTTTTAAAAAATATTTTAGCGCTAAATGCCAGCACAAAATTATAACAAAAGCCACCGCGGCGTTAATTAGCAAAAATCTCCTGGGGGTCAAAATTAAATTCGGCTGCAAGTAAAAATACAGCACGGCGATTAGTATATTTACCACCATCGCCGAAATTAAATTAAAAAACAATCCCGAGTATCGGCGGAAAGAAGAAATTTCAAATAGCCCGTGAATAAAGAAAACCACAAGCCAAAGAGCGTAAATGGCCGAAAAAGCCTGAAAGTAAACTTGGCTTTGCCAAACTTCCTGCCAAGACCCATAGCGCAAAACCGCAGCTATTAACAAGCTGGCGTATAGCAAGACTACGTCGGGCAAAAACACCAACCAAAAAATTATAGTTTTTTTATTCACAAAAGTAATAATTACAAATTTATATTTGCTAAATTTGGAAAAGCGGCATCCCTTGCTGCTAAAGTAGGATTCTGTTCCGGCCAGGTTATTTTTAAGTCCGGGTCATTCCAGACAATACCTTTTTCCGCCTGCGGCTGGTATTCAGCTGTGGTTTTATACCAAACCCTGGCAGTCTCTGATAATACCACAAAACCATGAGCAAATCCAGGGGGGAGATAAAAAGCCTGCCCGTCCCCTTCTTCTAGCGCAATCCCCTGCCACTGGCCGTGTGTTGGCGAGGCAGGCCTTATATCTACCGCCACATCCCAAATTTTGCCTTCCAAAACACGAATCAGCTTGCCCTGCTCAAAAGGAGGCACTTGAAAATGCAAGCCTCTTAGCACGCCTTTTTTAGAATAAGAAAAATTGTCCTGTACGAACTCCGGCAGGCCGAGCTCGGTAAAATCTGACTTTTTATAAGTTTCTAAGAAATAGCCTCGGTCATCTTTGTAAACGTCGGATGTCAGAAGCAATAACCCTTCAATATTAAATTTTTTAACTTGTAATGCCATTAAATAATTCCTCGAATTTGGAGCATTAATTTAGCTAGAAAATATCCCCGATATCCGGTTTTATTTTTACTAATTAGTCGGCTCTGTTTTTTTAAAAAAGCCTTAAATCTATGTGTATTATAATTGGGAACACGGTAGGCCGTAAAGGGCTCTTGAAAATTATGCATTTTCCCCAATTTACCCATTCTCAACCATAAATCATAATCCTCCGCAAAATCGTCTTCATCTTTAACAAAACCTCCGGCCTTCATGGCGACCTCGCGCCTGAACATAACTGTAGAAGTAAAAAAATTATTCCGAAACAACATTGTCCGTCTAATTTGTTCGTCCGTTTGCGGCCTAAATTTTAATTTTGTATTCGCTTCATCAGCTACATTTGGTTTAAGATTTTCCTGTTTTTCATTTGAAATTTGAAATTTAAAATTTGAAATTTTTATTCCTCCTCCACACAACACCACTTCCTTATGGGCGTCTAAATACTCAACCTGTTTTTTGAGCTTTTCAGTATCTATCCACTCATCGTCATCGTCCAAGACCGCAACGTATTCCCCTTGCGATGCCAAAAGCGCCTCCTGCCTGCTAGTAGTTATTCCTAAGGAAGATTGATGTTGAATTATTTTGAAATTTAAAATTTTCAATTTGAAATTCTCTAATATTTCTTTTGTATTATCTGCACTACCATCATTAACTACTATTACTTCGTAATCTTTAAAGCTTTGTTTTTCCACGCTCAAAAGCGCCTGTCCAAGCTCAGCAGAACGATTTTTTGTTAAAATTTGTATGGATACTTTAGGCATAAATTATTTTGTAAGTACAAAGCACCCGCAGGAATAATTTGAGTTTTCATAATCAGCTATTTTTGCATCGGCCACAAAATGTCCCTCATCATTGACAGCTGAAAAACTTTCTAATTTTAAATTAGAAAAGTAATCTAAAATAATCTTTGGACTATGAACTCTGTGTGCATTAAAATAAGTAGCCGTGCGGCCAATCGGCAAAGCAAAATATAATTTCCCGCCTGTTGCTAATATTCTGGACAGCTCAGCGCAAGCTTTCTTGGTTCCCAAAGGATCAAGCGGATCCCCGTAGCGACCCAAGCCGATATGTTCAGCTACGTGCAAACAAGATAAAGAGCTCACGGAATTATCTGCAAACGGCATGCTTAATATACTACCCTCAATACATTCGTAATTGTCAAAATCTATGTTTACCGGCCTGATATCAACAAACTTTAATTTTGTAACAGCGCTTGCCATGGACAAAAAACGGATAGAAGAACCAACATCAACATGCTCAGACGGTTTATTAGTCAATAAATGTTTAAAAGCCCATCTATCCATATAAACATAATGCTTGTCGAAAGTATGGGAAGCTGGATCGCGATCAAAAATCTGCGGGAAAAATTTCATGGAAACTTTTTGATTGCTATTCTTTAATAACTTCCGGTAAGCCAATAAATCGCTGCAATACCAAAAAACTCCTTTGATAGCGTTTTTAAACAAAAGAAATACCTTTTTTACGATTTTATTTACCATAACAAATGTTTAAATATTTCTGAGCACTTATTAAATTTGTAAAATTCCTCTCGATATATGAGGCAGGATCAAAATTTCCACCCATAAATCTTTCCAACTGAATTTGAAAATCGTTCTGATTTGAAAAACTCATCCCGGCCTCTGGGTTCAAAAATGGAGCGCTAATTTTTCCCGAAACTGTCACGCCGCCTTTTTTAAAAATTCCATGCTCCCATGCCAGAACCGGCACCCCCCTAGCCCAAGCCTCGAACATGGCTAAGCCCTGGCTTTCGCTGTTTGATAGGTAAATTTCATATTTTGAACTATTTAAAATTTTAAAATATTCAGTTTGGTTAAACTTTCCATATTCTAAAATCTTAAAGGAAAAACCTCCTTGTAATAATTGTTGCTTAACCAGCTCAACTATTTTATTGTCGCCGACCTTATTATAGATTAAAAAATCATTAGTTTTAGGACGTTTTAGAGTTTTTACCTCATCTACTCCAGAAGGCCAAATTTTAATCTTTTCTAAAATTTCCGGAGCCACAGATGCGTAATAGTCCTTCACCCACTGGCTGGGAACGACAACCTCATCAATTAAAGGATGCCTTAAAATTTTCCCTTCATCATTCGGACTTATTACAATATTGGGTCCGGCAATAATTCGCTTTACTTTCCCTAACTGCTTTTTTTTAATTGCCCATTGCAGGGTTTTTATTCCGCTTAAAACGCCCACCACTGGCGCTGGAGACGGTTCATCCAAAAAAACCCGACAGCCCAAAGTCTCCAGGCCGCAAATTAAATTCCTTTGGACGTTTTGTGGTCCCCCAAAATTTTTCCTCAATATTTTTTTAAAAGCTGTTTTCAATTTCACTGGCCAAAAAAAATCTTGTGAATATAGATATATTTTATTAACTGATGATTGCATAAATTAAATTGTCTAGCCAATATATTACTTTAGTAAGAAAAGATTCGTTCTTGCCCCTTACCCTATCTACTTTAATAAATTGTGCGCCAAGCCTGGCCGCTAACCAACCATCAGTTATGCATTTATCGCCAATAACTGTAACTGATTTCAAAAATTCTGATGGAATTTCGCTGACAGAACGAACGTCCGGTTTGCGATAATTATTCAATAACAATTTTACGCCCAATGAGTTGGCTAATGAAATATTTCGATCCGGCAACTTTTTGTTAGTAGACAAATAAATTATCTTATGTTTTGAGATAGCTGTTACTTGTTCAAAAATTTTATGCTCCACTTTCCATTCACCGTCTGGGACTAAAGTTCCATCAATATCAAGAATAACGGTCTTGCCTGTTATTAATTTAAAGTCTAGCTGATCAAATCTCATATTAGTTTTTTGCCATATGGACTACCAAATACAAACCAAGTACAACCAAAAGATATCCGGCCAATTGCCATACGGTTATATTTTCCTTAAAAATTTGATAAGCGAAAGCGTTAATAATAATAAAACTCATCGCGACCATAATTGGATAAGCGGTTGAAATCGGAATAGTGCGTAATGCTAGAAAATAACAAACTGCGTTTAGAGCAAACATAAAGACCCCTAACAACACCGCCCAATTATGATAAGCTATCTGAGAAATACTTAAGCCATGAAATACAACACCATCTCTGGCACCGACTTTTAGCAAAATATTCGCCCCAGCGTTTAATAAAAAAGCAAAAATTAAAAAGACATTTCCCATATTATTATTTTAATAACTCCCAACGTACATGGCTTGAATCTTTTTTTAACAACAAAGTTACATTTTTATAAAAAACTTGTTGGTAATTTTCTTTGCACCAGGATTCAAAATTTTGATGACCCCAGGAACAAATGTGTCCATCTACCGGCATATATTGAATCACATCTGGCGACAACTTTACAAATGAATAATTCAAATCATACTTATTATGACCCGGTATGCTAGTCATACCACGATTATGAAACGGGCCATCAAGATCTGGGGAAAGCCTGGCAATATATGGATCCATTTTGCCTAGGGGGTCAATAGATATGCGGTGACTGTAATATGGTATTGTCCCAGCCCAAAAAGATGCCACAGTTGCCTTATTGTCGGTTAATTCATTAATTGCTAATGCCTGATTGACGTTGTCAAAATTGTTTAGAGATTGGTAAGGTTGAATTCGAAAATAATCATAGTGATAATCAAATGGCATGAAAATTAAAAATGAAAAAACCACCAGCCAGAGCAAGGCTCGAAAACGGTCTTGGCGTAAATTTAATAACTGACCAAGTTTCGCCAGAATACAAACTGAGCTAATAAAAAATAATAGCGTATAAGGTACTGTCATTCGCCAAAATGGTGGCCAAGGATCACCGCCAACATATATTTGATAACCAGCAAAAGCCGCGAATAAAACAAAAAACATAACTGCGGCAGACAGTCTGCCCCAGAGGGCTTCTTTAATTTTTTTCGCTAATTTTTCACTTTCGTCAAAGAAATATAGAAACAAGTATAGAATAACCGCTGCAATAAATAACTGCATCCTGTCTAAAAAAGGATTAAAATATGCTAAGCCATTTTTGGCTCTATTCACCAAATCCATGCCCGTTGCTTTGAGCACATAAGTGTTTGGCCATAACTGATGATAATAAATATGACGGAACCAGTGATATCCGGCTATCGGGACAAACGTTATCACTGCTTCAGCTAGAAGATTAATAAACGATTCACGGTTAAAAATCTTTTTAATGAACCTGAAACACAAAAAAATAAAAATAAAAATTAAGCTGTCGGGCCGAATAAGATAAGTTGCCCCCAACAATAAAGCAAGCAACCAATCAACCCCATTTGTTTCTTTTTTTGAAACAAACCGGTAAACACAAAATAGCACCACTGTGGTAAGCAATCCGGTTTCCATGCCAAATATTGACCAATAAACAACAGGGTACCAGCCTAGCGTTAACAGCAGAATCGCCAACAAAATTTCATCCGAATAAACTGACAAATCTTCTAATATAGACTTGCTAATTTTGGCAACTAACCAAATATTGGCAAAAATTAATAATATACCAAGCATTTGAATTACAAGTATAGAAATCGATTCTCCAAAAATAATAATTGCGCCCGCCATTACAAAAACCATAAGAGGGTTAGTAAACCCCTCAACCCGTTGGCCCTCGTTCCAGACCAGTCCTTTACCATGCGCAAAGTTGTCGGCGTAACGCATGGAAATCATCGCATCATCAAAAAGGCTAAAATGCCTGGATCCATCAATGGCAATAAAGCTTGAACGAAAAACTAATAAGGCTAAAACCAGGCCGTAAACAATTAAAGCAATCCGCAAAAAATTGTTTAACTTCTGGTTTTTAAAAAAGTCGATTTTCATATTAAAAAAATAGTTTAAAAAGGCTCAATATCCCCTGCTTCCAGGGAACTCTATGAGTGACTCCGCTCTGACCTGCAAAAGTATGCAAGTTATTTAAGTACCATTCATAATTACGTAACAATGCCTGTTTATTTGAATAGCGCGGATTATAACCTAGTTTTATTTCAGCCTTTTCAATTGATACAAAAGAATCTTTTGAGGCAGTTTCGTATACCCATTTATACAATGGGGAGATGCGAAGCAGCTCCAACAGTCTCAACATCCAAATCACTGGCCCTGCTGGAAACCCAATAATCTTCTTGCCAAAACCTGCGCGGTCTAGCACCGCTTGGTAGTCTTGCTTCATTGTTAAAAATTCTTTTGCTCCGATGTTAAATGTGTCATTCGCCGCTGCTTCATCTACAGTGGCGCAGGCATAAATGGCAGCACATAAGTCCTCTACATCTAATAACTGATAGCGGTTATTTCCTGAACCAATCATGGGAAAATTTTTTCCATCTTTTGCCCAGTCATACAATAAAGCAAATACACCCAGCCTTTCGGGACCAACAAAAGATTTAGGACGGATTATGGGAACACAAAGTCCTTTAGCTCGATATTCCAAACAGGCTTGTTCTGCTTTTATTTTAGCTTCTCCATATGGCCCAACCCCAATCAAAGCATCCTTTTCTGTCAGCGGATGATGATCGGGGATTCCATAAACGGCCGTTGAAGAAATATGAATCACCCTTTTCACTCCATGAGAAAAGGCCGCAGCTAAAATATTTTTTGTCCCTTGTACGTCTGTTGAAAAAATTTCTTCTTTAGAATACAGAGGCAGAGCGGCGGCGCAATGAACTACAATATCTACGCCTTCCATGCACTTTTCCACTACCGACACATCGCGTATATCACCCAGAACAGAATCAATAGATCCTATTTCCGGATAATTAAAAACTTCTTTATCCAAATTTCTGACTTTATGACCCTGTTTTAATAAGAAGCGTATGAGATTGATGCCCAGAAATCCTGAGCCCCCGGTAACTAAATATGTCATAAATTTAAATTAAAAGATACCTTATTATAGCATGCGCCTTATGGAAGCTTGCTAATTAATATAAAAAATATAGTACATTAAAATGAGCCAAGAAAAGCCGCTAAATACAACAATTGGATCGGCAATAATTGCAAATTCAGGGTACTCACTTTTGTCAGTTTTATGGATAATTAATAAATAACGGAAAACTGCCAATAAAACAAAAAAGACGGAATAAACTGCCAAGTCAGAGTTTAAAACCAGTACTGTGTACAAGCTATAGCAAATCACTGCCAAAGTGGCTGACAAAACTAACAACCCGTCTAAAACTTGCGGGTGATATGATTCTAATACCTGCCTGCGATAATCCTGGGAATATTCAGCTTTGCGCTTGCCGCAAATTAGGAATAAAGAAATAAAAATCGTGCATAAAATTAACCAGTGCGAGATTGGCACCGATGCAGCAACTCCCCCAACCAAAACTCTAATTAAATAAAAACTAGCAATCAATAAAATATCTACCGCTGCCACTTTTTTTAGCCAGAGAGAATATGATAAGTTCAAGATAAAATATAAAACCAAGTACGGCCAAATTGACGGAATAAAATAAATTGTTACCAAAACACATACTACACAGACAAAAGCAAGAAGCAAAAGAGCCATTGCCGGTGAAATGACCCCGGAAGCCAAAGGCCTCTTCTGTTTAATAGGGTGTTTTCGATCTTGTTCTCTATCAACTAAGTCATTAATAACATAAACGCAACTAGCTGTTAGGCTAAAAGCAATAAAAGACCATACCACGTCAATTAACTTGTCATGAGAATAAAAAGATCTTGAAAAAAATAATGGGACAAAAACAAAAAAGTTTTTTATCCAATTGTATGGCCTCAATAACTTGAAATAAGACTGCATTTTTAAATATGCTTAATTTTTAACCTTTTAAAAAAATTGATTCAACGAATGGTCGAATGGAAATTTGAGCATAGGGCCCAGGAATTGTGTCGGCTGTAATTACCGCATCTGCCAATGAAGAAATTTCTTGGGCAGATTCACCAACAAATAGCCCATGAGTTGCGCAACAAATCACTTTGTTTGCCCCCTGTTTTTTTAGCAAGACCATAGCTGATTTCATTGTACTGCCGGAAGCTATCATGTCATCTAAAATAAGTACGTTTAACCCTGACAAGCCATAATGTTTTTCTTCGTGCAAAATTTGTCTTTCCAAAAACTTTACTTTTTTATATTCCCCTCTAGTTTTCTTTAGTACCTGAGCCTGCTGCCCGACCATGCGCCTGGCACCTTCATCTGGGCCAACAACAATAAATTCATGGTCTTTAAACTGATTTGAAATATGTTTAACTATTTCCTCGGCTAAACTTATGTTGAATATTGGAAGGCCGGCAAAATTATTGCTTCCAGGGTTTGTTAGAAAATGACAATCAAAAGTAATTAATTGGCTGCATCCCGATTGTGCTAATAAACGACAAATTGTTTCTGCGGCGCTAACTTCCCCATCTTGAACAATTTTATCCTGCCTCGAATATGGCAAATATGGGGTTAAAAGAGTAACTTCGGCATTAACTTGTTTTAAAGCTCCCAGCAGAAGTGTTAGCTCAATTAAAGACTGGTTCTGGTCGGGAAAAAGCCGATGGCATAATAAAACTTTTTTATTCCGGCAATCATTTAGCGATGGAATTTTAACGTAGCTTTCCCCGTCTAAAAAACGCTCAATTACTAAATTAGGTTCAAATAAGTCGGAAAAGTTTGGGGAAACCAATTTAATAAACATAAGACAAAAACTTTTTTATTATATTTTTCATCGTCCGTTTGGGTTTTATTTCGCCCCCTATATCAATAACAGGCAAGCCAAATTTTACTTTTAACCTTGGCCCGATTAAAAATTTTTCCGGTCCCATTGATAAGAAAAATATATTATTATTTTTTGGCAACTTTTGTAAAAGTCCTCGCCATACCGGTTCAACATTACCAAATAGATCCTCATTATTTAAAACTATCTTTTTATCGGCAGCAATTAAGTTTGCATTTTCATATTCTCGAGTGGTAACCAAAGTAGTTGAGAAAGAATTTTTACGGATGAGCGGATTTAACTGTTCCATAAGCACACTTCGTGGAATACCTATTTTAGAAATATTTTGCAAGGCATCACTAAAATCTTTATCCTCAACCATGGACAAATTTATACCATCTGACCAACTTATAAAATCGACCAGGGTTAAAAAATAATTAAAATGGGGGCGAGCAGCTGCTCGAAATAACAAACGGGTATTAAATAAAGGCGGTTCGGTTGTTAAATAATTCCACATCTTGGCATCAGCTTCCCGTATATTCAAATAACACAAAGGCTCTTGATTTTGAATCTTGTTTAAAAATTCCATACGACTAAACAACCTCCATTCTGCTAGTGAAGTAATTGTAGCGAAACACGCCAAAATGTTCGACCTGCTTATAATTTACTCCCCGGGTAGTTAAAAAGCTGAACAAATTCTGCTCACTGCTCAATTTATTTTTTACCAA
The DNA here is from genome assembly GCA_964520505.1 of uncultured Candidatus Saccharibacteria bacterium. Classification (GTDB taxonomy): domain Bacteria; phylum Patescibacteriota; class Doudnabacteria; order UBA920; family UBA920; genus PALSA-1336. Next base: position 33,313 of record CAZFQP010000001.1, on the reverse strand, counting down.
AAGTTCCGGATTCATGCTGTCCAAATATTTTATAAATACATCTCTTTTCATGGCAAAAATCAAATCGTCAAACACTCCCGAAAAAGTTTTTGATTCAGACCCATCTGGAAAAATATAGCTGGCATTAGAAACTATTGCCTCATAAGAAGAATACTTCTTTATATACTCAAAAACCAACGGGAAAGCAATTGGGTGTCGATGTGTGTAATAAATTACCCAGTCTGCCGCATCAAATAATTTTTTACCCTTCTCGTAAGCGCGTCTGCACATTCCATATTCTCCAGCGCCTTTATTTTTTTCACCTAACTGATTTTCCGGCTGCAACAACACCTGCGTAATCTCTGGTAGCGACAAAGCGTTTTTTAACGGACCGCTTAATTCATCAACCCCGGACATTGTATTGTCCATAATCAAAATATCAGTGCCGGCTGGAATAATTTGGCACAAACGTTTAATTGAGATCGCATAAAGCAACTGCCTGTCAAAGTTATCAGGGTCTACCCCAGTGGTATCTTTAACCCTATAAGATCCAAGTCCTAGAATTAAAATTTTCATTTTCTGTAAATTACGCCATGAATAAAATTACACGGCAGGTTAACTTTCTTTAACAAATCTTGATCCAAAAGAAATTCACTGTGATCTTGTAAAAATTTATGCACGGCCAGCATGGGGGATGCCTCATGGCCAAACAACCCCTGATCCCAGGTGTCTTGCATTACAATCACATCCCCTGTTTGCAATAATGGCCCATACAACTCTAATTCTTTTAGCGTATGTTCATAGGTATGTAAGTCATCAAAGGAAATCAAAACTTTTTGTCCGGGTTTTCTTAATTGCAGAAAATTTTTAACTTCTTGCAGACACTGCAAGCTATCTTTGAACAGAAACTTCACCTTTTCTTCGGAACCAAATGCTTGGTGAAATTTTGATGCTTGCTTGAAATCTGTATCCGAAATATCCACTGAAAGAATTCTTGGCTGGCAATACTTAGAAGCTAATTGATAAAAAAATACTGCTGACCCTCCGGAGGCGGTTCCAAAATCCAAAATAATTTCAGGTTTGTATTTTTCAAATACGCCCGGGATATTTTTCTCTAAATCCGTTTTTACTTGCAAAAATGGTAGTTCCAGATTTTGAAAATTAATCCTTCCAAAACCCCATCCAATTGCCGATCCGTCCAGCAGGATGGAGGCAAGAGCAGGATAACCAAGGATATTTTTGCCTGAAGAAATTTGGTTTGAATTGCTTAAATTTAAATGCTCGGGATAAAAATTCTTTATTTCGGACCGCAAAGTTTTTAATAACTTAACTTGGTCTGCGTTACCAAAACGCATCCATAATTTTTTAAGCGAACTAACAAAATAGTTTTTAATAAAAAGGGTTCTAAAATATATATATCGCACCATTGATATTTTTTTTAAGCTGCCTCTAATATTCATATTTGTTATATTTTAAAATCCTTAATTGTGTCCGTTATGTAGGTTATTTGTTGTTCGGTTAAATCAGGAAACATTGGCAAGGTGACTATTTTTTTCCAAACCGTCTCCGTAATTGGCAACTTTCGATAATACGGTTTATACATACTATATAAATGATTTGGTATATAATGTACGCCAGCGCCAATCCCCTTTTCGGTTAAATAATCAACAAATTTATCTCTGGATTCTTCGGGAAGCTTGACCACATAATTATGTCTTGAGCTGTGCGCATAAGATTTTTCGACCGGTAATTCCATCCACGGCAAATCGGCAAATTGCTGATTATATATTTGGGCAATTTCCCTGCGGCGATTATTTTTCTCATCTAACTTTGCTAGTTGGACTAATCCTAAAGATGCTGCAATATCGCTCATGTGATATTTCCAACCCAACTCTTCGACTTCGTAATACCATGAATAACCTTTTCCTACAATCTCTCTGTCAAAAGTGGATTTATTTATTCCCATCCAACGTTTCTTTTTTAAATGTTCTGCCCACTCTTTATTTTCTGTTGTTATCATCCCCCCTTCTCCTGTCGCCAAATTTTTTACTGCATGGAAACTAAAGCTTGTTATATCTGCCAAAGACCCTACCGGTTTATTTTTATAACGACTGCCGCAAGCATGCGCTGCGTCGTCTAAAACTAATAAATTATGTTCCTTAGCTAACGCGTTAATTGCGTCCCAATCACAAGGATGTCCGCCATAATCAACCCCAACAATGGCCTTTGTTTTTGGGGTAATCAATTTTTCGATTTCTTTTACATCAATATTTAAAGTATCCGGCTCTATGTCGGCGAAAACCGGAATTCCGCCCTCATACAAAATTGCATGATTGGTTGAAATAAAAGTCATAGAAGTTGTAATAACTTCTGCATCTTTTATATCAAACATCGACATGGCTAAATGCAAAGCCGCTGTGGCCGAGTTTGTACCAATCGAAAAACCAGAACCAATATACTTACTAAATGCATCTTCAAATGCTTTGGTTTTTGGCCCCAAACCAATCCATCCGCTTTTGAATGGTTCGCGCAAAGACTCTAGCTCTTCTTCTCCATATGAGGGTTTAAATAGAGGTATTATATCCATTTTTTTATTAGCTGCGTATACGGTCATTATTTTTTAAAACGTCTTTTATAAACTCTGGGCTATAGCCGGCATCTGTTGATGCTTTGGCAATAGCATTTAAATCTTTTGGCAAACATTTACCTTCAAAACCCCGCTTATCAGGATAAACAAAAGTAAAGTATCTGCTCATTCGGGGATCTAATAAAAATCCTTCTCTTACCATTGTGTAGTCTGCACCAAAAGCCTTACAAATATTATAATACTCGTTCACCAAAGTAACCATGGTTCCGATTGCTGTATTTTCCATATATTTAATAATTTCGGCTTCAACAGCGGTCACGCAGTGAATTTTTACGCTTGCATTATAAATTTGTTGATAAAACTCTACTGCTTTTGAGCAGTCTTCTTTCTTTCCGCCAAATATCAGGAAGGTTCTTTCACTTTCATTTAAAAGTGGGTGGGCTGTAGTTTCCCCAACATATTCGGGTTGAAATACTATATGTTTATTTGGAAATTTAGCAGATAATTTGTCAGTAGTGCCTGGCGCGATGGTTGATCTTATAATAATTAATGGCGCTTCAATCCAGCCGACCGTGTCTTCAACAATCGTTGTATCGCAAGAACCATCAGGGCGCATGTTGGTTGGCACACAAACCAAAGCTACGTCACAGGAATTGACCGCGTCTTTACTGGTGCCCGAATATTCGGGTACATGAGGATCGTAAATAACAACTTCCTTAAACGGTAATTTTTGCATTGCTTTGCCCACAAAGCCAAAACCCACTATCGCAATTTTCATATTTTTAATTAGTTAATCTTTATTAAGTTAATAAACTAAAAGTTAAATCCAAAAGGTTTTGTATTTAGTTTTATCCCACCCCTTATCATTATAGTCCATTTGATCCACTTTAGAATAGTCATAATCTTTAAAGCGAAAATTGGTCCAACCGGCAAAGTACGGCCTTTCTTGATTAACGCACCCAGCTAATGCATCTATGCCAACCCCGACATCAATAAATACGGCATCGCTATACCCTTTTAAGTAGGCCAGCACCCCAGTCTTCGCATGACCCATTCCTACCAAAAAAACCTTAGCTGAAGAATTTTTTATTTGATTACCAATCGTTTCTGCGAGTCTTATTGGATCATCCGCCGCGCCTTTTTGAGGAACTTCAATATAGTCAGTAAACTTCGAAACTCCCAAATACTGCCGATAATCGCTATTTTGCATTAACTGTTGAATGAGCTTTACTTTTTCCTCATTTCCAATAATCCCTATTTCGTTTGCATACTCTCGGAAAATCCAACGTGTTGCGACCAAGGCATAGACTGGCTCGAAGCTCAACTTTGGCCCAAACAGAGACCCTTTAATAATTTGTAAATAATTTTTGAACTGTTTGAAAATCTCTCCGTTTTTCCTAATTAAATTTTTTAAGAAATAACTGTTGAATAATGGAAATTGCAATAAAGAATATACTAAATATTTTTTTCTGTACGACGGTTCCATTTCAGTGGCAATAATATCATTTTTGAGAACCCAATATCTAAACCAGGGGCTATTAACCTGGCTATAAGGTATGGTGCTCCCCCTTCGACCAACCGCGGCGCTGCCTTTTGCCCAGCGCATTAAAAAGAAAAAATCACCATCGCCAAAGCGGAACAAGCTAAAAAACTTTTTTCGTCCGGTTGCCTGACGCAAACTATTTGTCAGATTTAAAAATTTTTCCTGGAAACTGCTCCATGTTAAAAATCTTGACCGATATATCCGGAGGGTAGAAGGGTGCCTGTTTACCGTTCCCAATATATTATATTTTGAATATGTCAGACCGTCCTTTCGCTGATAAACATAAACACTCTCACTCCACCATTGATGCCCAATTTCATTAATATTCCGCTTTAAAGCATTGCGTAATATTTTAGTTTGCTTTTTAAGCATGACAAATCCCCGTTTTTCTACCTGTTTGCGTATATAACTCGCAGCGCGGGGATTAAAATGCTGGGGGTTAATTTCGTCCGACCATGATAAAATTAGCCATTGCTTGGCCGCTGTGGTGATATTGTCTAAAAATACTTGTTCATACTCTCTATCAATATGCTCGCCTACTTCTGTGCAATTTACCAGGTCATATTTCTGATTTAATTTCATCGGTTGCCGCAAGTCTGTAATTACAACTTTATCCTGAACCAATGGATCTGAGTTTTGTTTAGCCCATTCAAAAATATCAAAACCTTCTACTTCCATATGAGAATACTTACGCTTTATTGACTCCATCAGTCTGCCATTTATACAGCCAAAATCGCCAAAGCTTTCGATTTGGTTAAAGTCCAAGATTTCTTCTAACGATTTGCGATATAAAGTATAAGGCAAGATACTTCTCTTAAAATCTTCTTCCTCATAAAGTTTTGTTAAGTCTTTCATAAAATACTATTTAATAACTTCTAAGTTAAAATTATTTTTTAACGCTTCGAAACAAAGTTTTTCCTGTCCAACCAACCCCCTGATTGATTGGTTGGTATGAGAAAAATCGATGTTAACCATAAATACATCAAGCGGGATTGCAAGATAACGGTAAGATGGGCCCAAATATTTCGATCCAGCAAGCTCAATTAAATTTGAATTATTGGGGGAAATATTTTCTCTGAACCACTCCAGTCTTTTTACATAATCGCTGGTCCTGCCTACTATTGTGTTAAAAAAGAATCCGTAGTGGAAATTTTTAACAAGCGCGAAACTAAACTCCCCGTATTTAACTGTGGCAACTGGTTCTTTTCCTAAATTTTTAAAATACAAATTTTTTAGCTCAAAGACCGCGCAATTTTCCTGAGAAATTATATTTTGCTTTGTCAGATCTTCAATCAAAATTATATCAATAAGCCCTTGATAATCTTGCAGCAAACTTACTGAGGCCTTAAGGAATTCGTCCGATAAACCAATAATCGGCTGGTCATCAAACAGCATACAAAAGAATTGCTTTTTGGTTTTGCAAAATGCCTCGCTAATGCTAGGAGCGGGTTTTGCCATAAAGCGCTGAAATTGAAGCTTTAGTCGAGAAAATTTTGAAAAATACTTTTCGTTTAAAGATGCTTGGGGTTCCGGTGAAGCGTCAAAAATTTTTAATTCTAAATTTTGCGTTATTTGCTCTAAACTTTTTTGCATGCTGGTTTGTAAAATCTCCTGCCTGGTCTGATTGCCCACTAAAAAAGTTGAAAATAAAAATAATTCAGAATTTAAGTCGACAGCAGCCACCCTATTTGAACCCAGGCTTTTGGCCTTAATATCTTTTTCCTTTTTTGCGTCGGTAAATAAGCCCATCACCTTATAAATAGGAGCCAGAATTAAAATTTTTAGTTTAAATTTTAGCTTGTTGTACATTTAAATTACTTTATTTCTTAAACCAAAAACAGCCGCAGCCATAAACTTGCATGTCGGACTCTTCTTCTGTCGCCTGCCTTACTATACCGCCACCCTGAGAAGCGTCCCGTATGAGTGAAAACTCAACTAAACTCAAGTCCTTAAAATAATCCTTAATTTGCTTATACGAATAAATTCTGTGACCATTAAATTGGATCTTAGGTTGACCTATTGGCACAGCGAAAAGCAAGGACCCCCCAGGAGCTAAAACTCGCTTTAATTCACTCATGGCTTTTAAATCTCCATCTGGATCTAATTTGTCTCCATACCTCCCCAATCCGACATGTTCTACCGTATGCATGCATGACAAAGACGAAATTTCTCCATCTGAAAAAGGCAAATTTACCAAGTCCGCTTGGCCACAAAATAAATTATCCAAATGTAAATTTGCTGGTCGATAATCATAAAATTTAACCGGAATAAAGGCTGACACTATGCTCGAAAAACTTAATATTGAAGAAACATCCACGTGCACATCCGGTTTGGTTTTCGCCAAAATTCTCGCTGCCCAAGCGGGATGGTAAATATAATGAGCATCAAAGTCGGTTGAGGATGTCGCTTCATCCAGCATCGGAAGCACATCTTTCCAAGAAACCGCAGCCGGACGGTTTTTCCCCGCGCTCAATTTTTTAAACTTCCTAAAGTCCAAAAAAAATTTAGGGTATTTAACGAGGCGTTTAAAACTTATAATTTTGTACGCTGCCCTCACCACTACTGGTGGCAAATACTTTTTTAGAGTTTTTCGCAATTTTGATCTGGGAGTTATGTCCATTAAAGTGTTTTTAAATAATTATGTTCAATGTAAATAGTATTTAAACAATTATCAAAAATTTTTTCATAGCCTAAACCAAGCATAAATGGATCGTATACCTCTCCCAATCTTTTACCGCTGCCATCGCTTTTATATGCCAGAGTCTCTAAAATAACCAGCTTTGGGCGAAACTTTTCCCAATCATTACCTTTAAGTACTTTTATGTCGTACCCTTCCGTGTCAACCGATAAAAAATCAATCTCTTTATTCTTTGCATGTTGGCTAAAAATTTCAGCTAGCGTCAGAACTTTAACCTCGTAAACGGATTTAATTTTGTGTCCGTGTTTCTCATTGTCTGCGGCAATCTCTTGAGAAAAAGTTGAAAGTCCGCTGGGATGAGTTTCGTAAAACTTTAAAATCCCGGACTGTTCATCACATCCAAAATTTAAAGTAATATCATTTGGGCGCACTCTGCTAATTTTTCTCGCTAGTCTGGGATTAGGCTCTACATTTATCCCGGTCCACCCTTTTCTGTAAAAAAGATAGGTATTACTATTAACCACCGGGTCATTAGTTCCAACATCAACATAGAAGCCTCCCGACTTACCTTTCAAAAAATTATTAATAGCCAGGTCCTCGCCGCATTGACTATAACTTTCCGGTACATGAAAGATTGTCGCCAAAATAAAAGCTTTAGGATTGCTAAAAATATTACTTATGCGAGATTGGATGGAAGAAATTAATCCCATATTTAAAAATTTTCTTTACTTTATATTTAATTAAGTTAATTAATCCGGTTAGTCTATAATTAATAAATCCTAAAAAAGCTTGTTTAGCCGATAGCTGTGTTTGAACGATACTGCCAGCACCACTTATGAATTTTGGGTTTATCTTCCCGAAAAGAACCTTCTTTCTGTACTCGGCAACCAGTTTGTTATAATTTTCGGTTTTAACTTGTAGCTTCCCCTCTCGAAGCTCTGACTGACCCATTTGACCTTCATGAGTCCGACCAAAATTCGCGACTATCGGTAAAAATAATGACAAATAACCTTTGCTGTTAAAATTATACGTAAACTCATTCCAGTCAACAATATTATACAAATCGCCTTCGGGATAACACTGATTTAAAACTTTCTTTCTTACTACTAAATTTCCTTCAGGAAAACCTGCTGCGGAAGCGAGCCAATAAACAAAAAAATCTTCTTTGCTTGGAGCAGGCTTAGATAAATACTCAGAATATGCAATCGCGCCTGCTGTCCCATCTTCCGTTAAATATTGCGGCAACCCCCATACTAAAGAAATTTCCGGATTAGAGTCCAAAGCTTCAACAGCTTCCTTAAACCAATCGGTGGAGGCATATCCATCAGAAACCGCGCATTGGGTTATATATTCACCTTTTGCTTTTTGCATCCCCTTACGAAATGCCTCAGGATAGCCAGAATCTTTTTCTGAAACAAATTTAATATGCGGATATTTTTTTAAAATTTCTACGCTATCATCAGTCGAAGCCCCATCAATTACAACATGTTCAAAATTACGGAAAGATTGATTTAGGACAGACTTAATAGTTGGATCTAAAAACTTACCAAGGTTATATGATGCAGTAATAACAGTCAACTTTGGGTCAACGACCTCTAATAAGTCACCAGGGGGCAACAAAATCTTCTCGAGAATGTCCGGTCTCTGCCCTTCAGGGTATTGAAATTTTAATTTATACCCCATTTATTTAGGCCTCCATACCACTACCGAATACCCTTCAATAAATAAACTGCCGATATTGGTTTTTTGAGCTTTTAAAATTTCAACCTTGCCTTCTTGCTCAAGTTTTCTCAAATAATCTAAAAACCCATTTAAGTAATTTCTTTTCTGGAAATACCTTAGCGACAAATAATCGAGCAGTTTGTTTTCATCTAGCAACTCGCCAATCGGTTCAGTGTGGATGCAAACCCCAGGCTTCGCATCCAACAAATAATCTACAAAGGGTTTAAATCTATCCCCTACCTGCTCTAAAGCGGCTACTGTATAAACCCCTCCACCGGGCTTGATCTTAAAAGCTAAATCCGGATTAAAAAAATCAAAACGTTTTCCAAAAATATTTTGAACAAAACCTTTTTCACTAAGTAAATCAATAATTTTCTGGGAAGAGGTTGCCCAATCTAACCCATAAAGCTCGGCTTTGGAATTAGCTTCTCTGGCTTTCAATAAATTATGCCCAGTTCCACAACCGAACTCATAAATAGCCGGGACATCCCTTAAATAACTGTCAAACAGCCAATCCTGAATTAACGATAAAGAGTTGCGCTCAAAATCTTTAGAGGTTGGTTCGTAAAATTCTCCCCCTAATCTGACTACAGGATATTTCCCAAAGTATTTAGGTTTTATCGCTTCAATAAAATCTACTTTGTTTAAAGCTTCAAAATTCTCTGCCCAACCCTTTTCCCATTCAGACAAACGATGTTCACCCGATTTAGTGATATTATTATCCAACAAAACATCAACGATTTTTTTTATCCAACCGTCTCTTTGTTCTTTTGAAATCTCTTTCCGTGTAAAGTTATACAAATTTATTTTTTGTTCAACGTAAACACTTAGGCGGTCTTGAAAAAAATCTTCAAAATCTTCTTTAACTAGTTTTCTTTCCTCAGATAACATAGATTGATTATATTTTAATATTTGGATAATTATCTAAAAACCAATTAACTGTTTTTTCTACTCCTTCGGAAACCGTAGTCCAGCGAAACTCGGGGTACAATAATTTAAGCTTAGAGGTGTCGGAAGGCTTGTTAAACTGCCCGTCTGGCTTAGAGTGGTCAAAAACCACTTTACCCTCAAACCCAATTTTTTTAACAATTATCTCAACTAATTCTTTAATACTGACTTCGTACCCAGAAGATAAAATTATGGGTTCTTCAGAATCATAATTATCCAACATCCATAATGCCAAATGAGCTATATCCTCGGAGTAGACGAATTCACGCAATGGTTTGCCCGTACCCCAAACCATTAAATCGGTATTGTTTTTCTTTGCCAGATAGGTTTTGTGAATTAATGAGGGCATCACATGGCCATCTGTTAAGCTGAAATTATCATTCGGTCCGTATATGTTGGTTGGGATAACAGTTGTAAAGTGACATCCATACTCCTGACGGTATGCCCTGCTTTGAACGTCTAGCATCCGCTTAGCGTAAGCGTAACCAAAATTTGAGGGGTGCGGAGGGCCCTTATGAATGTCCTTTTCATTAAGGGGGTGCGGAGCGTCATCTGGAAATACACAAGTAGACATAAACGAGACCAATTTTTTTACCCCAGCTAAACGCGCGGCCTCCAAAACATTAACATTAATTACTGTATTGTTAAAAAAGAATTGTCCCGGATGTTTTATATTTGCACCCACCCCGCCAACCTGAGCCGCTAAGTGTACCACTTTCTCTGGACTCAGCTCTTTAAATACTTCTTTGGTTTTTTTAAAATCCAGCAAATCTAAATCTTTTTTACCTAAATAAACTGCCCCTTCAGGATTCAGCCTTCTGATTGCTGAGCCAGTTAAACCATCTGCTCCTGTTATTAAAATTTTATTATTCATAAAACTATTGTTTAACTATTAAAATTTTCAAATAATACTTTTTGCCACTCAATTGTTGAGATCAAAGCTTTGTCAAAAGGTACAAAAGTATTTTTATTAAACTCATTTTTGACCCTTGATAAATCCAGCTCCACGTCTAACGGCGCACCAGGCATAACCGCGGCACTGTTGGGAAAGATCACAGGAACTTTCAAATACTTTCCAATTAAATTTGCAAGTTCAGCAATTGTAATTTTGGCAACTCCGCCCACATTATATATTACTTCTGTTCCATTTAGTAAAATTTGCCATAGAATTTCGACTACATCAGCAATGTAGCAATAAGTTCGCTTGGCGTCCCCGGCGTCTATCAATTCAATTTTTCCCTGTTTTAAACCTCTGTTAATAAATGAATGCAACACTCGCGCGTCATCAAGCTTAGTCCCTGGCCCGAACCCCAAAGCTACCCGGGCAGATTTAGCCTGCACTCCTTTGCTTCGATAGGCATTGCATATAGCCTCTCCTCCACGTTTTCCTTCTATATAACAAGAACGCGGATGGTCTGTATTTGTCGTACCAATTTGGCTTTCTTTATAAGGCGAGCTGGTCAGCCCGCTGTACACCTCTGACGATGATACAAACAAAAATTTACCGTTTGGCTTTAGTTTTTCAAACAAGCTAAAGGTTGTGCAGACATTCAACTTTAAAGTTTTAACTGGGTCTGATAAAAATTTACCAGGCTGGCCGTATCCAGCACCATGAATAATAAAATCGGCTTCGGGCAATGACTTACAAAAATCTGCATCAGTTAAATCTCCGCGCAGCACTTCGGCCCCAGCATAATCAACAAATTCATGCCAATAGTTGGGTGGATTTTGGGCAATGCAATAAACTTTGGTTTTAGAATCGTTTTGACCCAGCAAAACTTTAAGGCACGCCAAAAAATAATGACCCATTAAACCAGAGGCGCCGGTAATCAAAATGCTCTTACCTTTAATTTCAGACAAATCCACCTTGCTGCAAATTTCCTTGGCGTCATCTTCAATTATTTGTACAAGCTTATTCATATTAATTAACTTATTAATTCAATTAATTTTTTCTTAATTGCATTTTTTTCAATACCCATCTCAGCATTATGTTGTTCCATCTTCCCATAATTTGTTAAAAATTCCTTTCTTACCCCGCAAAAATCCAATCTTATTTTTTTACCCGCCAAAGCAGCCATAATTTCAAAACTAGTGCTTCCTTGATAGTATGGTTCGCATAACAGCAACTTGTCGGAACTTAAATTATTTTTTAGAGTCTCAGCGTCAAAGGGTATGACGGTGGTATAGTACAGCACGGTAACGTCCATGTCTTCGGTCGCCTCTAAAACTGGTTGCAATGCCGGACCAACAGCTAAAACTGTTGCTAAACTGCCTTTTTTTACTACCACTGCTTTACCAAAATCCGATTCGTAAGAAGTTTTATTCTCTACTTCACTTAATCTAAAGTAAGTCGGGTGTCCGTTATTATACGACTGATTGAATAAAAGATTAAATTCAGAGGATGTTCCTGGAACAACAATTTCCATGCCGGGTATATTTTTTAATATTCCCACATCTCCTGGACAATGATGAGTTCCGCCTAACGCAGCATAGTCATAGGAAGCTCCTACGCTGACAAAATTTCCACCAAGCTTTTGATAACCAAAATCGTCTTTTAATTGTTCGTAAGCCCTTTCTACAACGAATGGGGCTATGCTATGGAAAATAGGGACAAAACCTTCCATAGCTAAACCGGCGGCCGTACCAATACTTGCCTGCTCCAGAATCCCTATGTTGTAAACTCTTTGTGGAAATTCTGCAAAGGAATTCCTAAAACCGAATACCCCAATATCGCCCAAAAGCAAAACCAGTTTACTGTCTTGCCTCAACAAACTTTCAATTGTATTTACAAATTGCTTTCTCATTTGGTCAATTCCTCCATAATCTGCGCATACTCCTCACGGCTCGGAGCTTTGTGGTGCCAAGCAGGATTATTTTCCATAAATTTTACGCCTCGGCCCTTTATTGTATTTGCAATAACTGCTTTAGGCTGTCCGTTTGAGGCTGTTTTAAAAGCCTTAAAAAGCTGTTCGTGATTATGCCCGTCTAGCGCCACAACATCCCACCCAAATGAACGAAATTTGTCGGAGATATCTCCTACTAAAAGAGCTCTGTCTGTTGAGTGATTGTAATCTACAATACAACAAAGGTTATCAAGTTTATGGTTGCTCGCCAAAAGAGCTGCTTCCCAAATTGAACCTTCATTCGCTTCACCATCTCCAATTAAACAATAAACTTTTGCTGGATTATTTTTTATTTTTAAAGCAAGCGCCATACCAATTGCCATAGGCAAACCGTGCCCCAGAGAACCTGTTGAAGCTTCCACTCCTAAGACTTTGTTCCTATCCGGATGACCCCCAAACTTACTTTGATATTGGCAATAATCTGACAATTCTTGCTTACTAAAAAAGCCCTTCTCCGCCAAAACCGCATATAAGCCCAAGGCTGCTTGACCCTTGCTTAAAATAAAGCGATCCCTGGTTTCCTCTTTTGGATTTTTCGGGTCATAATGCAAAACTTTGTCGTAGAGAACCCACAAAATATCCAAAATTGAAAATGCGCTCGGAATATGCCCTTCTCCTGCAGACATGGCCAAATCGACAATCTCAATTTTTAATTTTTTTATAATATCTTCCATATAATACTTATATTCTAAAAAAAAAATTTTACCTTTGTACAACCCCCAATTTCTTACCAAGCATCGAAATAAAAATTTTTAACGTCGCCCAATCATCCTCTTCCACGAAACCCAAGGTTTTATAAATAAGAAAGAACACTGCGCCAAAAGCTGGTCCTGTCAAAATTAACATTGCTAGGTTTGTAATAAAAGGAGCGATTAATAAACGGGCGGAAACAATGAAGATTGTGGCTGTGATTAATAGTTTGCCGAAAAGTAAAACAAAATTTTTGATTATGCCGGAACCACCGAACAAAACCTTTTCAGCATACACAATTAAGACTAACGTGGGCAAAATGCCAGCAAAGTAAGCCCAAGCCGCGCCAATGATTCCAAACTTAGGCATCCACCAGAATAATAAAATTAAATTAACCAAAGCCATGCCAAAAGTCCATTTAATTAATAATTTATGTCTGCCTAAACCCAAAAGAATGCTGCCCAAAATTCCATAAATTGAAATTAAAAAATAGGTTGAAGCTAAAATCCTCAAAACGATAACGCTATCCCGACCAAAACCCGGACCCAGCCAATAGAACATTATTTTATCTGCAAAAGCTATGATTGTAGCAGCCATACCAAATGCAACAATAATAATTACTCTTAAAGATTTGTGGAATACTTTACGAATCATTTCATTTTCGCCCTGGCCCTGCAAATTACTAATTGTTGGGAACATCACAGCGGCGCTAGTGCCTGTTATCCCGCTAATTTTCTCAGCGACGCTGCCCGGCAAAGAGTAAAATGCCAAGGACGAAGGACCTAAGAAAAATGGGATGATTAATCTGTCAAAAATCGCAAGTACAGTAAAAAAATAAGAATTAATAAAATAAATGAATCCGAATTTAAAATTTTTCTTTATTTCAGAATAATCCCAGCCAAAAGAAAAATCAAAATCTTTATACTGCCGAAAAAATAATCGACACAAATATAAAGTTGCTAAAGCAGTTGCAAATAAATTTACTAACAAAATCATTTTTAATTTATATCCCATAAAAAGCAACGGGATAATAAATAAATTAGTTAGGACCATTTGCCCCAAACTAATTTTTACACTTATATCAAATCTGGAAAATGAACGGAATAGCGAAATATAAAGCTGCCCAATACAGCTTAGGGTAAACATTATTCCCGCAATCAAAAAAACCACTAAAATATGTGGCTGACTTTCCTTTGAAATATTAAACAATGAAAGGCCAAATTTTCCCAAAAGCACAAAAACAATTAACCCAACTAGTCCCAAACCAAAAAATATTGTATTTGCCGAATTCATCAGTCCTTGAATACTTTCAGTTTTTTGACCGCCCCAATACTCAGCCACATGCTTTACTACAGCAGAGCCAAGACCCAAGTCTGCCATAAACATAAAACTTATAATTGTGTTAATCAAAACGTATACACCATAATCTTGCAGCCCTAAACGGTGTACCATAAATGGAGTAACGAAAATACTGAATACAATCGGAGCAACATACCCCAAAAAACTGTACGACGTGTTTTTTATTATGTTTTGTGACAACGTTTCTGACATTGTTAAAATTATTTTTATAAATAAACCTTACCAATCCTTAACTTTTTCCCTTGCTGAAGTCTTAATTTTTTGATATGCGCCAACTGCCTTTTCTTCTAATGCAGGAGAGACTAAGCGCAAAATTTCATGCCCCATAATCCTATACTGCTTACCAATTTTATTGGCACGCAAAAGACCGCTTTTAAGCATGCGCTTAATTGTGCTGTTGCTGATTTTAAGCAGCACTTGCGTTTCTGATGTTGTATATACTTCGTTTGGCTTAATTTCAGACATAAAAAAACTCCTTAATTAGAGTCTAACAAGGAGTTTTTTAGGTGTCAATACAGCTCATTAGATGTCAAAAACCTGATTTTTTGCTAGTTTTTTGCTTTAAGCTGCTGCTGTATCCACTCGTAAGTCTTAGTTAAGCCAGTATTTAACGGCTGGGAGGGAGCCCATCCTAATTTTTCTTTAATAAGTTTATTGTCTGAATTTCTGCCGCGAACCCCTAGCGGTCCGTCTATGTGTTTAATAGTGAGCTTTTTTCCAGCAATGCCCATAGCGATTTCGGCGAGTTGGTTAATAGTAACCATCTCCTCAGAACCTATATTAACAGGGCCAGTAAACTCGCTTTGCATTAAACGCCTAACCCCCTCCAAACATTCGTCTATATATAAAAATGACCTGGTTTGCATTCCATCGCCCCAAATTTCAATCTCTCCGCCATCCGGAGCCTCGGCTACCTTACGGCAAATTGCCGCCGGTGCTTTTTCCTTACCGCCGCGCCATGTGCCTTCTGGGCCAAAAATATTATGAAACCTGGCAATACGAACATTCATTTTGTAGTTCCTGGCAAAGGACAAATACAACCTCTCACTAAACAATTTTTCCCAACCATATTCACTATCCGGAGCCGCCGGGTAGGCAGAAGCCTCGTTGCATTTTGGGTTATTTGGGTCTTCTTGATTGTAAGCCGGATACATGCAAGCCGAAGACGAATAAAAAATCTTTTTAATTCCGGCTTTCTGTCCATAATGAGCAGCATTTAAATTTATACTTGCGGAATTATGCATTACGTCGGCGTCATGTTCCCCTGTAAAAATATATCCTGCACCGCCCATATCTGCGGCAAGCTGATAAACTTCATCAAAAGGCCTGTCTAAAATCTTTTTCCAAGATTCGTCGTCTCGTAAATCGGCAATCACAAAATCATCGGCCGCTGTTGCAGAAAAATCTGGTTTTTTTAAATCGGCTCCCCTGACCCAATAGCCTTCTTGCTTTAATCTCTTAACTAAATGACTGCCAATAAATCCACCGCCACCGCAGACTAATGCTGTTTTATTATTTGTGGTCATAACAATTACATTATTTTATTAAAAATTTCCCTAAAACGTTTTTCATAAGTATGCTCTTTTATTGTACGCTCATAACCAGCTTTGGCAATTACGGCTCGCTCTGCTTCATGGCTCAGGTAATATTTAGACTTTTCAATTAAATCGGTTAAGTTTTTAAATATTACTATTTCTTTGCCGTCTATATAATACTCTTCTAAATTTTCGTCGGAATAACCTGTTAATAAAAACCCGCCACAAGCCGGTACCTCAAAATTTCTTCCTTTAATAGTTTTTTTTTGAGTACCAATAATAGATTTTAAATTGTCGACTGGGTGACTAAAATTAAATTTTATTTTCCCCAATTCTTTTTTAAAAAAAAGTCTGGCTAACAAATTAATTTTTTTCTTAACCCCATAATCAGGGGTTTCGGTAAAATTTAAGTTAATTTTGGAAAAAGAAAAAATATTTAACTTTGTCTCATCGTCAACGCCCCCGTCCGGCCAACCCCACCCAAATGCTTTTATAGGAATACCGGCGGATTGCAACTGGCTAACATAATTGGACCTTAGTCCATAGTTTTGACCCAAAAAGGTTGCCGCATATTCACCGGAGTTTTTTTTGGGATCCTGGGGCTTATAAAGAAAATGGTTGGCTGCCCATTGAGTTTTAATAACATTTCCAATCCCCAATTTCTTATAGTTTTCAAAAGCGGAGCTGTCGGTGGTTGAAACCAGGGTAAACAAGGGTGCCCAATATTTTGAAAAATTAGAAAACCTCCAATGGTCATCACCAAACCAATTGAATGTTTTAGTCTTGGTATTTTTGGTAATATATTCTATTGTTTCTTTTTTTATTTCATCTGTAAATAAGAAACAAAATAACAAATCAGGTTTTTCTGTCTCAACTTTTTTTATAAGCTGGTTGTTCATTTCGTCCCTGCCTATCCGACTCATAATTTCGTCCGACGCATAAAGTTCAGCGCTCACATCTTCCATGTGAGCTAAGCTGTCAAATAAATTTTGGTATTCAAAAGACAATCCTCTTTTTGGATTACCATATTCATTTTTTAGTCCGCAAAATAAAACCTTAACCATTACTTTATAAAGTTTATTGGGTCTAAGCCTGCACTTTTTATATCTTCCTCTAACATTATTTTAACCAAATCTTTAAATTTAACTTTTGGTTCCCAACCTAGTTCTTTTTTAGCTTTGGAATAATCGCCCAGCAAATAATCAACTTCTACAGGACGATAATATTTTGGGTCAACTCCAACGTATTTTTGCCAATCGGATATTTTTAACAAGCCAAACGCTTCGTCCAAAAATTCCTTAATGGAATGGGTTTCGCCGGTAGCTACCACATAATCTCCCGGTTTTTCTTGCTGCAGCATTAACCACATTGCTTCCACGTATTCTTTTGCATAACCCCAGTCTCGCTTGGCATCCAAATTACCCAAATAAATTTTATCTTGTTTGCCGGCCAAAATATTTGCTATGCCGGTGGTAATTTTTCTGGTTACAAAAGTTTTACCGCGACGAGGACTTTCATGGTTAAACAAAATACCATTACAAATAAACATTCCGTAACCATCTCTATAAATTTTGCACAAATGGTGGGAAAATACTTTTGCCGCTGCATAAGGGCTTACCGGATTAAATGGCGTAGTTTCTTTTTGCGGTTTTTCTAAAACTTCGCCAAACATCTCGGAAGAACCCGCTTGATAAATTTTAGAATTAATTCCGCTCTCTCTTACGGCGTCTAAAAGTCGTAGCGTGCCTAGGGCGTCAACATTTGCCGTATATTCAGGAATTTCAAAACTAACTTTAACGTGACTTTGGGCACCTAAATTATAAATTTCATCCGGCTTAATATTTTTTATTAGCTGGTTTAAATTTGAAGCGTCGGACAAGTCGCCATAATGCAAAAAAAGATTTCTATGCAGGGCATGAGGATCCTGATATACAGGCTCTATGCGCTCTGTATTAAAAGTACTGGCTCGACGAATTAGACCATGAACAATATAACCCTTGCTCAAAAGCAATTCGGTTAAATATGAACCATCCTGACCGGTAATTCCTGTAATTAATGCAATTTTATTTGTTTCTATACTCATAAATTTAATTAATTCCCTCTTACTTTATCACAAAAGCCCTTTTAAAGCAAAGGTTTTTAAGGTAAAATACCCTTATGAATATTCTTTATGTAATTACCCAGGCCGACGGCGGCGGGGCTCAGAATTATGTTTTGGCCTTAGCCAGGCGCTTTGGCGGACAGGTTGCGGCCGGCAACGAGGCCCATGAATTGTTTGGCAAAGCCAATGCCTTAGGCTTGGAAACTTATGAGCTTCGCCACTTAAAGCGCGACATAAGCCTGGTGGATGACTTTTTAGCGATGTGGGAAATCCGGCATTTGGTGCAAACCTTAAAACCGGATATTGTTCATTTAAATTCTACCAAAGCCGGAATTTTGGGCAGCTTTGCCTGCGTGGGCGTAAAAACCAAGGTGGTCTTTACCGCGCATGGTTTTATTTTTAACGAGCCGATGTCTTGGGTTAAAAAATCTTTCTACTTAGCTTTAGAAAAAACCGCCTCCGCCTACCGTAAATTTATAATTGCTGTTTCCGAAGCAGACAGAACCGCGGCCTTAAATAATAATTTAATTGCCCCGGACAAAATTACCGTTATTCATAATGGAATAAAACCCATTTTATTTTTACCTAAAGAAGAAGCCAGAGAGAAACTCGACCTGCCGTCTGACAAAATAATTATTGGCACCTTGGCTAATTTTTACAAAACAAAAGGTTTGGATGTCTTAATCCAAGCGATTGGTTTATTGTCGGATAATATTAAAAGTAAAATAATAGTTATGATAATTGGCGACGGTTCGGATGCAGCCAATTTAAAATTAGAAATTAGAAATTTAAAATTAGAAAATCAAATATCCCTACCGGGCAATATCCCCGACGCATCTAAATATTTAAGTGCTTTGGATATTTTTATTCTCTCCTCCCGCAAGGAAGGGTTCCCCTATTCCATACTGGAAGCTATGCGAGCAGGACTTCCAATAATTGCCACTAATGTAGGCGGTGTGCCCGAAGCCCTTGGAGACACCGGAATATTAATAGAGCCGGAAAACCCGCAGCTTATGGCCGAGAAGCTCACTAGATTAATAAACGACCCAAGCCTGCAAAAAACCCTTGGCCAAAAAGCACAGCTAAGAGCCCAAAACTTCACTGAAGAAAAAATGCTCCAAGCCACAGAACAAATATATAAAAAACTCCTCACCTGAGGAGTTTTTTCTTACGCTTATTTCAGAATTTAATCCCCGACTGGACAATTCGCGCGAATTGTCCAGTTAGTAATAACAAGCTAAATGTTTTATTTATGTGTCATTTACTAAAAACCGTAGGACATATTAATTATCGCTAGACCCATATATAAATAGATTAGTAATGCAATTAGTAGTAAAATCGAAAATACTAACCAAGTATACTGCTTCTCTTTTTTTGATACAACGACAAGCCAAATACTACCAATGATTGATGTAAGTAAAAACCCAACTTTAAAATAATTGCGGTATTGTTCCAAAAATCCTCCAGCAAATTCAAAATAAAAAGTATATACTTGTATTAACACTACAGGTAGAATTACCAAGGATAATAAAACTATTATTTTTTTTTGCATAATTTATTTTTATTGGTTAAATAATTGTCAAAAAAATACCTATCAACGTCTCACAGTTGGTGGTGGCAAGACCACAGACTTAATTGACCAGTTTAAGTCCCCTTTTACGGTATTTAGAGTTAATACATTTAACCCTGTTAAGATTTTGTTTATTACCCCTTTACCGTCTTTACCAACCAATGTTGTCTTACTACCATTATACACCGCGAGAATGTTAAAGCCAACTTTAGATTGGGCATTTTGCAGTAAATAATCTAAATTGCCATTTTTATCATATAACCATAAGAATCCGAGTTTGTTATTGTTAACATTTACTGTCTGGCCATTATACTTTAGTGATTTAATTTCTGTTTTCATACTTATCTTCCTATTTTTATCTTTTAATTCAAGTTGAATTGTATTTCCTGCAGCGTCGGTGGCTGTAATAATATTGTCTGAATCTTTAAAAAATAAAGCGGGTATTTTTGGCCATTTAATCTTGGCTGATGTGGAAGTGGTGGTAATTAAGCTTGGTAGTGTATCTGTGGCTGTAAACTCTAAATCTTTAAGTTTCGGATTAAAACTAAAAATTAATTCTGGCGGTGCCTTGTCAATTACGAAACCTATTTCCTGCTCTAGTTCATTATTTCCCGCTCTGTCAGTTGAATAAAACTTAATGCTGTGAGGACCTTCACTAACTATTACTATTGGACTCGAAGTTAAATAAACTAAGTAATCACCACCATCAATGCTGTACTGAGTTTTTAACACTCCCGATGTTTCCTCAGCCTTACCATCAATAACAGGGTCTAATGCAGTAAGGGTAACCGTGGCATTACTTCTATAAAATCCTGGCTGCCCCATTAATCCAATTATTGTAGAAGTTGAGATTGGAGAATTTGAATCTTTTGATTCATTCGGATTTAAAATTGAAGAGGGGTAAACAATTATTGGGGTGCTTGTCGGGGTTTCTTTTAAGGTTAGGGTTGTTGGGCTATTTTCATTTCCCAAAATAACTTGCCCACTTAAAGATGTGGTTACCGGCAAATTGCTAAATACTTGAGTTTTAATAACTTCGTCTCCATTTATTGTCTGGTCATTAAAAGTAAATGTTCCCGTGCCAGTGCCCACAAGGTTAACTGAATAAGTCTGACCTTCGTCTGTTGGCAAAAATACGTACTTGTGATCCCCCCAAATTTCATAGTCTGCTCCTGGTATATTATTCTCTACACTTCCATCTGGCATAGGTCCTGAATGGTTACCATTACTATCTGTAATGTCAATTAGTACGGGACTCTTAATGTGCAAGTCCTCACCTTTTATTTCACAAAGATCTGGGCGATTTAAAACTTCGTTCCGTGTCAGTATTTTTCCATTCGTACTTAACGTACTCCCGGATAAAATATTTACTATCTGTTGTCTTGGGCCATCGCTGCTTAATAAATCGCTGTGGTTAATCTTTGGGGCAAAAAAGGTTCTTGTTCCGTCAACCAATAAACTATCAGCACTTACAAAAGGTACGGTTTTGTCTCCACTTGTTAACTTAGGAAAGTCAAAAATGGGTGAGTCATTCAGTTGAATCGTTTCTGTAAATTTACCAAGCGTAGGATTTTTACAACCTATCATGTTATAAGCATCAATTCCTCTTGTTCGGATGTCATAATTATCAAATTGCTGTGAATGCAGTAGCAAGCTCCCATCCATAGCTTTTTTGCTTATTAAAGTATTGTCTTCTAAATTTTTTATTGTTTCGTAGTAATTTAAATCTTTATCCTGTTCGTTTAACTTATTTAATGGATTACTAATATGAAAAAAACTACCAGCCTGATTGTAATATTCTTCCGAAGGAATTAAATCATAAACCACAGGTAAACTATACGATATTTTCTTCATAACGTCCGGGTTCAAACCAGGAACGTCAAAATTATCTCCCTTCACCAACGTTTTAATAGCTTTTGGTGCCCCTAAATTAGGGACACCAACAAATACCACTTTGTCTATACTATGTTCGTCTGGATTGTCCAATACATATTTTTTTACCAATAACCCGCCTGTACTATGCGCTACGATATTAACTTTACCTGCTTTTTTCCCTTCTTCGGTTTGTTTTAAAATATAATCTATTTGCCCTTTTAGTTGATCAATAATGGTTGAATTATCATCAAGTTTACCACTTACCCCGTATCGCCAATCATAAGGAAAAGTAAATAGATCCCTCCCCTCAACAAAGCCTTGATTAGTTAATTCTAAAATTAAACCGTCGGTATAATGGGAAACAATTCCTAAAAGCTTTTTGTTCCTAATTACTGGACCAACAGTTAAACTTTTATCTACCGGCGTTAAGTCCAAATTAAAACCCAAAGGATCCATAAAGCTATCTGGAATTAAACTCATGTTTGGATTTGCCCATAATAATTCATCACCTTTTAATATATCTGTTCCCAATACCCCTGGAACAATCAACACCGGGGTTTTGGTTGGGGTCGGTGGTGGAGCAACGAAGTTAGGGTCTTTAACCCAGACTGCGGGAGAAAAAATAGAATATTCAACATAAGTGGAATAACCGGGATATCCGGTATAGGAAAAGTAACCAATACTAATTACAGGGTCGCCGAAGGCCAGGCTAGCTGGGGCTAAATCTATGGGTAATTGCTGTCCTGTGTCTTCATTAAACGCCTGCCAGGTGTAGTTAAGAAAATTTCCGGAGCCATCTTTAACCTCTTTGGCTTTATACATTATATTGTTGGTGGCCGGAGTATAATTAAATAAATCACCTTTTTGGCTCCATAAAACCGGATATTGCAACTCGCAAACGCCGTTAAACCTTCTATACGTAAATTGTGAGCCATTAGTTTTAAAATGAAATCTTACCAGACCGTCTGCCGGGTCATAATCATAAGTCGGCAAAGCGATGCCTGGATAATTAGAAGAATACCCAAGATCACAAGGCGGAGCAGGAGGAATAAATACGCCGTCCGAAACTTGAATATATGGTTCTATATTTTCATAACCGGTTGATTGACCAAAACCATCCGGTCCGCCGGCATATTGGATATGACCAATACCATAATTGACTTTTGAATTTATTTGAGTAGCCTCCACTTTTAAGTTGTACCAACCGCCCATCATTTCAAAATAAAACCCGCGCACAAGGGTGCACGGGCTAGTTGGAAAATCAAAGGCAAAATATTTAAAATTGTCTGTTTCTAAATCTGAAGCTTTTAAACTTTGGGAACTATAATACATATTACCACCAGTCGGGGCATCGCACCACATAATTAACCGTCCAGGATCATTCACATCTGTAAACTTGGCCAAAGAAAATTTTACCGATTTTATTACTTTTCCGTCTGGTGCAGAAAAAGCGTTTGACCCAAGAAAATTAGTTAAAATACCGGGGCTAATATTTGAACTAGTAATTTTGTAGCAATCGCCGGCATAATCACAGAAATAAGCATTGCCATATATGTCATCATACCAATATCCACCCACCGCCGGTTGCTCAAAAATCACTTCAGCTTTTGCCTGTTTGAGATTAAAAAATATCCCGGCGAATAAAAGACAAAGTAAAACTAATGTCTTTTTCATTTTAGTTACTTTAATTATTTACACACTGTTTTCTTAAGAATACCACTTTCAAAAAGAGTGTCAAATATAAGGATTATTTTTAAATTCCTTTTAACATACTCATCTTAGACCAATTTCCTCCAGAGGGCATGCATTAGCCTAACAAAAAAACGCCGCGGGCAGCGGCGTTTTTTAGTTCATTATTATTTCGGCAATGAGTCTAGCAAGGGTTGAAGCTCGACTGATTGTTTGGGGTCGGCAGCCAGAATTCTCGTGGCCAAATCCCGAGCTTGGGCATATTGTCCGGCGGCCGCGTAAAGTTTAGCCAGTCTGACAAAAGCTACAACGTTGTTTTGTTCTTTGGCAGTGGCTTGCTGCACTAAATTAATTGCCTCAATGTATTGCTTGTGTTCATCGTAATAGTCTACAGCCCACTTAATGTCGGAGTAAGTACCTACAGCGTACCCCTGTTTTAAAGCCTGCTCATACAGCCCAATAGCTTGATCTAGCTTATTCTCTAACCGGTACACCACCAACATTTGTATTTTTAAACCCGGGTCAGTTGGAAAAGTAGAAACAACCTTTTGCATTAATTCTTCAGCCGATTTAAAATCTCCTTCATAAACTTTTATTTGCGCCAGGGTAATATAACCCTCGGGACGTTTAGGGGCAAACTCAATTGCTTTATTTATAGCCTGAGTGGCTTTAGGATCCACTATCATTTTGCCGTCCGGAGTTTGCACACCTTTAAGCATATAGATTGTGGCCAAACGCTGCCAGGTAATAGCATAGTCCGGTTCATCGGCCAATGCGGCTAAACTCGCATTGGTGGCTCCTTCAATCATCTTATTAATTAGCTCAGCATTCTTCGCGGCCTCTCCCCTTGCTGCCATTGTCACAAAATCGGCATAACGGCTGGCCATTTCTGTCTTGTCAAAATTAAACGGATTGGTGGCGGCCTCGTTAAAAAATTCATATCCTTGTTTGGCATCCACTGCCCCGTAAGCATAACCATAATTTACGTCTTTAGCAGCGGCCATAGGCAAAACGTTTGCCACATAAACTACATAAGACACAACCAATAAACAAACACCGGCTGCAGCAATAGGCAAAGCTTGACCGTAGGCCATTAAACTTTTTTTCTGGTCTTTGCTGTTATTGGTGGCGCTAGAAGCAGCAGTCCAAATATAACCACCAAATCCAAGCAGGACATAAAAAGTCAGGCTGGAAGATACATTATCAAACACGGTTAAATTTTGAATCTGATAAGCCAACACTGCGGCCAGCATTAAACTAAATTCTTCCGGACCATACAATTCTGCTTTCAAGCCTCGGTAGAGAGACCAAATTAAAAATACTACCATAACCAAATACGCAGCCAAACCAAAAGCGCCATTGGTAACTAAAATTTCCACCCAATAATTGTGCGGCTTGTCGAACCAGCTGCGGTCATATTTGTAAATTTCCGGGTTATAATATTTATTGGCGATTGAATAATAATTTTCCGGACCTGTGCCAAACAACGGTCTTTCGCCATAACCCTTTAGGGCTACTCCCCACTGGAGCAAGCGGGCGTCGGTATTGGAATCTTTTAATTTAAACAATCGCTGAACAGTAGAACCGGCCGGTAACCGGTCGCTAAAAGAAAACAACAAGCTGGCCACGACTACCAGCACTCCGACAGCGCCAAAACCGAATATTTTAATTTTGCGATTTTTAGCCAAAAATAAATATACTACAGCCGAGACAAAAGCACCGGCTAAAAAGCCAACCAAAGCGCCGCGCGTGCCGGACAAAAATCCGGCCCAAAAAAATATGAAACTTAAAATAGAATAGCCGATTTTAGAACCGCGACTTTCCGCTTGCATAGCAAAAAAAGCCGACACAAACATTGGGATAATAGCAAAACTTCCCAAATAAATTGGGTTACCCAAAGTGGAAGATACTCTCCCCGGCAAGGAAGGATCCATAATTAATGTTGGCAACTTGAGCCACCCGAACAAGCCGTTTATGGCCACCACGGAACAAATAATTAAAAAAGTTTTTAAAAACCTTTGGAAAAACAAACCCGGCATTTGGCCAATTGCCACAACATAAAAATACAGCAGGGTTAAATGGGCAATATAAAATGAGCCGCCCATACGTTCAAAATTTCCCCACAAACTGCGCACCATACCCGACCCGACAAGAGAAGAAATAATATTAATTAATAGAAACAGCGCCACTGCCCAATGCAAAGGATTTTTCAAACTAGGCCGCAAACTCTTGTCGGCAACCAACAAATAAACATAAAATGGCAAAGCCAGCTCAATGCAGATACGAAAAAAGAACGCCTTGCTAGTCACATAAGGAAACAGCAAATCTTTAAATACCCACCAGGAAGCCGTTAAAGCCAAGGCAGTTAAAACAAAAAACATCCATTGGGCAAACTTCTTCATACAGTTTTATCTTTCATTAAGTTATCAATATGTTAAATTTACCCTAATTTTGGGTTTTTTTCAAGCAATACTGCAATATATTTTACCAACTTGTCGGGTTATGCAATAATTATTTTAGAAAGGGTTGTGTAGGTATGAATTATAGAAAAATTTGGATAAACAATATAAAACCTAGCTGGCCAATAATTCTGGTATCTTTGTTTGTTGGCGGATTTGGCGGTTTTATAATTACCCAAAAAATTGAAACAAAAAAAGTCCAATCACTATTTGATTCAATCCGGCCGGTTAGGCTTAACACGGGTAACTATAAATTTATTAGTCCCCTGTTAGGTTACAATATACCAAGTAGTAAAGAATTTAATGAATTTCAACCGCTAAATAACAAAGTACAAAATTACATAAGCCAACAAATTCAGCAAAATAAAAACACCAAAATTTCTGTTTACTTTCGGGATCTCACATTAGGCCGCTGGTTTGGAATCGACGAAAACCAAAAGTACAATCCGGCCAGTATGCTAAAAGTCGTAATTATGGTGGCTTACTATAAAGAAGCGGAAAACAATCCGGGAATACTTACAAAAATTATAGATTACAATAAATCTTTAGACGAGACAATAAGCAATGTCCCCTACCAAACCCCTTCAACCCTGCAGGTCGGCAAATCTTACACCGTGGAAGAACTGATTGAAAAAATGATTATTAATTCCGACAATGGGGCAAAAAACGCTTTATTGGCAAACATAGATAACACATCGCTAAAAGACGTATATACCGACCTCAATATAGACCCTCCCAAAGACAATGAGAGTGATTACACAATTTCCGCCAAAGCATATTCTTCTTTTTTTAGAATTCTGTATAACGCAACTTACTTAACACCTGCGCTTTCTGAAAAATCTTTAAATTTGCTAAGCCAGGCTAATTTTAAAGAGGGCTTGGTTGCCGGGGTTCCGGCCGAAACAAAAGTTGCCCAAAAATTTGGAGAACATATAAACACGTCTAACACCGGACAGGTATTAAATATTGAGTTACATGACTGCGGAATTATTTACTTACCCAACAACCCTTACGCCTTATGCGTTATGACGCAAGGACAAGATTTGGACAATTTAAAAACAGTCATCCAGGACATTTCCAAAATTATTTATAACAGTGTGAACACTAATTACCAAAATTAAATACCCCCAAATAACAAAAAGAGTTGTAATTCTATAATAATCTTAGCTGGTTGAATATTACCAGCTATTTTTATTGGAAAAATTATTTAGACCTAAAATATTTCTTATTTTAAAGTTTTAATAAATTCTTCCATTTGTTTTTTTAAACTTGGATCGGTGACCGCCACCTGCTGAGCTAAGGCTCTCGCGTGGGAGTAATCCCCGAGTTTAGCATAGGTCTGAGCTAAATCAACATACAATCCTATCTCATTAGGTTCAAGTTCAATCGCCTTTTCTAACAAAGGCGCAGTTTTTGTATAATCCTTCTGTTTTTCATAATATTGGATGTACCAAGAAAATTGTTGCAAACTTGAAAATTTAAAACCCGAAGCAAGCGCCTCATCCCCTGCTTTAACAGCTTCGGTTTCTTGATTGTTTAAATAATAAAGCATTGCCAATTGCCACTTTAAATCTGACTTATAGGGATTAAGTTCGGCAATTTGTTTGCCTAGTTCAACTGCTGCTGACCAATCTTTCTGGCTTCCGACTATTTGTAGCTTAATCTGAAGAGCCTCTGCCCTTCTTGGAGACAATTCTATTGCCCTATCTGCCGCAGCTAAACTTGGATTTATACTTTGATTGTTTAACTGAGCTAAATTTAACTCATCTATCGCCAAACGTAAAAATAAAATTGGATCATTTTTCGTTTTCTCTGTAATCAACCTCTGATATACCGTAGCCTTATTTAATTGTTCAGCCACAAAATCGGATTTTGTTTTTACAAGATCACCGCTCATAATCCCCGAAGCAAAATCGGAATATCGGTTCGCAGTTTCTCTCGGATCCAAATTATATTTAACTTTTAAAGCTTGCTCAAAGTAACCGGCAGCCTGCATCGGATTGTATTCGGCATAGGAGTAGCCAAAATTTACGCGCTTTGCTGCTTGCATCGATTGTATGTTAGAAAAATAAACAACAAACATTATGACTAATAAACCTACGGCCAACAATGTTACCTTTGTTTCTTTAAATTTTTCGGTAGTGTCAAAATTAATCTCAACTTCTCCCCTCTGACCCTCTGACCAAATATAAACAATAAAGCCGAGGCTAATATAAAAAGCCACACTGGCGGAGACTGTATCAAAAACAAACAAATTTTGCACCTGATAAGCGATTATTGCCGCCAACAACAAGCACATCTCCAATAAACTTATCAGTTCAGATTTATATGCCCGCCAAGCTCCATAAATTCCTAAACCTATCATGGATATATAAGCCAGCAGACCAAAAATCCCATTGGTTGATAAAATTTCTAGCAAAAAATTATGCGGTTTGTCGAACCAACTGTTGTCATACTGAACGATTTCCGGATTATAATATTTATTCGCAACAAAATAATAATTTTCCGGACCAGTTCCAAATATAGGCCTATCTTTAAAACCCTGTATGGCCATTTTCCACTGAATCAATCTAGCTTTAGTATTTTTATCATTAAAATTAAACATGCGCGACAGCGTGCTACCCTGAGGCAATTTATTGTGAATAGCAAACAATACGCCCACTATAATCAGCAACGTCCCAAACACTAAAAGCCCATACCGACGCATTTTTGTGGAATTTACAAGAAAAAAATAAATAATTGAACTCACAAAAACGCCGGCCAAAAGGCCAACAAAAGCACCTCTGGTACCGGAAGAATAAATTCCTACCAGCTGCAAAACAAACGCAAACGCAAATAAAACTTTCAAAATTCTTTTTTCTTCGGATAGAAAAAAATACGCGGCTAAAAACAAAGGAACAATTAAATAGCTGGCAAAGAAAATTGGATTACCAAAAGTGGACGAGACTCTATCCGGCAAGGACAGGTCTGTTGTAAACGTTGGCCCATGAATCCAGCCTGACAACCCATTTAAAGTGACCAAAGCTGCTACCGCCACAAAAGCTTGAAGAAATCTTTTTAAGTACACACCTTGAGCCCGGCCTAACAGTTGAATATAAAAAAACAGCAAAACTAAATGTGCCAAATAGTATACTCCACCCATGCGCTCAAAATTTCCCCACAAACTGCGCATTGGGTTTACCCCCAAAAAAGCCGTAACTACATTTATTATAAAGAAGGCAATAACAAAAATATTTAACGGATTATTCAGCTTGGGGCGCAAATTTTTATTTACGCAAACTAAATAAATGTAAATGGGTAAAGCCAATTCAACGACAATGCGGAAAAAGAAAGCTTTGCTGGTAATATATGGAAACTGTAATTCAGTAAAAACCCATAAAGGAGTTAGTAGGGACAAAAAAACCAAAACGGTGAAAGCTTTTAAAACGGATTTATTCATAAATGAATTTTACTACTTTTTTAAATTCTGCAACCGATTTATTTCTTGCTGATACATAACTGCGTTATTGGGATAAGCTTTCAATGCTTCCTGCCATAACGAAATTGCCTCTGCTATATGATTATTTTTCTCTTGGAATTGCGCATAACTCGTAATTATATCGGTCTTTCTTTCAGTTTTTTCCAATGCAGTAGTGTAAATTTGGTTTATATCTCCAAACGAAGCCCCAGTGTCGTTCCTTAATTGAATATAGCGAAGCCAGACATCGGGATTTTTGGGACTGTTTTCCAAAGCCTTTTCCAAAATTGCTTGAGCGCCATATAAATCTTTTGCTTCAACCAAAGCGGATGATATTCCCACTAACACCTGTTCATTTTTTGGATCATTTTTTAAGGCCAGTTCGTACATTTCCTTAGACTTTTGCAAATCCCCCAGGCCATAATATAACTGTCCTAAATACATATAAGTATTTAGCTGTTCTTGAGAAAAATTTTTGTCTTGTGGTTTTAAATTTTTTAAGTATTCCTCGCCTTTAGCAATTTTATCCGTATATATTTTTTTCTGCTCCGCTGTTAAATTTCTTTCAACATTAGGCAATGTTGTCTTTTGCTGTATCTTTAAACCTTGGTATTTACTACGCCAAAATAAACCGGCGGCTGCCAAAATTACCACTATAATTATCACAAAATAAATTATTTTTTTATTCATTTCCTTAAAATTAATATTTCGCTTCCTTTTAATTATAGATTGATTTGCTTTGTTCAACAGGATAGATATACCTAACTTTACAAGAAATATGGGGTTTTTTCAAGCCCCATATAATTTTATATGCATGAGTAGATGGCTATACTGGGTAAGCCCAGTAGAATCACAAATTTGTCCTACTGGGCAAACCCAAATACAAATCCCGCCCCGATAAATCGGGGCGGGATCGCTTAAATTGCGTATTTAAGAAACGACTCTAACTACTTAGGTTATTTAACCAAAGTCTGAGAATCTGTTGGCAGATTCTTGACTAAGTAGTCATTGTTCCAGTCAACACTGGTGAATCCATGGCTTTGGGCTGAAACATCAGACCAAATCAAGGAAGCCGCAGAGGTTGAAGCACCAATGGCCGTAGTTGGGGCCAAGAAAGTGCTAGGTTGGGCAATGCTGGTGGCAACATAGTCACCAGTGGTGCTACCACCGGATACAGTAGCTTTCAACACATAAGTCTTAGCACCGCTGATTTGTTGTTCAGAGGAGCTATAGAAGGTTATGGTCTTGGCAGTGTAATCCTGGCTAACTGCACCTGTGATTTGAGTATTGGTATCGGCATCCCATAAAGCAACGCTGCTCAGGTTAGAAACACCCGAGGAGGTGCTATAGGTAAATTTAACGCGAGACCAAGCAATTGTACCAGTACCGCCTGAGCTAACAGAGAATTTAGCCAAGGTGTTGGTGCCACCCGGTTGTAATACCGAGGTAGGCAAAGCAACGTTGGTAACTGTCGGGATAGCCTTGTAAACATACAAAGGATTTCCAGACACAACCTGGTTAGTTGTTTGGGAAACAGTACCGGTGGAAGACGGGGCGCTCTTATAAGAGTGCAAGGTTACCTGGGCATTAGCACCAGAAGTGCCAGCGCCAAAACCGGTTGTTCCTAATACCAAGTCCACAGTCAGAATCTTGGTGCTGTTCGCGAGAACAGGGATGCTCAAGTTGCTAAATGTGGTTGAAGCGTTACCCGGCTGAGTTTGGATAACATTGCTTCCGTCTTTCAAAACAACGCTAGTTACGTTAGTTGCATCTGTTAAAGACACAATTACTTCACTAACAGTGTATTGGTCGTTGGTAGTAGTAAACTTAAACGCAGCTGCTGTCTTAGTCTGGTTACCTGCAGTAATAGCAGCAACCGGAGTGGACGGATCTTGAGCGGCAGTTATGCTGGCTGTGCCAACACTGATCGTTTGACCAGCGGCTGTAGCCATAATGCTCGCAGAAGAGTTAGCTGTGGTACCATTTACGGCAATTCTTGGAATTAACCAGTCAGAGCCATAAACAGCCGAAGGAGCAGCAATGTCAGCATATACTTCTACAGCAACGGTTGTGCTCATTGGTAACTTGTAGTTACCAGAGAAGGTAGAGGTAGCGCCTACGCCGCCATTAGTAATGGCAACAGTAGATTTGTTGGTACCGAACATAGCTCCGGCAACCATCATTTTAACATTGTTAATGTTGCTCAAGGAAGAAGAAGCCTGAATGGCTAAGTCAACGCTAGAGACATTAATGTCTTCGGAAGAGCTGCCAACCAAGTTGAAAGATCCAATCTTATACTGGGTTTGAGGCAGCGGTACAGTTTGGTTAGCATAGGTAGCGTTTTTGCTCAAGCCGGCAGAACCGGTAACATCGGTGACCGAGTTACCAAGTACATACAAGCTTGGAACGCTATTATAACCTAAGGAAACCATTTTCTGTACATTGGAAGAACCGGCCATTAACACTGCAGTTACAGTGTCGTTGTTGCCTAAGTCGTTGGTGCCATCATTGTCATACATATCAGCATGGATTTCTATAGTAACCGGAGTTCCAGGCTGGACAGTGTAGTTCAAAGTGAAGGAAGTGCCACCAGTAGTATAAGCACTGTTGGTGGTTTTGGCCAAAGAGGCGGTTGAACCATACTGGACACCGTTGACCAAAACACGACCATTGCGCAAGCTTCCAACGCTAGCGTCGGAAGAAGTAGCACCAAAAGTCATAGTTTCAATCTTTTGAGCTTCACCATAGGCAGTCACTGTGTACTTGGCCAAGGTTACATCGCTGCTACCGTCGGTAACATTACCGGAAGTAGAGTTGGTAGCCTTAACAACAGTCATAGTACCGGAGTTGATGTCATTCTTGACAGCAGAGCCGATTGGGAAAGCAGTGGTTGAACCAGTGGTTACGCCATACTGGGAGTCAGTGAAGCTGACATCCGCGGCATTGCGAATTTGGAACTGGAAGTTCCTGGAAGAACCGTTAACAATGTCAGCCAACACAGAAACTATGCGGGTGCCGGCTTTCAAGGTTATCGGGCTAAAGCCGAAGGTAACGTAGCCATTGGAATCCATAGTCTGAGTTTGGGCAACCTGGGTACCGTCGACGCGCAAGACAAAATTGCTTAAGTCTGCTTGCTGAACTGTACCAATGTTGCGAATAATCAAACGAGACATGGTCATGTCACGGTTATTGACTGTGACATTGCTGCGGAAAACTTCAGTGGCAGCAGCCGGGTCATATGCTCCGCCGGACGGGGTTACCGTTCCAAAAGAAACATAGGCCAAGTCTGAGCCAACATTAGAAGTGGTAACTAAATTACCGGAAATAGACACAGTAGCGGCAGAACCATTAGCAACAGTGAACGAAGTCATTTGCACGCCAATAGTTTTACCGGAAGCAGTGTTCGCCGGAATTTCAGCAACAACAGAAACGGTCATGCTACCATTGACGGTAAACAAGCCATTCGGGTTGCTAAAAGTAATTAAGCTGGAGCCGCCAACTGAAGCAGCATCAGTCAAACGAGTATTTCCGTTAAAGAGATACACGTTGGAAAGATCTGAATCAGAGGAAACGCCAATTCTCTTAACCTGCAACTGGGTTACAGTGCCGGAACCGGAGAAAGCAAACTTAGCCAAAGTGACAACGCTTTTTACAGAGGTGGCAATAGCTAAAGTTTGAGCAGCCGGACTGTCGGAAGCCAAAGAGGCAGAGACGGAACCGGATACTACCGGAGGATTATTGCCGCCAACCAAAGCAGTCGGAGACAATTGACCAGCTACGCGAGCAGCCATTACGCCGCTCTGAGTCATAGCTTTGTCGGCATCGTTAGCCGGGACAACGTTGGCAAAGGAATAGCCCCAAGAATTGAAGGTGGCTAAATCCGGAATACCAAGCAAGCCGTTAGCACCGACCAATTGGACGGTACCATTGTTGTTGACCAAAACACCCGGGCGATGAGCCTGAGTGGAAGAGTCAATGTTTGTGGTAGAGGCCATCCAAGAAAGATCACCCATACCAGCTTTTGAGAAGCTAAAACCAAGGCCTGTAAAGACGGCAGCGGAAGTGAATCCAGCTTTCATTGCACCTGTTACCAGGTAGCAAGTGCCTTTATCAGAACCTCTGTCGGAACACATAACTTTACCATCTTGCGGCGGAATGAACGCGCCGGCCGGTAAAGCTAAATCATCCGCATTGGCGTCGACAACGCTGGCCCAGGAGTTGAATCCATAGGACAGGAAGGCGCCGGCGGAAGTGTAGG